>JAFSOQ010000049.1 GCA_017446845.1 Selenomonadaceae bacterium | reverse complement strand
TTTTTCAGGTATACTTCATAAAGTGACGGAAAAGTGACGAAACTTTTAGCAAAGTGACGAATGAGTGACGAAACTTTTTTGAAAAAAGTCGCGTCAAATCAACGAAAGTGACGTTAGTGACGTTAGTGACGGTTTTTACAAGGTTAGAGGACATTAAGAGAAAAAATAAATTTTCTGGGAAAAAATTAGTTAAACGCACACACAGAAAAAATAAAATTTTTTTCTTAGGAGAGAAAAAGTTCCCCAAAGCGTCACTTGCGTCACTTGCGTCACTAATCCGCATTAGGACGCGAAATTTTTGGAAATTATTTCGTCACTGAAACGTCACTTGAAACGGCACTTTCGTCACTAGTTTCGTCACTAAACGTCACTAATGGCGTTAGGACGCCATTGATGAATTTCCGATGAAAAAAATGATTTTGGTTTCGGAGTGCGTTTTTTCTTCAAATGAGGTTGCTTTAGTCACAAAAAATAAAGGAGAACTCAAGAAAATGAGTTCTCCTAGTATGAAAGATAAGATTGGTTCGGATGGAGAAATATTTGAATGTGATTTTTTCACAGTTCGCGAATAATTTTTTTGCGGATTATTTCGTCCTTGTCGAATTCGCTCATCATTTCCCAATCCTTTTCTATTTCGAGGTTATTGCCATTAGAGCGAGCGACCAGTTGCACTGCTTGTGGGTCGAATAAGATAGCGTCAGCGATTATTGATGCCGCCTTACTGTTTGACAACTTATTGGAACAAGTTACGCGATAGTAAGTATTGATTTTATCGTGCGCGACTCTTTCTTCCAACGCTGTCATTTGTTCTTTAACATGATTCATTTTTTCAGAGAGTTCTTTGTCGCGCTTGTCGACTTTTTCTAACTGCCGGACGAATCGTAAATTCTTACGAAGAATGCTGATGGCTATTTCGTTGATTTTCTTCGTTGCGTCAGGTTGATGACACAAAGAATCCAAGTCGGCTTGTTTATTTTGCAAAGAGAATTTAATTTGGTTGAGGCGGCTTCTCTCCAATTCCAGTAATGTTCGCTGTTTGGTCAGATAATACTGTTGTTGTAAGAAAGTGGAACGCGGAAAGACCGACCAGTCTCGCGTTTGAAATTCCTTTTCTTCCTTAGCATAAGCAAGCAATTTAGGAGCGAGTCGTTGCTCGTTTTTTTTGAAACGGCGAAAGTCTTCGCGCAGACGTTTGAAGTCACCGTGAACAAAAATATTTTTCGCCATAAAGATAGCGCGTTGAGGAGAAATTATCTGGCGTTGGAGGTGAAGTTTTTCAACGAACAAATCCTCATGTTCCTTTTTCAAAGCATGGTACTGACGTCGAATGAGGTCGTAAATTTCGCGAGTTTTGAAACTGCTTTGCGGCTCTTCCATTGTCTGAACTAAAAGCGCGTTTCTAAGGTCATCGACCGCTTTGTCTAAATCAATGTTTGCGCGTTTAAGCATTTTCCTTGCATGAGTATTGGCTTGCAAAATCTGGTGCGTCACCATCAAAATATTGTTTCTACAATCAGGTTGCTCAAGGCGGCGACGTATGTCTTCAACAGGTTTTTTCATGGAAGAAATGTAGGTATCAAGGTCGGCAATTTGGTTTTTAATGCCGGAAGTAATTTGCGCAAAGGCACGAGTTGCTTCCTTATCCGATTCATCGGGCTTTTTGAGCGTCTGCAAAAATTGTTCCAATCGCTTTTTCTGCGCCAGCGTTTCAAAATATTTAAGCCAAAGTTCGCGCTCGGATTTAGCCATGTATTCAAGCTTAGCTTGTTCTTCGGCGTCATGCTGGGAAATAATAGAACGTTTCCATTTATTCACTTGAGCAACAGCGGTTAGCATTTTATTTTTCAAGTCCGCAAGAAATGGGTCGGCAAACTTTTGCTCGGAGTATTCTTTCGATTCGATTAAAGCTTTGAGACGAGAGGCAACAAAATGAACATCGTCCTTAACTTCCAATTCGTCGGCTTCCTTAGTTGAAGCGTCGAGCTTCATTACTAAATCGAAATGGCGTTCACGCAATCCTCGAAAAATTTTCAATCGCTCTAATCGAGGTTCTTCGTAATCCTGGCAAGAAATGACGCCGATATATTTTTCTGGCACTCGGCTAAAAAGGCGAGCAAGGGAAGAATCGCTGTTTTTCTCCGCTTCTTCCTTCTGCGCTTGTAGAGTTCTATGGTCAACGCGAATGGAAAAGCCATTTTGCTCCAATACTGCATTCTGAATTTGGGCAAAGTCAGAGCGAAGCTCTGTAACGTATTGATGGTTGCACCACTTGCAGTCTTTAGGAGCCCCGCGTTTCCATTTTTCTTCAAAGGAAGGTTGAGAACCGTCTTTTTTCTTTCGCGCCGGATAGAGGAAAAAAGCTTTAGCAGAACGTTCCTTGATTTTTTCCACGTCGTCAATCAAGCGTTCGGAAAACATGATATGAACGTGGGGATGGCGTTGACCAGATAACATGCCAATTTTGTCGTGAATGGCGTAAGCGTAATAATGGTCGCTCAAATGTTTGGCTATAAAAGCGTCAATGATTTGGCGATACTGCTCGACGGTCTTCAATTCATTTGGCAAGGCAAATTCAATTTCAACGTACCGCCGATGTCCGACGCCTTCATATTTATCGGCGGCTTGGAAAAATTTTTTGGGGTCGTCGTGAGCCCATTTGGGCAGGCGGTGAAATTGAAAGATACAGCCGCCGCGATGCATAT
>JAFSOQ010000048.1 GCA_017446845.1 Selenomonadaceae bacterium | reverse complement strand
AGTTAGGTTTTCATCCCTAATCACTAACCACTAATCGCTAACCACTGTTCACTCCCTTTGCTCCAATTTTATATTTAACCTGAGCGGTCCTTGAGAATCTGTTTGCTCGCGGGCGGTAGCAGTCAAACGAACTTTTCCTTTAACTTCACTCAATGAATCAAAAATTTCATAAAGCTGCGTCGCCTCCATACGTCCGACACTTCCCGTAAGCGGGTCGGTCAAACTTCCTTTCGCGACTGCAATTTTATTAATCTCCGTCAAAAAGTCCTGCAAAATTTCTTCGGGGCGGATTTCACCGTTCAAATCGTAAACTTTAGAAAAAATAAGTTCATTCTTTTTGAAAATTAATTCGTTGGGATAAATTTCAAGGCGTGAACGAACCGGCTCGCCGCGAACCATATTGCCCGCCGCAGTGATTCTCAAAACCATGTCGCGCCCGCTCGCCTCAATCTCACTAATGACGCGTTGAAGTTCGGGCTGGTAAATCCAAACGGAATTATCTTCATCGCCGCCGAAACGTTCCGTCAAAATTTGCGTCGCGCGTTCGGCAAGGGCATTTATCTCCGCAGAAATTTCCTCGGCATTTTGTCCGCCTTTTATGATTCCGCTCGCCAAAATTTCACCCGCACGCAAAGTTATATCGCCCTCGCGAATTGCAATAATACCTTCACGCAGACGACTGTTGCGCTCCTCAAGCTCGCTGTTATCGGCGGAAAGTTTATCGTTGTCGGAAGAAAGTCTGTCATTGTCCGAAGAAAGTTTTTCATTATCGGCGGTCAACGTGATATTAAATTCGCCGAGTTTTTTATTGTCAGCCTCAAGCGTGGCATTCGTGCCCGAAAGATTTTCATTCTGCGCGGCAAGTTCGGCGTTCGTGCTTTCCAGTTGCTCGTTGCCTTCTTTAAGGCGTTCGGATTCTGTGCGGAGTTCTTCCTGCTCTTCTTTGAGCGCGACGATTTCTTCTTTGGACATGCGCAAATTTTCGTTGGCGCGTTCAAATTCTGTTTGAGCTTTGAATAAATTTTCCGTCGCTTCGTCGAGTTCGGCAAGTGTCGCGTCCATGGTTTGTCGAAGTTCGTCCATGCCGAAAAGTGCCGTGCGAACGTTTTGCGAAATTAAAACCATGAACCCGATTGACAAGGCGGTTATAAAACAGCCCGTCACGACCGTCACGACCATTGACGTATGACGCGGGCGCAGCCCGAAGATTGAAAGGCGTTTCTTGCCGATTTTCGTGCCGAGTTTGTCGCCGATAAATGCAATCGCGCCGCCCGTTATTATCATGACCAAAATTAAATAAATTCCTTCCAATCAATCACCTCCAGTTTAGCTGATAGCTGTCAGCTTATAGCTGATAGAAAATCCTATAACCTATAAGCTATAAGCTATAAGCTAACCTGCTTTTTCATGGGGCGCGTAACGCTGTAGACACTTTTCAGACCGCGCAATTTATTTGTCAACGTAATGACTTGAGTCGGATTATTTACCGTGACACCGAGCTTGAGCGTCGAAATCGGGTCAAATTTATTCGGTGTCATGCAAACATAACGGAGTCTCAACTTTATTGATTCGGGCACCGCGATAAGTTTGGCAAGCAATTCGCTCCTGTCGGCGCACACAACTTCAAATTCGGCGTTATAAAATTCGTCACTCGTCGTATCCCAACAGACCTCAATCATGCGCGCCGCGTCGAAAGTTCCGTTTAAAATGTTCGGGCAATCTGCGCGGTGAACGGAAACTCCACGCCCGCGAGTTATGTAGCCGGCAATTTCGTCGCCGGGCAACGGGTTGCAACATTTTGAACGTCGGGTAAAAAATCCGCTCTCACCCAAAACCAAAATGCTGTCCGTCACTTTTTGACTGTCGCGCTTTGAAAAATCATTTATCCTCACAAGGAGCGCGGACATATCGGATTTATTTCCTGCGCGTTCCGCGTTGTAAATTTTTTTAACTTCCGAGGCAACCGCATAAAGCGAGCCGTTTATAAAACTGATGCCGTAACGATGCTTGACGATTTTTTTGCGGGCAAATTTTTTTGTCCCGTCAGCCAAAACCAGGATTTCGGTAAAAATATAATTGAGCAATTCATCACCTCCGATTTATCAATGAAAATTTCTCTAAACGTTAGCTTTCTTTTTCATCGGGCGCATGACGCTGTAAACGTTTTCGACGCGCCGCAATTTATTCATGAGCGTTTCGACTTGCGCGGCGGTATTGACTTCGACACCGAGTTTAACCGTCGACGTTTTATTATATTTGTTCGGCTCGGCGTGAATCGAATGCAAATTCAATTTCATTTCGGCGGGTACGCCTATCAACGTAAGGAGCACGCCGCTTTTATCCGCGCAAATAATTTCCACGTCGACGTTATAAACTTTATCGCTCTTTTCGTCCCAACTGACTTCAATCATGCGTTCCATATCGCTCGTGCCGTTTAAAATGTTCGGACAATCCGCGCGGTGAACGGAAACGCCGCGTCCGCGAGTTATGTAGCCGGCAATTTCGTCGCCGGGTATCGGGTTGCAACATCTTGCCAGCCGCACGAAAAATCCGCTCTCACCTTCAACTAAAACGCCGTGTTCGGATTTTTTCTGATTACCCCGCGCAGGTTTCTGTTTAATCTCGGCAAGCAGCGCGGAAATATCAGGCGGAGTGCTCGCGGCAATGTCCTTTTTATAAATTTCGACGAGCTTTGTTATGACCGAATGAACCGACGTGCCGCCGTAACCTATGCCCGCCAACATATCGTCTTCGTTGGCAATGTTCATGCGTCTGGCAACTGCAGCAAGACGATTTTCATTGAGCAAGTCTTTTGCGTTGTAGCCGAGTTTTCTCAGTTCGGATTCAATCATCTCGCGCCCGTGAGCAATATTTTCCTCGCGATTTTCCCGCTTGAACCACGAACGAATTTTTTGGCGCGTGTCACTCGACGCAACGATATTGAGCCAATCGCGGCTCGGTCCGTTGTTTGATTTATTCGTCACGACCTCCACGAAGTCGCCGTTCTGAAGTTTATATTCAAGCGGAACGATTCGCCCGTTGACTTTCGCGCCAACGCAATGATGACCAACCTCCGTGTGAATTCTGTAGGCAAAGTCAATCGGATTGGAACCTTGCGGCAAGACAACCAAATCTCTGCCCGGCGTGAAGACAAAAACTTCATCGCTGAAGAAATCCAACTTCAAAGCCTCAAGATATTCCTTCGGGTCTTTAATTTCCTTCTGCAACTTCGCCATTTGTCGCAGCCAAGAAATTTTTTGGTCGCGGTCACTGTTCGCAGGTTTCGACGAGCCGCTTTCCTTGTACTTCCAATGAGCCGCAACGCCGTATTCAGAAATTTTATGCATGGCGAACGTTCTTATCTGAATTTCCAGCGGATAGCCCAAAGCCATAACCGTCGTGTGCAACGAGCGATAACCGTTACTCTTAGGCATGGCGATATAATCTTTGAACCGCCCCGGAATCGGTCGCCACTTCGCGTGAATCACGCCCAAAACATTGTAGCAATCTTTAATATCGTCAACCAAAATCCGCACCGCCGACAAGTCATAAATCTCGCCGATTTCTTTATGGTCGCGCAACATTTTTTTATAAATGCTGTAGAAATGTTTGGCACGACCGGTTATTGACGCGTGAATCTCCAGTTCGTCAAATTCTTCCTCGATAAGCCGAACCGCCTCGCTGATATAAATTTGCCGCTCGCGACGCTTTTGCTTGACGTGCTCGACCAAATCATAATAAATATCCGGCTCAAGGTAGCGCAGACATAAATCTTCCAATTCCCACTTGATATTTGAAATGCCGAGTCGATTGGCAAGCGGCGCGTAAAGTTCCATTGTCTCTTTGGCGATTCGTTTGCGTTTATCTTCGCGCACAAATTTCAGCGTTCGCATGTTGTGCAAGCGGTCGGCAAGTTTTATCAAGATGACCCGTAAATCTTTTGCCGTCGCGATTATTAATTTTCTGTAAGCCTCAATTTGCTGTTGTTCTTTTGTTTGAAAATAAATTTGCCCGATTTTCGTCACGCCGTCGATTAACAACGCGATTTCTTCGCCGAACATGTCTTTGATTTCGTCTTGAGTGAAAATTGTATCCTCAACGACGTCGTGCAAAATTGCGGCGGCTATCGTCGTGTCGTCCAGTTGAAGTTCAGCCAAGATTGCCGCGACGTTGAGCGGGTGATTTATATACGGTTCGCCCGAAGCTCGCTTTTGTCCCGCGTGACCTTCCTTGGCAACCAGATACGCTCGCTCAATCAAATCCAAATCTGCGTCGGGCATGTAGCTTTTGACCGTATCCATCAAAAGTTTTATCGTGACGGGTGGTTTGCCCTTGTCATTCATGATTTTAGGGCACGCCGCGCAGATGCCTGCTCAAAAGAAATAACTTTCCTGCTCGGTGACTCCGCGACTTGTGCGCCCTGTTCCCTCCTTCCCAATCTGTATGTCCTCGAATTCGTCAGCTCCAATTTATTTTTCGGGCGCGGCAATTCAAAAGTTTTTTTCTCGTTGTCGATTATTATCAAGCCCAGCTCCTCGAAAATTTTAATCGCGCTGTCGAATTTATACGTAGAAAAATTTTTGCCCGATTCGTTGAAAACATTTACCAGAGAACACAAATCAAATTTCTCGCTGAAATTTCGGGCGCGACGCAGAAAACTGTAAATGTCAAGGAGTTGTTCACGGTCGGGGAATTCTCCCGGAACTTCCACAGGCTCCAAGCTCGACACGTTGCATTGAATATGAACTTCACCCTGCCAAGAATCAAGCGACGGCTCATAAGCAAGGTCAAACGGCTCGTTCTCGACAAGCGGCGCAAGATTTCCGCTGTTCCAAGCAATCGCCCGAATTTTTTCTTCACCGTCAATCGTAAAACTCAAGTGCGCTCCGTTTGAACCTACAGCCCGCGCAAAAGTACCGCGAACATTTTTGCAGGCAAGGACGGGATGCGGATTTCCCAGACCATACGGTTCGAACTTGTCGAACTCGTGTGCAACGTCAAAATTTATCTGCGCGGGGTCAATAATTGCGTCGACGTTGAGAATCGGCTGAAAATCTTCGTCGCACAATTTTTTCCGAACGTATTTATCAAATCTCTCAATCAATTCGGGAACCTCTTCAGCCGCGATTGTAAGTCCTGCCGCCTGCGAGTGTCCGCCGTATTGAGTAAAAAGGTCTTTCATGCTATCGAGGGCGTTTTTCATGTGGAGCGCGGGAATACTTCGGCACGAGCCGCGATAAATTTTTCCGTCTTGCGTCGTAAGAATAATCGTCGGCAAATTGTAACGTTCGACGAGTTTTGAGGCGGTCAAACCGATAACGCCTTCAAGCCAATTTTCTCCCGCGATAACCAACGTGCTCAAGTCGCCGCCGTGTTCCTCGCGCAGTTCACGAACTTTTTTTTCAGCCTCCGATAAAATTTCTGACTCAATGTCTTTGCGTTTCTGATTGAGTTTGTTGAGTTTTTTAGCCAACGCCCGCGCTTCGGGAATATCTTCCATGAGCAAAAGTTCAAGTCCCGTGCTTGCGGTTCTCAATCGTCCGACGGAATTTAAACGCGGCGCAATTTGGAAGGCAACATGCCCCGCAGAAATTTTTTTATCGACGAGACCCGACACGGTAACCAAAGCCCTCAAGCCCACGCAATTTGATTGAGGCATTTCTTTTAAGCCCATGTGGACGATTTTGCGATTTTCTCCGACGAGCTTAACCAAATCGGCGACGGTCGCCAGCGCGGCAATATCTATATCGGTCGTGTAAGTTTGATAGTCGACGCCGTTAATTTCTTGCGCGAGGGCTTGACTTAATTTAAATGCGACGCCCGCCCCGCACAAATTTTTTTCGAGATAAGGACAGCCGCCTTGATTGGGATTGACGACTGCGACGGCTGATTTAATTTCGTCAGGCGCGGGCAAGTGATGATCGGTTACTATCACGTCGAGCGAATCTTTGACGGCGGCAATTTCTTTTTCGTTGGTTATGCCGCAATCGACGCTGATTAAAAGTGTTGCGCCTTCCGCAGAAATTTTTTTCAGCGCGGGAATATTCAAGCCGTAACCTTCGGAGCGGGCGGGAATATACGATTCAACTTGTGCGCCGAATTTGCGGAGTGCCCGAATCAAAATTGCCGACGCGCTCATTCCGTCGACGTCGTAATCGCCGTAAATGCAAATTTTTTCGCGGGCATTGATTGCTTTAATAATTCTGTCGACGGCGGTACGCATTCCTTTCATCGTGAACGGATCGTTAAAAGGTGCGGACTCCGGCTCCAGGAAATTTTTTGCTGCCTGCGCGTCTCTTATCCCGCGATGATACAAAACTTTCGCAGTCAATTCACTCACGCCCAATGCCGCTGCCACCGCTTGAACGCTCGCCGCATTTGATTCTTTAACAATCCACTTCTTTCGCATATCAAATCTCCATCCTTGTTTTTCTTTACGGCTTGATTGTACAATTCTTTTTTGAAACTGTCTACAACAAAAAAATCCTCCGCGATAATACGGAGGAAATTTTTTCAGAGTATCAAGGCAATCTCGTCGCAGTTTGGAAATTTCGGGCATTCAATGCACTCTTTCCAAATTTTGTGCGGGAGCGATTCTTTGGTCGTCAACGTGAAGCCGAGTGATTTAAAAAAGTCGGGACGATAAGTCAGCGTGAAAAATTTTTTTACTCCGACGGCGCGACCTTCTTCTAAAAGTTTTTTCACGATAGCCGAGCCGATTCCCTTGCGCGAAAAATTTTCGTGAACTGCCATTGAGCGAACTTCCGCCAATTCGTTCCAAGTCAAATGCAATGCGCCGACGCCGACAATTTTTTTAGACTCAACCTCCTCGGCGACGACGAACTCGCGCAAAGTTTCATAAAGCGTGCTGTGCGGTTTCGGGAGCATTAATCCTTGCGATGCGTAGCCCGCAATTAAATTATAAATTTCGTCGACGTCCGCGAATGTCGGCTTGCGATAGACAAACATTTTTAACACCTGCAACTTCATTTCTAAATAAAAATTTTCCGCTTGCTTTAAGCGGAAATTTTTTTTCGATACGTTTAATGTTTTTATCGATTATAGGATTGATTTCAAAATTTCTACGGTTTTCTTCACGCCCGAACGAGTATCATCTTTGGGCGACCAACCGAGTGCGCGCAATTTATCGTTGGGCATAATCGCGTTAATTGCTTTTGAAAAACCTTTTGCTTGAGTTTCGCTGGGCAACTCGAAGACAACTTTCTTGCCGGCAAGAGAACTGATATACTCGGCGATTTCGCGCAAGGAAAGAATTTCGCTTGAATCGGCAACGTTGTAAGCCGCGCCGCATTGACCGTTCAGCAGGCAGTAAAGAATTCCGCTCGCCGCGTCCGTCGCACAGCAATAAGAAAATCTCGGAATGCCCTTGCTTTTTAAAACAATGTCTTCGCCGCGCACGCCGTTCATGATAAATTCGCTCATTGCCTTGGAATCGTTAAGACGCATCGTCGCGCCGTAAATCCTGCTCAATCTCGGAATTACAATATCAACTTTGTATTGGCTGATGTAAGCTTGGCAAAGAGCCTCGGCGGCGCGTTTTGCTTCGGGATAACCTGCGCGGAGCGTATTGCAATCAATGTAGCCGCAATAAGTTTCGTCGAAAAGATCTTCCGAATTCAAAGCCTTGCCGTAAATTTCTACGCTGGACACGAAGACGAAGCGCGAAATATTTTTCTTGCGCCCGAACTCAAGGAGATTGTGCGTGCCGATAATATTTGTCGTCATGGTGCCGACAGGTTCTGTGGAATAAAGGAGCGGGTGAGTATTGCTCGCCGCATGAATTATAAAATCGACAGGAGAATTTATTTCGATAGAATTGTTGACGTCGAGTTTGACGAACTCAAAATTTTTATCGCCGAGATAATCTGCAAAGCGTTCGGAGGCAATTTTTTCGTTGCGACCCGCCGCCAAGATTTTGACGTTAAGATTGTCATCGCGATTTTTTTTCATGAGAGCATCGACAAGAACCGTGCCGACAAGTCCGCTTGAGCCTGTCAGCAACAAAGTTTTGCCGGAAAGTTTTTCCCACGGCAAATTTTCCTTTGCAATGCCGGCAATATCCGCCGCGTAAATTTCATGCTTAATGAACACGTCGTCACCTCATTTAAGCCAGGAAGTTTTCTTCGCGGCAAGGAGAGCCTTGAACAGCTCAATATCTTCAACCGTCGTGATTTTTATATTTCTGTCGGAGCCGCCGGCAAAATACAAAGTCTCGCCAAGGTCAACCATCATCGTATTGACGTAGGAAGAACCGTGAATGCCGTGATTTTCTTTGAAAGCTTTATCGTAAGCCCAGAAAAGTTTTCCGAATTTGTAAGCTTGAGGAGTTTGGACGCGGCGCAAAGTATCGCGCACAATGTATTCGTTCGTGCAAGTATCGTCCTTCTTCCTGAAAATCTGTTCGTTGTAAGGCAAACTGGTCACGCCGTTTCCGTACTGTTTGCAGGTCGCGATAACGTCGGAGAGAACTTCCGGGTCAACCATCGGACGAATACCGTCATGAATGATAACAACGTCATCATCTTTACAAAAATCTTTCATGGCAAAGACGCCGTTGCGCGTGGACTCTTGAACAGTCGCGCCGCCGTTTACTATGTGTTTGAGCTTTGTGATGTTGTATTGACGAGAATAGGCGCGGAGAATATCTTGCCAGCCGTCAAGGCAAACGACAAAGATAGAATCAACTTCGGGATGTTGTTGAAAGTTTTCGAGAGTGTAAATGATTATCGGCTTGTCATAGACGTTTATAAATTGTTTGGGAATGTCTTGACGCGTGCGTTGACCTTTACCCGAAGCAAGCAATAATGCAACTGTACTCATAAAAAATTCGCAACAGTTTAGTAATTAGTGATTGGTGATTAGCGGTTAGAAAAATTTTTTTCCTAATCACTAACAACTAACAACTAGTCACTAAATTGCTGCAGTTCACACCTCCACAAAAAAATTATTGACGCGTTGTCACTTTGGAAAAATATTCTCTGTAAGGAATATCTGTGCTGAAAGTATTCAAATGTCCGCCGGCGACAACTATCCTATGCCAATCGCCGAAATCATCGGTTAAAACAGCATCATAGTTGGCAGGAACGGGAACTTCTATTTTTTCAAAAGGCAAATATATAACCTTGTCAAAGCTGTCGGCTCTGTAAGCGCGTTTTCTTTTTCTAATCGTTTGATATGCCATCTCGGATACGTAAGAAGATTTGCTGTAGTGTTTCAACGAAAACAGGTCGAATTGTTGCGCCCGCGTCTTGAAAGGAAGATTTAGGAAGGTCAACAGTTTATCGCGAGGAATTAAGAATTTTTCACCGTTTTCGAGTGCTTCCATTACTTTTTCGGGATAAATAGTAGCGAGAAACAATTCCTGCGCCATGTTGAAATTATTTAACAAAGATTTATTTTGGAACGGCGGACAAGGATCAAAGCAAAAAATATCAATCCATATTGCGTAGAAAATATCTTTGCGCTCTTCGCTCAGGAAACAGGTTGTGCGTTCGTCTACGAGTCTCAATAACGGAAAAAAAGGCGACAGCCCGGCATATTTATTTGCATATTCTCTTGAAATGAAAGGCAAATCCGTATTGGCATGTTGAGCCGCTTCCGAGTCGGTTTCAAGCCTGTGATTAAACCAATACCACATGCTGTAATTGGGATTGTATTTTAATTCTTGTTCGACGACGCTTTTAAATTTTTCGTAATCGGGTCTGAACATGATAACATCAACGTCGTCGTCCCAAGGAATAAAACCTTTGTGGCGCACGGCACCCAAAAGCGTTCCGCCGATTGTAAACCAACGGATATTATGCTTTTTGCAGATGCGGGCGAATTCTTGAAGCAAACCGACTTGAACATTCCACAATTTTTTTCTGTGGCTGGTGACGAGAAATCCTTCGCGTATTTCATCGCGATTGATGTTGTCGATAAAAATCTCGCGGTCATTTTTCGGCTCTATTTGCTCCTGTTGTTGCAAGAGTTGTCCGCGTTTATCGTCGCTGTTAAAGTTTAACATTGCTTGCCGCAAAAGTTCATTTTGTTTGCGCAACGAATTATTTTGCTCTTGCAGAAGTTTATTCTGTAAGGTTATCGCCTCAAGATTACTTGGTTTCTTTGCCATAGGAACACTCCCATACAACTTTTTAATCTTGCAAAAGTCTATCATAACGATAAAAATTTTTCAACAGGAAATTTTTAATCAGAATTCGATACCTGCTTGAGCGGCGATTCCTCGGCGGAACGGGTGCTTGATTAATTTCATTTCGGTTACGAGGTCGGCGGCGTCTATCAATTCCGGCAGGGCATTTCGACCCGTGAAGACCAAATGCATTTGCGGCGGACGAATTTTTATCAGCGTCAAAATTTCTTCCGCGTCGAGCAAGCCGAATTTTGCCGCGTAATTTATTTCGTCCAAGATAATTAAATCCCACGCGCCCGACAAAATTTCTTTTTGCGCAAGTTCAATTGCTGCCCGCGCAGATTTTTTTTGTTCGGCAAAATTTTCTTTGGTGATGAATCCGAGTCCCAACTGTCTGACCTCAATTCCTAAAATTTCCAAAGCGTTCAACTCGCCCGAACGTCTTGCGCCTTTGATGAATTGCAAAATCAAAACTTTCAAGCCCGCGCCGAATGCTCGCACAGCCAAACCAAGTGCCGCCGTCGTTTTACCTTTGCCGTCGCCCGTGTGCACGATTATCAATCCGTATCTTTCCAAAATTATTCGCCTCCAAAATTTTTCTGCCGCAATGATATAATACGGTTAAAAATAAATAAAGCGTCTTGCACAAATCGCTAAATGAATTTATAATGAAAGCAAAAAGGAAGCGGTTACATTGGGCTCGGCGAGAGAAAATTTAAAATCAGCGCGACGGATTGTTATAAAGGTCGGAACGAGCACGCTGGCGCATTCCGATACCGGCAAATTGAATTTATACAGAATCGAACATTTGATTCGTGAGATAGTTGACTTGCACAACGCGGGCAAAGAAATAATTTTCGTAAGTTCGGGAGCAATCGCGGCGGGCATGAATAAGCTCGGAATAAAAATTAAGCCGCAGACCATTCCGGAAAATCAGGCATTGGCGGCGGTCGGGCAAGGTGTTCTAATGCACATCTACGAAAAATTTTTTGCGGAGTACGGACAAACTATCGGGCAAATTCTTCTGACTAAAGAAAACGCCGTCGACGAACACGCCCGCGAAAATTCCCGCAACTCCTTCCAAGCAATTCTCGCCATGGGCGCAATTCCCGTCGTCAACGAAAATGATGCCGTCGGCGTCGACGAAATCAGAATCGGCGACAACGACAACCTTTCCGCAATCGTCGCCGCAATGATTGACGCCGAAGTTTTGATTATCTTAAGCGACATCGACGGACTTTACACCGCCAATCCTCAAAAAGATAAATCTGCGCGGCTGATTGATGAAGTTCCCGAAATTAATTCGGAGATTGAACGAATCGCGGGCGGCGCAGGAACTAAACTCGGAATAGGCGGCATGTTCACTAAAATTCAGGCGGCGAAGTTCGCGACTTCAAACGGCGTGACAATGTTAATCGTGAACGGCTCGACGAACGGAAATTTGCGGCGGGCTTTAAACGGAGAATCCGTCGGCACAATTTTTCCGAGGAGGGAATCATCATGAACGAAAAATTTTTGGCAATAATCGCAGGAACGTTGTTGGCACTCGGAAAAATTTTTGAGTTATTTCCGATAATCGCGGCAGTTGCAAACATTTTCGGCGGCGATGTCGCAGATACAATTTTCCTCGCAGAAAATTTTGAGGAGGAATTTTAATGGACAAAAAATTTTTAATCTTGCTTGGAGTGATTTTTATGCTCTTTTCGTCGACAGCGCAAGCCGCGGGAATTTCTATTCAAGATAATCGCGCGACGGCTGATTATTGGGTCGGCAAAAATAAATCGGGCGAAAATGTTTTCGTGGCGACGGCGGATTTGGATATGCTCAATCTGCAAATTCGTCAGAAAAGCTCCAATACAATCGTCGACCTCGTGAACTATCCCGAAAAAGTTTATACGCAGTGGATGACCAATAAAATTACCGCGACCATGAAAATTGGAAAATTCGACCGCGATGAACTCCCGAAACTCTTCAAGAACGGTACGGCGATAACCGATTTCAGCTACACGCAAGCTAAAAAAAATTGCGGACTCGATGCTTTGCCCGCCGTGTGTGTCGTTCGATACGCTTTGACCGTTGACCGAACAAACCTCAGACTTCTTCCCGAAGAGGCAGGCTGGTTCACGAGCGAAAGCGATACCCATTACGACCAACTTCAAGGAACCGTCATTGACCCCGGCGAGCCGATTATCGTTTTGATTGACAGCCAAGATAAAGAATTCGTCTTCGTCGAGTCGCGCACCTATGCCGGCTGGGTTAAACCGTCCGCGCTTGCCTTCACCGACAAAGCTACCTGGATGAAATACGCCGCGCCGCAAAATTATCTGACCGTCATTGCCAGCCGCAAGACCATTCCTCAAGGACAAGCTTTTTATCAAATGGGCGGCAGAGTTTTGCTCCGCGCTCCCGATTTGCAAAAGGACGGCAGCTGGGCTGTTACCACTCCGGGCATCGACGCAAACGGCGTAATCATTGAAAACGGTTTCAACATTCCCAATGATAAAGGCGTCGTCAAAGGCGTGCTTGCCTGCTCCGAAAATAATTTGATTCGGCAAGCGTTCAGATTTTTGGGCGAAGGTTACGGCTGGGGCGGCTTGGAAAATAATGTCGACTGCTCAAGTTTCGCGCAAGATGTTTATCGCTCTGTAGGAATCGAAATTCCGCGCGACGCCGATAAACAGGAAAAAGCCATGACGAATTCCATTTCTTTAAACAATATGAACCGCGAACAACGTTTGGAAATTTTAAAGAAAACTAAGCCCGGCTCTCTGCTGTTCACGAAGGGACACGTTATGATTTACCTTGGCACCGACGATAACGGCGAACCGCTCGTAATTCACGCGGCAAGCAGTTACTTCACCTTCGACGACGGACAAACCGTCAAGCATTACATCAGAAAAGTTGTGGTCAGCGATTTGCATTTCATGAGTAAAGATAAAGTGGAGATGATTGACAGATTAACCAGCGTCGGAAACTTCTGAAATGGACGACAAGCAGGATAAACTAATTTCGCGGCTGTTCAAAGACACGCTGATAATTTTCTTGCTGTCAATGTTCGCCTCGACAATCGGCAACATCATCGACGGAATAATTACGGGAAATTTTCTCGGCGAGGATTCATTGGCAGCGTTCGGATTCACCGTTCCTTATCAGCTATTCACGACGATTTTTCCGACAGTCCTCGCGCTCGGAATGCAGGTTCTTTGCAGCAAATCTTTGGGCAGAGGTAATTTGCGCGAGGCGAACGGAATTTTTTCGCTGGCGATGACAACGGCTCTTGCGATTATGATTTTTTTGACGGGCACAACTTTTCTGTTTGCGGAACAAATCGCAGACCTGCAGGGCGCGAGTGAAAATCTCGGCGCAATTCGTTCTTTGACAATCGATTATCTCGAAGCTTTTTCGTTGAGTTTGCCGGCACTGGCGGCGGTTATGATTTTAACGCCGATAATGCAGCTGGACAGCGACCGACACCGCGCATTAATTTCCGTCGTCGTGTTGAGCGTTTCAGATATTATCGGCGACCTCGTGTGCGTCTTTGTATTCGACGGCGGGCTTTGGGGCATGGGCATTGCCACGGCGATAAGTTATTGGCTGGCGGCGGGAGTGCTCTTGTTGCATTTCTTCAAGCCGAACGCAAACTTTGTTTACCTGCCCGAATCAATGCAAGTTAAAAATGTTGGCGGAATGATTTTGGCAGGTCTTCCCGTGATTTTGGGGCGCGGCTTATCGGTATTGTGTGTGGGCATCCTCACGAGAGTGGCTTTGACGTGTGCGGGCGGCACGGGCGTTGCGGTTTTCACGGCTGTCTTTAATTTTTTTTGCATGTTGGAAATAGTTCCGAAAGCTTTAAGCTCGGCGACGCAAATGATTATTGGAATTCTAATCGGTGAACGAGACAAGCATTCAATGTTGAAGCTGATGAAACTTTCGCTGAAATCTTCGCTGATAATTTCCTTGTCAATGACCGCGGCTGTATTTTTGGCGGCACCGATAATCGCAGACCTTTACACTAAAGACGCGGCGGCTTATCAAATGACGCTCGAAGGAATTCGCCGGGTGTCGTTGTCAATAGCAGCCGGAGCAGTCGCATTAACGTTCAATTACTACTACAATTCCTGCGGAAAATATCGCTTGTCTACTATCATGTCGGTTTTGAACAATATCGGATTCGTCGTGCCGTTCGCTTTAATCTTGACGCTGTATCTGGAAATGACAGGTTTCTGGATAGCTTTATCGTTGCGATACTTTGCCTTGGCACTCGTGGTATTTTTCATAACGTGTCGACACTGCGGAAGAATAATTTTTCGATTGGAAGATTATCTGTTGTTGCCCGAAGATTTTGACGTTGCCGACGACAAGCAACTTAACATAACCGTCACGAACAAAAATGAGGTTTTGGGACTTTCGGAACGCGCTCAAAATTTTTGCGAGGATTGCGGCATTGATAATCGGCGCAGTATGTTCGCGGGCATTTGTATCGAAGAGATGGCAGGCAATATCGTCGATTACGGTTTCGACGACGGCAAAAAACATTTCGTCGACGTTCGAGTTATCGTCAAGGGCGAGCAGGTTATAATCCGAATTCGCGACGATTGCCGACCTTTCGACCCGAAAAAGCAAGTTGAATTGTACAATCCCGAAGACCCGGAAAAACATATCGGGATAAGGCTTTGCAAAAAAATTTCTACCGAATTCGATTACGTCAACGTTCTCAAGCTGAACAATCTGATTGTCAAAATTTAAAAAGGAAGGATAGTTATGTTTATGAAAGACCACGTAACAAAGCAAGCACGACGAGCAAAAGAGGCATCGAGGAAATTGGCTTGCATACCCGAAGAAATTCGGAACAACGCACTTTTGGCAATGGCTGACGCTTTGGAGGCTCGGCAAGACGAAATTTTGGAGGCAAATGCCAAAGAAGTCGCGGCGGCAAAAGAGCGGGCTACTCGGCTCAACATGATTGACCGATTGATTTTGACGCCCAAAAGAATTGCCGACATGGCTGAAGGAATTCGGCAAGTAGTCAAATTGCCCGACCCGCTCGGCAAACTTGACTTTGAAGTTATTCGCCCGAACGGTTTAAAAATTCGGCGTGTGAGAGTTCCTTTCGGCGTCGTCGGAATTGTCTACGAGGCTCGCCCGAACGTCACGGCGGACGCAATCGCGCTCTGCATTAAATCGGGCAACGCTTGCATTTTGCGCGGCGGCTCCGAGGCTGTTCGCACAAATAAAAAAATCGTCGACATTCTCAAGGAAACGGCGGCGGCTAACGGTATTCCTTCGACGGCGATTGAATTTATCGGAATTCTTGACCGTGATGTTGTCGTCGTCATGTGCAGATTGCGCAAGTTCATCGATGTGATTATTCCTCGCGGCGGCGCAGGATTAATCGCCCGCGTCGTTGAGCACAGCACCGTTCCCGTTATCGAGACCGGAACCGGCGTTTGCCACACGTTCGTTGACAAGACCGCCGACCTTGACATGGCTGTTAAAATTTGTATCAATGCAAAAACTTCGCGTCCGTCGGTTTGCAACGCTATGGAAACGCTTTTAATCCACAAGGACATTGCCGAAGAATTTTTGCCGAAAATCGCGCAAGCTATGATTGATTGCAAAGTTGAACTGCGCGGCGACGAAGAAAGCAGAAAAATTTTCCCCGACATGAAAGAGGCTGTCGAGGAAGATTGGTCGACCGAATACAACGATTTGATTTTGTCCGTTAAAATTGTCGATGACGTCGACGCCGCGATTGAACACATTAACAAATACAGCAGCGCACATTCCGACGCGATTATTACTCGCGACGAGGAATCGGCGACAAAATTTGAAATGATGGTTGATTCGGCTGATGTTTACGTCAATACGTCGACGCGCTTTACTGACGGCTTTGAATTCGGATTCGGCGCGGAAATCGGAATCAGCACGCAAAAACTTCACGCTCGCGGTCCCATGGGGCTTGAGGCTCTTACAACGATGAAATATTTAATCGAAGGCGAAGGACAGGTTAGGTAGTTAGGAGTTAGGAGTTAGGAGTTAGCAGTTAGGGAATGAAAAATTTTTTCGGCTACGTTCAGACGCTCAAAAATTATTTGCGCACGCCGAAAGCTCGCCACGATTTAAAAGATTACGCCCGCGCAGTTTGCATGATATTTTTAACGGCAATTATAATTTTTATTTTGATTCGGAGGTTGACGACATGAAAATCGGAATAATGGGCGGAACCTTCGACCCGATACATTTTGGACATTTGGCGACGGCTGAAGCTGTTCGCGAAAATTTTTCACTCGACGAAATTTTATTTATACCCGCCGCCCGTCCGCCGCATAAACTCGGAAAAAAAGTCAGCGACGAACATCACCGCCTTACAATGACAATTTTGGCGACGCGCTCAAATAAATTTTTCAAAGTCTCGGACATGGAACTCAAACGCACGGGACTTTCCTACACGCTCGACACGATGAACGAACTTCATAAAACTTTCGGACACTCAACGGAATTATTTTTCATAATCGGCGCGGATTCATTGGCGGATTTGTTCAAATGGCACGCGGCGCAAGAACTCGTTGCAAAATGTCACTTCATAGCGACGACGCGACCGGGCGTGGACGTAGATTTTTCAGCGGTAGAAAATTTTTTCGGCAAAGTTGCAAAGGAACATATTCACCGAGTGACGACGCCGGGCTTGGAAATTTCTTCGACCGACATTCGCGAAAAAGTTCGGCTCGGTCGTTCTATAAAATATTTGGTCCCGAAGTCGTCGAAGAATATATTTTGAAAGAGAGACTTTATGACTATTGACGAAATGCGGCGCGAACTTCAACGCCGCCTGAAAAAAAACAGATTTGCGCATTCAATCGGCGTGGCAAATACGGCGGTCAAATTGGCAAAAAGATTCGGCGTCGACGAGACAAAAGCTTACGTCGCCGGATTGCTCCACGATTGCGCAAGAGAATTTGAAAATGAGTACTTGCCCGCGCAGGCAGAATTGCGCGGAATAAAAATCGGTGAGGTCGAACGAGCAATGCCGTTGCTCCTCCATCCTTACATCGGCGCACAGATGATTAAAGAGATTTACGGCGTGGACGATGCGGAAATTTCTCAAGCTATTTATCGGCACACGGTCGGCGCACGAGACATGACACCGCTCGACAAAATTATTTACTTCGCGGACATGATTGAGCCGAACAGAAATTATCCGGGCGTAGAAAAACTCCGCGCCCTTGCCGAGACCGCCGAACTTGACGAAATTTTATTGACGGCGTTCAGTGAATCGATAATATTTGTAGTGCAAAAAAATTCTCTTGTGCACCCCGACACCGTCGCCGCAAGAAATTATTTATTGTTGAGGAACAAGGAACCGGGAACCAGGAACCGGTAGAGATTAGAAAAACCAGTTCCCGGTTCCTAATTAAAAAGTGAGCGGAACTCCCATGGCTAACGAAACCAAAGACAACATAGAAAAAAAACGCAAGAACTTGAGGCGCAGGCGCAGAATAAAAGCCTTCCGCCTGATTTTTGCGTTGGTTATTTTGTGTCTTATCGGTTCCGCAGTTTTATTTGTCGGCTACAGCGTGTACAATGCGGGTGTTCGCGTTTATAATGAGTTCGTCGAAATGTATCAAGGTTACACCGACCGACGAACTGCGCGGCTCGGCTCGTCTGACCCGAAGTTTGAAGGCTACACGAACATTTTGATTTTGGGCGTCGACGACTGCGAACGACAAGAGGCGGATACAATTTTGGTTTTGAGTTTTTCAAACGACACGGGCAAGAGCAGAATTATCGGCATTCCGCGTGACACTTGGATTGCCTCGCGCAGTTATTCGGGAAAAATCGGTTCGCTGTACAGTTGGGGCGGCGCGACCACTCTTGTCCGCGAAGTTTCAAAACTCTT
Organism: Selenomonadaceae bacterium; assembly: GCA_017446845.1. GTDB lineage: Bacteria > Bacillota > Negativicutes > Selenomonadales > Selenomonadaceae > Quinella. Next base: position 880 of record JAFSOQ010000048.1, on the reverse strand, counting down.
GGGCATTTCGATTCATCAATACATAATTATTGATATGACGACGTTCGCGGATTTGATTGACGTTTTGGGCGGACTTGATATTTACGTCGAAGAAAATATGGATTACGACGATGAAGTTTCCGGATTGTCGATTCATATTCCGCAAGGTTATCAGCATTTGTCGGGCGAGGAAGTTCAGAAATATTTACGTTATCGCGGAGAAAAATTGGGCGACGTCGGACGAGTTCAGCGGCAACAAAAATTTATCAAGGCGTTGTATGCAAAAGTTCTGCAACTTGACACGCTGCCGAAACTCCCCGCGATTGCCGACATATTCCGCAACAGAATGGAGACCAGCGCGGAAATTTTTGACTCGGCGCATTTGGCGAACGTTTTGCGGAAAATGAGTTCAGACCCGCCGACGACGTTAATGTTGCCCGGCTCGGAAAATGTGGACGGCGCATGGGTTCCGAACGTCGCGGAAGTTCAAACGCGTATGAGTGAACTTTTCCCGATTCAAGACTTGGTTCCGCAATCGCAGGAAGGCGACGCGGACAGTGAACCTATCGGAGATTAGTGATTAGGAGTTAGGAATTAGGATTTAGGATTTAGGGGTTTTTCTCTAAATCCTAAATCCCAAATCCTAAATCCTAAATTAGACCGGCTATAAAAAGTCAAGAAGTAGAAGCCGGAAGATAAGGTTTAATAATGGCGAGCATTTTATGACAAACATGTCCAATGACGGTCAAATGGTCTTTAAAAGCGGCAAGCCAAACAGCTCGTCGCAGATAAGGAGAACCACGTTTAGACATTCGCCCATCAGTTTTACTCTCGCCCGACTGACGAGATTTGCGATAAAGCCCTGCGTAAGCGACGAATTTAGGAACAGAAGAAAATTTCT
>JAFSOQ010000047.1 GCA_017446845.1 Selenomonadaceae bacterium | reverse complement strand
TCTGTCTTACTGCTTCTGCGTGTCCGTCTTCGCCGAAGCTACCGACGTTTGCTTAACACTCCACAGTCGTAAATTCCCGGCGAGCCACCGGTATTTAAACATTTTTAGCTGACTGCTTTTTCGTCAGTAAGCGCATTTTAGGACTTATTTGTACTTTTGTCAATGTTTTAGTCTACCGTTGCCAACTCCCTTTGAAAAATTCTATCATGAAATTGCTAAGTTAATTTTTATAAATGTTCTTCCAGTTTCAAAATCACGTCGCGAAGTTCTGCGGCGCGCTCGAATTCCAAATTCCTCGACGCCTCTCGCATTTGAGCCGTTAAACTCTTGACCAAATTCTTTTTTTGCGCGGGTGTCAATTTTTTTATCAGTTCGCTCGCAGATTTCGGTTTCTTGCCCGTTTTTTTCAGCGGCAATTCAATCAGCGGAGCTATCGGCTTTTCTATCGTCTTGGGCGTCACGTGGAATTTTTTATTGTACTCTTCCTGAATTTTTCTGCGCCGTAAAGTTTCGTCCATTGCCCGCCGCATCGAATCCGTAATTCTGTCCGCGTACAAGATAACTTTCCCGTGAACATTTCGCGCCGCCCGTCCGATTGTTTGAATCAACGACGTGTCCGAACGCAAAAATCCTTCTTTGTCCGCGTCCAAAATTGCAATTAACGAAACTTCCGGCATGTCCAATCCTTCGCGCAGTAAATTTATTCCGACAAGCACATCAAATTTTCCCGCCCGCAAGTCGTGAATTATTTCTGCCCGCTCCAAAGTCACAACGTCCGAATGCAAATATTTTACCCGAATTTTTACGCCGCTGAGATAATCCGTCAACTCTTCGGCAAATTTTTTTGTAAGCGTCGTTATTAAAATTCGTTCATTCATTTTGACGCGTTGATTTATTTCCGAAATTAGGTCGTCAATCTGATTTTCTATCGGGCGCACTTCGACTGTCGGGTCAAGCAAGCCCGTCGGTCTGATGATTTGCTCGACCGTGTTTTGAGATTCGGAAAGCTCATATTCGGCGGGCGTCGCCGACACGCAAATTATCTGCGAAATTTTTTCGTTGAACTCGTCAAAAGTCAAAGGGCGATTGTCCCGCGCGCTCGGCAGTCTGAATCCGTTTTCGATTAAAGAATTTTTTCGCGATTGGTCGCCCGCGTACATCGCTCGAAGTTGCGGCAAAGTTACATGCGATTCGTCCACGACCGTCAAAAATTTTTCGGGGAAATAATCTATCAGAGTGGACGGCGGCTCGCCCGCATTTCTGCCCGTCAAATGCCGCGAATAATTTTCTATTCCCGAACAATATCCCATTTCCGCAATCATTTCCAAATCAAAGCGTGTTCGTTGCTCGATTCGTTGCGCTTCGATTAATTTTCCTTGCGCCGTGAACATTTCGACCTGCGCGGACATTTCGGCGCGAATATTTTTTTCTGCCCGCCCCAAGTTTTCAACGTCCGTCACGTAATGCGACGCGGGGAAAATAAAAATTTCGTCACGTCGACCGATAATTTTTCCCGTCAAAATTTCAAACTCGGAAATTTTATCAATCTCGTCGCCGAAAAGTTCAATCCTCAATGCCCGACCGTTGTAACCTGCGGGCGTGACTTCGATAACGTCGCCGCGCACTCGAAAATTTCCGCGCTCGATAATCATGTCGTTGCGTTCGTAGCGAATTTCAATCAATCGCCGCAAAATTTTATCGCGCGGAATAATTTGCCCGATTTTCAAGTGCAAAAGCATTTTGGAATAATTTTCGGGCGAACCCAAACCATAAATGCACGAGACACTTGCAACGATAACCACGTCGCGCCGTTCAAAAAGACTGCACGTCGCCGAGTGGCGCATCTGGTCAATCTCATCATTAATCGACGCGTCCTTCTCAATGTAAGTGTCGGTGGCGGCAATGTACGCTTCGGGCTGATAATAATCGTAGTAGCTGACGAAGTAGCCGACGTAATTTTCGGGGAAAAAACTTTTGAATTCGGCGGCGAGCTGCGCGGCAAGAGTTTTGTTGTGCGCTATGACGAGCGTCGGCATTTGAACACGTTCGATAACTTTGGCAATCGTGAAAGTTTTTCCCGTACCCGTCGCGCCGAGCAAAACTTGAGCATTTAATCCGTCGTTTATTCCCTCTGCGAGTGATTCAATCGCTTGAGGTTGGTCGCCCGTCGGTTGAAAGTTTGAAACGACTTTAAATTTTTTATTCAGCAAAAACTTTCCCTCCGATTTATATCGCGGTGGAGAAAAGCAATCAGGAATTAAATTTTCATAGAATTATTCCACATTCCTAATTGGGCGTGTTTACGCTAAAGAATCAATAATCATAACAAAAAGAATGAAACCGGAAAAAGTAACACTCTTGAGGGCTTCTGATTTTCAATTAAATGTTTTTGGCTCGACTTACAATCAGTCGCAAGGTTTTACGAACACTTGTTGCCTTGACATTTAACAAAATCAGCAACGCGATAACTTTTGGCTAAATTCGGCAAGCTTTTTCAGCTGATATTTTTTTTTGCGACACCACGGATATTTATTCGTTAATCCGTTACAAATAAGCGGCACAATATCAAGTCGCCTTTCGAGCGTAAGTTTTCCCGTTGCAATTCTAAAATTTTGTTCCAAACAAGAGCTGAAATACGATTACAAGCAAAAAGGCGGTTTAAAAGTTCGCCGTGTGACCCTTCCAAGGAACCGGGACAAAAGTTTTGAACTTGTTCCTTGTCCTTTATCCCTTGTCCCTTACTTAAGAGTTTTGCCGTTTATGGTTTTGGTCGTGCCGTTAATGTTAATCTTGTCGCCGACTGTAACATTGTTGAAAATAACCGAGCTGTCGCCTACCGTAAGCGTGAGTTTGTTGTCGGCGAATTCTGCCTTGCTGTAGTCGGCATTCGTGCCGTCCGCGTTGAGGATTTGCAAGATGTCGCCGTCGGTATAGGAATAATCCATAATGTTGCTGATTTCATAGTGAGGCTTGTGGATGAACAAGTCGGCACCTGCGCCGCCCCACAGACTGTCATTGCCTCCCGCGCCGCGAAGTGTATCGTCTCCGGCGTTGCCGTAAAGGAAATCATTACCCTCGCCCCCGTAAAGATAATCATTACCCTTGCCGCCCAGGATTGTATCGTTGCCTGCGTCGCCCGACATTCTGTCGTTACCGTCTCCGCCGTTTATGCTGTCGTTGCCGCCGCCGCCATACAGTTTGTCGTTGTCCGCGTCGCCGCTTATAATGTCATTACCGTCGCCGCCCGACAAGCTGTCTTTGCCTTTGCCGCCGTAAAGATAATCATTGCCCGACCCGCCAAAGATTGAATTGTTGAGTTCATTGCCCGTGATATTAATATCGGTCGTGCGCGTCGAGGCATCGATAACTTTAATTGACGAATCGACCGTTACGGGCGAGGCTGATATATTCGTCAAAGTTAAAGTCGTGCTGCCGAGAACCGTCGGATATTCATTGCCTTCCGCGTCGATTAAGTTCAGCGTCTTGCCCTTAGCGTCTTTAACGGTGAGCGAACCTTTGCCGACAGTGAAGACAACATCGGAGCCGTTTAGGGTTGTCGCAGAGATCGACGCGCCGATTGAAATTTTATCGTCCTCCGCGTAATCGTAAATAACATTTTTGCCCGAACTGTAGACAAAAACATCAGAACCTTTACCGCCCATGACAGTGACTGTGCCGAGCATTTTAACGGTATCGTCACCTTTTCCGCCGTTGACGGAAATTTTGGAGCCGCGGGCGGTTATCGTATCGGTATTTGAACTGCCGGTTATCGTCGCATTATTATAATCGGACGCAAAGTTAAATTCATAGCCGCCGCTGACCGTTACTTTATTCGAGAGTGCAGAATTTTTCAGCGTAATCTTTTGTCCGCTGACCGAGAGACCTTCTGTCGACGTCACGCCTTTTACCGTCGCGAGGGTCGTTGCAGATTTTTTATTGTAAGTTATGGCGTTGTCGGCGAGCGTGTAACCTGCTGTTGTCGTTTGAGTGTAACTTGCCGTCGTATCCTTCAGCGTCCAAGCTTTTGTCGTAGAAGGTTTTGTTACGTCGGAACCGAGTGCGAGTTTATAACCGTCGCTGATTGTGACCTTGCTTGTACCGAGCGACGCTTTAGAGAGCGTGACTGTTTTACTTTTCAGCGAAAGTCCGTCGAGAGATTTAACACCTTTAACCGTCGCCAAAGTCTCAACAGATTTTTTATTGTAAGTTATGGCGTTGTCGGCGAGCGTG
>JAFSOQ010000046.1 GCA_017446845.1 Selenomonadaceae bacterium | reverse complement strand
TAAATTTCGCGAGGCTCTCGAAGAAGAAGGTACAACTTTTGACAGAGAAGTCGCCGCGATTAAGTTGGCGAATCATTTTGAGATGTTCACCGTCGCTTTCGTTACAAACGAAGAAGAAACCCGTCAAATGCTCGTGGCGGGAGCTGATGTCATCTGTGTGCATCTCGGTTTGACCAGAGGCGGCTTTCTTGGAGCAAAAAAATACATTTCAATCGATGACGCTCAAAAATCAACGAAAAAAATTTTCGACGTGTGCAGAAAACTCAAACCCGAAACTTTTTGCATGATTTATGCGGGACCGGCAAATACTCTCGTCGATATGAAGTATCTTTTCCACAACACAGAGTGTCAAGGATATATCGGCGGCTCAACTTTCGACAGAATTCCTATCGAACAGACAATTTTCGATACAGTTAGAAATTTCAAACGCGGTAGTGAAAATTCTGAGGAGGGTTCATACTCATCGGGAAAAATTTCCATTGATTTTCTCCTTCGCCACGTTGAAGAAAATTATTTCGATAAAATCAGTTTCGCCGAGCTTGCCGACAGCGCAAATATTTCGCGACCGTATTTGAGTCAGCGATTCAAGGAAGAAGTCGGCATTTCGTTTAGCGAATACCTCTTGAGTTTCCGATTAAACAAGGCGAAAGAACTTCTGGAGCGCGAACAAAATATTTCGTGCAAAGAAGTCGCCTTGCAAGTCGGTTACAGCGATTATGCGCAGTTCACCAAGATGTTCAAGAAATTTATCGGCGAATCTCCGAGCGACTATCAAAAAAGATGTGCTTGTGTTTAAGTCAGCAATCAAACCTAAGCACAAGTATTTTTTTGCGCGATTCAATTCCTAAACACAGTCGAAAAGTTTCTGAAGCCATTTATTTTTTACGGCAAACGATTAAAATGTACTCAGTAAGAAAAATTTTAGGAACGGAGGGAAAAATCTTGAAGACGATAGCAGTAGCGGGCACCTTCGACACAAAAGGCAGAGAATTTGCTTACGTCAAAGGACTGCTCGAAGAACTCGGCGTGCGACCGTTCATGATTCACACGGGCGTTTTTGAACCGGCATTTCCCGTTGACGTGAACAACGACGAAATAGCCGCAACTGTCGGACAAGACATCAAGGCGATTGTCGAACGCAAGGATCGCGCTCTTGCCACTGAAACTTTGTCCAAAGGTATGGAAAAACTCGTCCCCGAACTCTACGCGCAAGGAAAATTCGACGGGATAATCTCTTTCGGCGGTTCAGGCGGCACTTCGCTTGTAACTCCTGCAATGCGTGCGCTTCCAATCGGCGTACCCAAAGTTATGGTCTCGACAATGGCTTCCGGCAACGTCGCGCAGTACGTCGGCACGAGCGATATTGTTATGATGCCGTCGATTGTCGATGTCGCAGGATTGAACAAAATTTCCAAGCTGATTTTCTCCAACGCGGTCTTGGCGATTGTCGGCATGGTTAATCTGCACGAAAAACTCAAAGCTGACACGAGCGAGGCTAAACCCTTAATTGCGGCGTCAATGTTCGGCGTAACGACCCCTTGCGTCGACCGTGCCAAAGATTATCTCGAAAAACGCGGTTATGAGGTTTTAGTTTTCCACGCGACAGGCACCGGCGGCAAAACTATGGACGCGCTGATAAATGCGGGCTTTTTCGCAGGAGTTTTGGACTTAACAACGACTGAATGGGCTGATGAAGTCGTCGGAGGAGTTTTGGCGGCGGGAGAAACTCGTTGCGAGGCTGCGATTGCAAAAAAAATTCCGCAAGTCGTTTCTGTCGGCGCGTGCGACATGGTAAACTTCGGTCCGATTGATACTGTGCCCGAAAAATTTTCAGGACGCAATTTTTACAAACATAATCCAACCGTCACGCTTATGAGGACTTCGGTTGAAGAGTGCAAGCAAATTGCCGAAAAACTCGCCTCGAAATGGAATAAAGCGCAAGTTCCAATGACGATTCTCCTGCCCAAGCGCGGTGTTTCGATGATTGACGCGGACGGACAACCTTTTAACGGCGTCGAAGAGCGAAAAATTTTGTTCGACACGCTCAAGGCAAATATCACCAATGAACTCGTCGAGATTCGCGAGCTTGACAACAACATTAACGACGCTGACTTTGCCGAAACTGCGGCTAAGCGTCTGATTGAGCTGATTGAAAAATAATTTTGGAGGTTGATTGCAATGTTGAAGAAAACCAGAGCGGAAATTATGGCTGACTTTCGCGCACAGGTCGCGGCTGGCAAAATTCTCGTCGGCGTCGGCGCAGGTACCGGCATTACCGCCAAATGCAGCGAAAAAGCGGACGTTGATATGCTCATCATCTACAATTCCGGTCGTTTTCGCATGGCGGGGCGCGGCTCGCTTTCCGGACTCCTCGCTTATGGCGACGCAAACAAGATAGTTACTGAGATGGGTTGCGAGGTTTTGCCGATAGTTAAGCGGACGCCGGTTCTCGCGGGCGTTTGCGGCACTGACCCTTTCCGCGTCATGGAAATTTTCCTCAAGCAACTCAAAGAGCAGGGCTTTAACGGCGTGCAAAATTTCCCGACTGTCGGACTTATCGACGGCAAATTCCGCGCAAATCTCGAAGAAACCGGCATGGGTTACGGTCTTGAAGTCGAAATGATTCGTCAAGCGCACGAATTGGACTTGCTAACCTGTCCTTACGTCTTCGACGTTGAACAAGCCGTTGCGATGACGGAAGCGGGCGCAGATTTGCTCGTACTTCACTTCGGATTGACGACAAAAGGCTCGATTGGGGCTGAAACGGCTCTCACGCTCGACGATTGCTGCGAAAAAGCTTGCGAAATGATTGCGGCGGCGCGAAAAGTCAGACCCGACATCATGGTTATCTGTCACGGCGGTCCCGTCGCCGACCCCGAAGACGCTGCTTACGTCATTAAGAATGTTCCGGAGATTGACGGATTCTTCGGCGCGTCCTCAATCGAACGTCTTGCCTCCGAACGCGGCATGACTGCTCAAGCGGCGGCTTTCAAAGCTATCACCAAGTAAAATCAACTTCATAATCAAAATTAAAAGCCCCGACGCGGTGTCGAGGCTTTTTTCGTGTCAGATTTATGATTCAGCAAGATTTTTGTAGAGTTTTAGGAGTTCGACGGCGATTTTCGGCTCGTCGTCCAAAAATTTTTCCCAACCGTAGGCTCTCGCGACTGCAAGGTCGTTTTTTTTGTGCGCTGCTCGCAAATCATACGGCATCGACACTTCGTCATACAGTTCAGCAAAGGTCGCGTCGGAATATTTCGCTCGCACGTCCAAAATATTCTGCGCGGAATGTTCTATCGCTGAAATTTGCGCCGGAGTCGGTCTTTGCCAGACAAAATTATTGTAGACGACGTTATTTGAATAGCTGTAATCGCTTTTCATTCGTCCGCTTACAGTTCTGACCCAAGCCATATGAATTGAACTCGTTAAAACGCCGAAATGATACAAAGTCGCGTTCGGAACCAATCTTAACGAGTCCGCGCAAATTACAGAATCATTTAAGAAGCCAATCGGGATATAAAATCTTTTTTCGGAAGAAGTTTTAGGTATCGCCAAATAATTACCGGTCGGAAAATTTTCGACGTGAAAGCGCGTAGGTTTATCGGCAAGCTTGCGTGTGCCCGCGCTTTTGCTCGAAAGTCTGAACTCGCGAACATTTTTAACGCGCTGATAGACCGTCGGCATCCGTTTCAGCTCATTTGGCGGACAATCCTTGAGCAAAAGGCACCAGCGCGGCTCATTGTTGATAAATTCCCTCGCGCCGTACCATTTGCGGAAATATTTTTCTGCAAGCGGCTCGCGGGCAATAAATTCGGTCATCTCCTCGAACGTGAACAGATAATTTCCGTCGTCTATAGGTTTGTTGCCGATTCCGATTGGCGGCACGAAGTCTTGAAGCGGATTGGGGCGGCTTTCGACGAAAATATTTGGAGCGTCGAGTAAATAGGCGTTGATGTTTGCCGCGCAGATTTTTTTATCGCCGTCGAAGATGATTTTTGTCTTTGAATTGGGCGCGGAACTGAAACCGACGATGACGCAGTGAACATGAGCCTTTTGCGCAGATTCGCTGTCCCAACGAAAAGTTCTGTAGGCAAAATCAATGTGCACGTCGTCGAAAAGCGGTTTCCAGAGCGTGGCGACTGAATCACCTTGACAAATCGAGTTGGTGCTGACAAATGCGGCGCGAAAATCTTTGTCGCGAGCAAAATCGGCGGCTTTTTTGTACCAGCAGCAGACATAATCGAGATTGCCGAAATTTTTCCAACCGGCGAAGATTTTTTTGATGTCGTTGGTCTGAGCGGCAGATTTTATCCTCGCGCCGACGAAAGGCGGGTTGCCAATGATGTAATTCGGTTGCGGACAGACTTTTTGCCAGTCAATTTGTAAAGAATTGCCTTCGACGATGTTTGAATAGGATTTTAGCGGGAGAAAATCCAAATCGCGGTGAATAATCTCTTGAGTTTCATGAATCATCTGCAATTCGGCAATCCAAAGGGCAGTTTGAGCGACGGCGACGGCAAAATCGTTAATTTCGACGCCGTAGAACTGGCTGATAGAAACTTTAATGGGGTTAATGAGTTCGCCGAGCTGAATTTGACTGCCGAAAAGCAATTTAAGGATTTGATTTTCGATTCTGCGGAGTGAAATGAAAGATTCGGTTAAAAAATTGCCTGAACCGCACGCGGGGTCGAAGATTTTAATTTCGGAGAG
>JAFSOQ010000045.1 GCA_017446845.1 Selenomonadaceae bacterium | reverse complement strand
TTAAATGTCAGCTGAAAAATTCCGTGATCGTCTTGAAAGATGATCACAAATATTTTGACGACGAAGATATTGTAGCACGCTTGAAAAATCTTTCGCAACTCATCTACAGCGGCAAACTTGAAGACTGCACGATAATAATTGTTTCGTCCGTGTTGAAAATCCCGCCGGTTTTGGAGCATTACTTGACGATTTTGAAAATCGACAACCTCAACGAAAATGAGATTGAAGAGCTGATAATTAATTTTTGCGAAAAGCACGATGCGAAAAAACCTTCCGACATTTTACTGAAAAAATTGCTCACGGCTTTTAAAGGCATGAGCGAATTTGACATTATAAATATTCTTTCGTTGGCTTTGGCGGGCGAAAACGATTTGACATTTTCCGATTTGGATTTAATCATCGAGAACAAAAAGCAAATTATTCGCAAGACAAATATTTTGGAAATGGTCGAGTGCGACGAGAAAGAAGATGACATTGGCGGGCTTGAACATTTAAAAGCGTGGTTGAAAAAAAAGGAAAATACTTTTCGGCATATTGATGAGGCGATGCGTTGCGGCGTGAGGATACCGAAAGGAATTTTAATTGTCGGAATGCCCGGTTGCGGAAAAACTTTGACGGCAAAAGCTACGGCTGCAATTTTTGATTTACCGCTTTTGAAATTGGACATGGGAAAAATTTTAGGCAAATACGTCGGCGAATCAGAAAAAAATATGCACCGCGCAACCGAACTTGCCGAAGTTACTGCGCCGTGTGTTTTGTGGATTGACGAGCTGGAAAAAGCTTTTGCTGGTACTGGTGGTGACGGCGGCGGAGAAATTACCGTTAGACTTTTAGGTTTGTTTTTGACTTGGATGCAAGAAAAAACTTCGCCGGTTTTTGTGGTAGCGACGGCAAACAGTGTTGACAGACTTCCGCCGGAACTTTTGCGCAAAGGTCGCTTCGACGAAATTTTTTATGTCGGCACGCCTAATGCTTCGGAGCGGAAAGATATTTTTAACATACACATTGATAAAGTTCGCTACAATGACAATTTTGAATGGAGCAGTTCGGAGGGCGACGCTGAAGAAAAAATCGAAAAGCTCGTAAAAAGTACGCTCGGTTGCAGTGGCGCGGACATTGCCGGTTTTGTTGCCGACGCCGTCGAAAGGTCGTTCTCAAAGTTCATGGAGGAAAAAAAATATTCGACGACCAAAAGCCAAACTGTTGGTGAGGAAAAAAAGAAGCCCGTATTTAATCCGGATATTATTCAAAATGTGATTGACGGTGCTGGTCAAGTGTCGGCGTGGAATCAGCTAAAAAGAATGTTCGGAAACTACAAGCGCAAAAGATTTAAGAACGCTTCGCAACCAGATTTTCGCGACGTGGTTTATTGGGTTAATCTGCGCTTGGCTTATCTTGCAAAATCTCCGCAAAGGATTTTCGGCGTGATGAAAATTGTAAGCAACGGCACGAGAGATTTTATTCATAAACGCGGTTTGGAAAAAATTCGTCGCTGGGACAATGAGGAACTCAAAATAAAAACGGATAACTTGCCGAAACTCTCAAGACATGTTAAATTTTACAGAAAGATTGCGAGAAAATTTTTTGGACTGTTCGAAAGGGAGGATAACAAGAAAAGCAAATTAGCTAAAGTCTCCTTGATAAAAAAATCAAAACCTAAAAGCTAACCGGAGGAGATTGAAATGCAAAATTTTGACGAGCGTAACTACAAAAAAATCGGCGAGCTTTTGGAGAACGTTTTTAAGGAATACGCCGCAAAAGAAAATTCCATGACAGATGAAGAATTTTTACGGCAAATGTTTGCCCGACATCTTCCGAAAATTTCCGAAGAAAAAATCGACGAAATGTGTCAGGAAATTTTGGAAAGCAATCTCAACATGGAAAATTTTTTGGAAGAGGCTAAAAAGTCGCCCGCTTATGAAAACGCCACTCAAAATTGGTTTTGCGAAAAAATTAAAGATTCGCTCGGCGGAGGCGATTACGCTTTAATTCAGAGGCTGTGCATGGAGAATGAAATTTTGGACGCGATAAACAGCAACTCAATTCAAATTTCAAATGACTTTGATAAATTTGCTGAAGCCTCTATGAACAAAAAAGGTTCCTCTTCCGTCGGGGAAATTATTTCTCAAGAGAGCCACACCGAAAAAAAAGCCGCCTCGACATCAGCGGCAAATGTTCATCAAGCGGCATTCGATACCGGCGTAAAAAAATCTATCATGACGCAATACAAAAAGATGATGCAACTTGACTTTGCAAATCTTGGCGTAAGGACAGATATTTCGACAGTCGCCGCGAGTTTGAGCCGGAACGCCGCCTTGACTGGAATTTGTGGAATGTCTTTGACGGTCGGGCTTTCAGTGCTTTTCAAAAGCAGTGCGGTTAAACAAAATTTCGCAAGATTTATTTTAAAGACGGGAACGACTGATAGCTTGCGCGTTTTAGTCACGGGTGCTTTGAAAGTCGGCGCGGAACGCAGGATTTTTCCGCTACTCACTCGCGCAACGCCCATGATTGCTTTGACGGCTGTCGCGTTGATTGCGGTTGAAAGTTCAAAAACTATAATTCAATACGTCAACGGCGAAATTAAATGCTTGGAAGCGTTGAATCAAGTTAGCAAAGTTTCGACTTCGGCGATTTGCGCGGTGGCGTTCGGAATTCAAGGTGCTCTCGTCGGTGCGGCGACTTTTGCGGCAGTTCCGATTGCGGCTCCAACTGTCGGTGCGTTTATGGGAGAACTTGTCGGAACTATGGCGGGCTATGAAGTTGGCAGAGTTTCTCATGCGAATTTGAAAACTTTTCTGATAAACGCTAAAAATATTTTGAGTGCCGATTATGGGATTTTGGAAATGCTGACAAACGAAACTTTGACATTGACGAATAAGCGCAGGAGGAAAGTTACGACTTGAGAGTTTCAATCCAAACTAAAAGAACGGAAATATCAGCGGGCGACACTCCCGAAATCCTCGACGCTTGCCCGATTGAGCGCGGACGAATCTCCGAAAGTTTTTCGCGAGCTTCGACGCGCAAATTTTTTATGGCGTTGTAATCAATTTCGGCGGGAATAATTTTATTTTCAAGGCGGTCAAGCTTCTCGGCAAGCTCCGCCTGTTTTTTTATGTAGCCCTCGTAAAAAATACTAATCTCAACTTGCGCGGCGGCTTCCGAAGAAATTTCCGGCAAGTCAAATGCTCCGCGAAGTTTTTCATACGTCACGTTCGGTCGGCGCAAAAGTTCAGCAAGTGGCATTGTGTTATGAATTTCCCCCAAGTCAAACTCGGAAAGTTTTTGATTAACTTCTAAACTCGGCGTCAATTTAATTTCGTTCAGGCGTTGTGTTGCTGAAAAAATTTCATCGCGCTTAGTCTCGAAAAGTTTTTTGCGTTCAGGAGAGGCAAGTCCGATTCTGATTGCGTGCGGCGTCAAGCGCAAGTCGGCGTTGTCTTGTCGGAGCAAAAGTCGATATTCGGCGCGGGAAGTCATCATGCGATACGGCTCGTTCGTTCCTTTGGTTACCAAGTCATCAATCAACACGCCGATATAACCTTCCGAACGTTTCAAAATCAACGGCTCAAATTTTTTCACGTAAGCCGCCGCATTTATTCCCGCGATTAATCCTTGAGCCGCCGCCTCCTCGTAGCCCGATGTGCCGTTCGATTGTCCCGCAGAAAAAAATCCCGCGATTGTTTTAAATTCCAACGTCGGCTTGAGTTGCAAAGGGTCAAGGCAATCGTATTCTATCGCGTAGCCCGCCCGCATGATTTTTGCCCGCTCAAGGCCGGGTATCGTGTGCAAAAATTCTATCTGCACGTCCATGGGCATTGAAGTCGACATGCCTTGAACGTAATATTCCTGCGTATTCAATCCTTCCGGCTCCAAAAATAATTGGTGGCGTTCTTTGTCGGGGAAGCGAATTATTTTTGACTCAATCGACGGACAATAACGCGGTCCGATTCCTTCGATGATTCCGTTCGCCATTGGTGCGCGGTGCAGATTTTTTCTCAAGATTTCGTGCGTGCGCTCGTTCGTGTAGGTCAAGTAGCAGTTCACAGAATTTTTTCCGGGCTCGCGCGTCATGAACGAAAAATTTTGCGCAGGTTCGTCGCCTTTTTGAATTTCCATTTTGTCAAAGTCCAAAGTTCTTCCGTCGACCCGCGCAGGCGTTCCCGTCTTGAATCGCATTAACTTCACGCCGAGATTTTTCAACGCGTCCGAAAGTTTTATCGCCGCACGCTGACCGTTGGGACCGCCGTCAAAAATACTTTCGCCGATTATGATTCGTCCGCTGAGATAAGTGCCGCTCGCCAAAATCACCGCGCTTGCCAAAAAAGTTTCGCCTGTCTCACAACTTACTCCGACAACTTTATCATCTTCGACCAAAATATTTTCTATCAGCAGTTGTTTCAAGTCCAAGCCGTCGACGTTCTCGCAAAAATTTTTCATGACCGCTTGATAAATTTTTTTGTCGGCTTGCGCGCGTAAAGCTCTGACTGCGGGACCTTTGCCGGTGTTGAGCGTCCTGAACTGAATGCAAGTTTCATCGGCGGCTATTCCCATTTGTCCGCCAAGCGCGTCTATCTCGCGAACCAAATGTCCTTTTGCGGGTCCGCCGATTGACGGATTGCACGGCATCATTGCCAAATTTTCCAGCGATAACGTCGTCAACAATGTTTTGCAGCCCAGCCGCGCCGACGCCAATGCCGCTTCAATGCCCGCGTGTCCCGCGCCGATTATTATCACGTCATATCTGTCCGCGATAAACAAATTTCCTCCTCCTTTGATTCCAACGTGTTTGAAAAATAATTATATCATAAAAAAAGACAGTCTCAAGATTTTTGAGACTGCCCGAGAAATTTTATCTTAAAAAGCCGAGCTTACGTTCTTCACGGAATTTTTTATCAAGATTAACGTCGAAGTCTTCAACTTTAAAACTGACCAAATCTTCTTTGGTAACTTCGCCTTCGGTCTTGACGATACGTTGAGCCTGCTTAAGCCAAGCCTGTTCAAGGAGCGTGCGGACAAAACGACCGTTGCCGAAGTTTTTCTTTTTGGCGACGCGCTTGAAGATTTTCTTGCAATATTCGGCGACCTCGTCGGAAATTTCGTAGCCGCGCCGCTTTGCCATGAGTTTAAAAATTTCGGTGAGTTCTTCGGGCGTGTAATCGGGGAAATTAATATGGAAGGCGATTCGACTGCGCAAACCTTCGTTGCGGTTGAGGAAGTCTTTCATTTTGTCGGGATAGCCCGCGAAAATTACAATCACATCGTCACGGTGATTTTCCATTTCCTGGACAATCGTATTAATCGCCTCATCGCCAAAAGTCATGTGTTCGCCGTCGGATAAACTGTAAGCTTCGTCGATGAATAAAACTCCGCCGCGAGCCTCACGGAATTTGTCGCGAACAGCTTTGGCAGTCCAGCCGACGTATTTTGCGACCAAATCTGCGCGACCGCACTCAACAAAGCGTCCGGTCTTCAACACGCCGTCGCGAGCGAGAATTTGCGCAATAAGCCGAGCGACAGTAGTTTTGGCGGTGCCGGGCGTTCCCGTGAAACTCATATGCAACGCGGCTTTCTGTTTATCGAGATTCATATCCAGGCGCATTTTCTGAACGCGATGCGCGGCGATAATTTGTTCGATAAGAGCTTTTTGCTCGGTCAAGCCAATCATCTCTTGGAAGTCGGCATAGGCGTCGTTGGATTTTTCTTCCGCTTTGACGGTCAAGCGTTCGATTTCGCGATAAGCGGGATAAGTTTTATTTTTCAAGGAGCTGTTAAAAAGTTTTTCGCGAATGCCGTAAATGTCGGACGCGCTGAACGTGAGTTTATCGCCCATTGCCTCCAAAAGTTCGGCGTCGGTGTAAAGACTCATTGACGAATCCGCTCCGTCCATCAAGTCTTTTAAATATTGCAAGGCAGTATCGCGATTGCCGGCTCCTTCGTGCAATTCGATTATATGCAAGTTGTCTTGAAGTCTGGCAGTAAGTTGCGGGGCAAATCCTTTCTTATCCGCCAATTCTATGAAGATACAAAGCGTGTTCCGTTGATAACGCTTGACAACATCGGCAATAAATTCGACGACTTGTTCATAAGCGTGCGCGAATTGTCCTGTATTAACTCTTTCGCCGCTCAGTTCGATAATGACCGTTCCGCCGGCGGCATTTTCGACAATTTTTTCAAAATCGCTTTCGTCGTAGCAGTTTTCGCTGACATTGGTGATTATACTGATTCTGCGACTGACGAGTCGTTTATTTGTGTAAAGAGTTGCAACGAGCAAATTGGAGAGGGAAAGCGCGGCTCCGGTTTTGCCCGCGAGGATTTTATAGTGGACGGGCTGACCGTAGAAGTGGTGCGCATTTTCTTTTGAATAAATCCTCTCAAATTCTTCCTTGAAAGTTTCGTCCGCGAGAAGAGTTTGAGCATCTCTCTTGGCAGATTCAAAACTCAAACGTTTAACGGGGCAAATGGCTTCTGTAAGTCTGAAAGTTCGATTTTCCAAGCAATCCAGTCCGAGGTCTTGATTAATCTGGTAGTAATCGTAATTGAAACTTTCGGAGCGATTTGCTCTGTCGAAAATCCTGCTGAACTTCATTGCGGTTATTTCGTCGAGGTCTTTAATCTTGGCATTTTTAACGCCGAATTCTTCATGCTCCGCAAAAAATTTTTCAAAGAGTCGTGTCAACTTCGCGGTAGTCAATTCTTGGAAACCGTCGACGGCAACCAGCATTTGAAATAAATTTTGTCTTGCGCGGTGAATCAAAACTCTGACTTTGTCGCCGTCAATGCCTTCAGAAAGTGCCCCGCTCAAATCTCCCAAGTGGAATTTGAATGCACGACGCGCTTCGATTGAATTGCCGACGCCTTTGTCAGTCTTCAGTTCAAAGGTTATCTGAAATTTGTAGAAAAGCATTTAATTATCCTCCGTTGCAGATATTCACTTTTCAAAGATAACGGTGACTTGATTGCCACGCCGCTCGACCAAAAATTTCCTCCTTCCCGTTTTTCCGGTCGATAAATATCTTATCGGAAAAAAATTATTTTTCCTTAAGCGTGGAAAAGTATTATATCACAGCTTGTGTACAAAAAAATCCCCGACGAAAAAATTTTTTTCACGTCGGGAACTTTTTTTGCTTCAGAAAATTTTATTCTTTGTCGGGAACTTCTTTAAGGCGAGTGATTCTTCCGACTTCAATGCCGCTCATGCCGACTTGATTAAGATAATCGGCAAGAATTTCATCGCAAGTGCCAAGTTCGCCGACAATCTTTAAATTTTTCAGCATGGTGTAACCGTCGCCGCCGTAAGTTTGAAAATCGACAAGCGCAATCGTGTAAGTTTTATTTTCGTCAAGAGGTTTTCCGCCGACAAAAATTTTTTCGACACGGTGTTTGGCGGGCTTGGACGGGTCATAGCTGAAAGTCATGCCGCTCACGTCCAAAAATCCTCCGAACGACGCGGGATAATATTCAACGGAATGTTCGAGCATTTCGCGAATCGTCGAGCCTTTAATTTCGGCGATGCGCAAAGTATTTCCGAACGGGAAAATTGCCATGGTGTTGTGTTTCTTAATTTCACCTTTAGGCAAATCGGCACGCAAGCCGCCGCCGTTGATAATTGCGATGTCAGATTTTGCCGCCCAACGCATTGCGTCCGCCGTCAAGTTGCCGAGTTCGGATTCATTGCGACGAACGAGCAGACGTTCGCTTGAAAGTTCTTTGTCGCTTTGGGCAACAACTTCGTCCAAAAGTTTGTTCGCCTTGTTTTGTGCTTCTTTCAGCCCGTCAAGAATTTTTTTATCGGGCGTCGGACAAATCGCTTTGATTTCGTCGGCGTCGAGGAGTTCGGCTTTCTTGGAAATTATTTTGTGATTCTCAACGTCAATCGTGGCGCGTCCCAAAAAATGTTCGTAGCAACCCGCTTGAACAATCAGCGTGTCTTTAATGCGAATTCCTTCGGTCAGGACGGTATGGCTGTGACCGTCGACGATTAAATCGATGCCGTCGGTTTCACGGGCAATGCGTTCGCTTGTGAATTCGCTGCTTGCGTCAACGCCCATGTGCATTAAAGCAATCAGCACGTCACATTTCGGGCGGAGCTGTTTAATCATTTCCTTTGACACGTCGACGGGATTTAAAAACTCAACCGTCGTAACATTGATTGGATTGGTTTTAAAAGCAGTTTCGGGCGTCGACAATCCGAACACACCGACTGTTATCCCTTTGACTTTGAAAATTTTGTACGGCTTGAAAAGAAGCTTGCCGTTTTTTTTGCGGACAACATTTGCGTCGAGGAGCGGGAATTTTAATTGCTTGGCAAGTTTTTCCAACTGCGCGGAGCCGTAATTAAAATCGTGGTTGCCGGCAGTCATTGCGTCGACGCCCGCCTCATTAAGGAGCGGAACCAAATTTTCACCTTTGCTGATTGTAATTATCGGCATACCGTGAAAAGTATCGCCCGCGTCGAGCCAGAGCGTCGCAGGATTTTTAGTTTTGGCAGTTTTGACCGCCGCCGATATTTCTGCCAGCCCGATACTTTTTTTGCTGTCATCCGTGTCCAGAATGCGCGAGTGCATGTCGTTGGTGTGGAAGATAACCAACTCCGCCGCCGCGCAGATTGACGCGTTCAACATCAGCAACGCAATCAACACGCCGAAAAATCTTTTTACCATGTGAGCACCTCCGTTTTTATTTTGTTTTTTGAAAGGAGTCTAATTAGGAGCTAGGATATAGGATTTAGGAAATAGGGATATATCGTTTTAGCAGCGAGCAGTTGATTCGGTTCGGTCGGCAAAGTCAAAACGGCACGCCCGCCACGAAGTAATCATTACGGGTAACTCCATAAGCATTCCGGACGGATATTTAACCATACCGCAAAGCCGGACTTACACAATTAAAATCAAAGTACCGGAACGACTTATCGGCAAGAAAATCAAGGAAGTCAAAATTATTCCGCTGTATAAAGGTCGGGCGTTCAAAAAAACGCGGAAAATTTGCAACTGAATCGAGAAAAATCTTTAGCGATTGACATTGGGCTTGATAAATTTCGGGACTTCGTTCGTTATAAATCAATCGAAAATTTGCAGTCAATCCTGATGAAACAAGGTCGTTACTCGTCGAAACTTCTTGAGAGAATCACGCTGAAAAGAAACAATCGAAGACTGCCCGATACATCATCAATATTGGAACGGTAATTTGCGGCTACAATCCCGACTTCAAGCGCGGAATAAATCAGCAATTGTTGCGTCAACAGCCGGAAAATCTTTGCATGCGCTACGGCATGAATTTACACGTCTAAGGCGAGCTTTTTGGATTTGGACGAGTTACCGACGCTCAATACACGGGAACATTCAGAGAATCAAGCTGTACAGGTCGAAAAGCAGACGTGAACGGCGCGGCAAATATTTTGCGCAAAAGTAAGCAGAATCTCAATTTTTTGGACAGCCCTTTGAGAATAAGGGGAGCTTGACTGTCAAACTTCTCATGAAGCCCCCACTTCTTTTACGGGTTGTTCAAAACTTTTCTACTGTGAATACATTTTCTAATTACCTAAGCTGTGGAAAATTTTCTCGCAATGCTTAAGATACTCTCGCCGAAAAGAAATGACGTGTCGACCGTATTTAAGTCCGCGCTCTTCAATCTGCCCGATTAAAGAGTCATCATACTCTATGCTTAGCACAAGGTGCGGCAAAGTCTCGCGTGTCACGTCACGAACGAGTTTTAAAAAGTCAGCTTCGTCGAAGAAAAAAATTTTATCGGTAAAGAAATTTTCTTCTTGAATCAAGCCCGCCAAAATTTTCATGACGCTCGGATGGTGAATGACACGAACGGAAGCAAAACGATTCGTCGGCAAATATTGCAGAACGGATTGCCCGTGCTCAATCCCGCGAACCAATCGATTTAACGCTACAGTTTCCAAACAAATAGATAAGCGGTCTTGATAATCTTCATTGCCCATTTTATTTCGGAGCGGTCGCAAATCGTAGCCGGCTTGCATAAAAATTTTAACGTAAGCCTCGGCACTGCATTTATACCAACTGTGACAACCAAACGGAATTTTATTTCCGATACGTCTTAAAAAACGGTCGGGGAAATAATCGACGGAAAAACGAACGGCAACTTCAATGGGCGCGGTGCTGAAATTTACATCGTCTCTTATGCCGCACATGCCAAAGAAAGCATCTTCATAAAAGTTATCAAGAAAATGATTCCAATTCGGCAGGGCAACACATTCCGTCAAAAGTTGGTAGAAAGCATTGACCTTGCGCAGGGAAAAACCGCCGTTGCCGACCCGCGGAGTTTTATTTTTATTCACGCCGCACCAAGAATGATAAGCGACGGGCGCACCGATATAATCGTAGCCGAGCGAACAAAAATATTCCAGCGCGTCATAAAAAACAAATGCGTCGAGCTGATAAATCAAAATGTAATCGAAATCGAGGAACGCTTTGTAAAAGAAAGGCGACATCATAAGTTCGTTATATGCGCCCTTACTTTTGAAAAAACGCGCGTCCACTGCGGCAATAAAATCGTTCGGCTCCAAGTAGGAAAAATTTTTTCCTTCGGGCGCGACGAAGATTATCGGATATTTTCCCAAAACTTTTCTGACTTGTGCGAGCGAAATTTTTTCAAACTCGTTGAGTTCATCTTTGTAAGTCGGAATAACGACGGCGACTTTTGACGACAAAATTTTTCCTCCTCGTTAAGAATCCATGCCTTGTCGAGTTTTATGCAACAGACTCATTTTCATATCGTAATAATCGGGCGTCATGTCCAGATAATGGCGGTGCGGATTTTCAAAACGCTGTTCTTCCTGCCAAATTTCTTTTGCCAGTTGCTCGCGGACGTAATCGCGAATTTCATGCAACGTCGGCAAATTTTCTACGCGCCGTCCGTCCTTGACATAAAGTCGCGACAATTTTTTAGCCGTACAATTTTCAAAGCGACGATTTTTCCACGGCTTAACGGGGTCGACGTAGCGGAAAGATTTGCTCATGTCGACTTGCTCATCAAACAGCGCGATAATATCGGCGACGGCATGTCCGTTCTCGTCGTAGACGCGATAAATATTTTTCAAGCCGGGATTTGTAATTTTCTCAACGTTCTCGCTGACTTTGATACGCGGGACAAAAATTCCGCCCTCTTCGACCGCAACAATTTTATAAACCGCGCCGAAGACAGGTTCCGACTTTGCGGTTATCAAACGTTCGCCGACGCCAAATGAATCAATCGCCGCGCCCTGACTTATCAGAGAAGTTATCGTGAATTCGTCCAAACTATTTGAAGCAATGATTCTGCAATCGTTCAAGCCGGCGTCGTCCAACATCTTGCGAATTTTTTTAGACAGATAAGCCAAGTCGCCCGAATCAATTCGCACGCCGCGCAGACGTTTACCTTGAGGCTCCAAAACTTCTTTGGCGACGCGAATCGCATTTGGAATACCGCTATGGACAACATCATAAGTATCAACCAAAAGCGTCGTCGAATCGGGATAAACTTCTGCGTAACGTTTGAAAGCTTCAAACTCGTCGCGGAAGTACATAACCCAACTGTGAGCCATTGTGCCGTTGACGGGAATGTTAAAGAGTTGACCCGCGCTGACAGTCGCCGTGCCGTTTACGCCGCCGATAAATGCCGCGCGTGCCCCGTAAGTTGCGGCGTCCATGTTGTGAGCGCGTCTGGCTCCGAAATCGGAAACGAAACGACCTTCCGCCGCACGAACAATCCTGCGCGCTTTGGTCGCGATTAACGACTGATGATTGATTTGCGCAAGGATTGCGGTTTCGACAAGTTGCGCGTCAATCAAATTGGCAACGATAGTCAAACACGGCTCGTTGGGATACATAATCGTTCCTTCGGGAAAAGCGTAAATATCTCCGCGGAAATGAAAATCTTTGAGGCTGACCAAAAAATCTTCGCTGAAAATTTTTTGCTCGCGCAGATAATCAATATCCTTCTCGGTGAACTGCATGTTCTCCACGTACTCGATAACCTGTTCAAGTCCTGCGAAAATTGCAAAGCCGCCCGCGTCCGGGTTGCGCCGATAAAAAACGTCGAACGCCACGCGAGTATTTTCCCCGCCGTTGACAAAGTAGCCGTTCGCCATTGTCATTTCGTAGAAATCCATCATCATTGAAAGATTACGTTTATCAAACTGCGACATTTAAAATTCCCCCGTAAACAAAAACAATCTTGAAACTCTTAAGAATCAAGATTGAATATTTGTTGCCGCCGTTAAAATTCCTTTAAGCCGTAAAAATTTTTCAGCTCCACATTTTTGCCTTGAGCACGTCATAATAATTTTTGTCGTCGAATTTGACAATCTGCGCGGAATCTTTTGCTTTGCGGATAATGACTTCATCGTTGGGCTGAATTTTATGACTGACTTGCCCGTCAAGCGTAACCATAACGTCTTGAGTTGCCGAAATTTTTATCAAAACTTCGTCGTCCTCGTTGACAATCAGCGGACGCATTTGGAAGGTGTGAGCGCAAATCGGAGTTAATAAAAGTGCCCGAATAGTCGGATTGAGAATCGGACCGCCCGCGCTTAAAGAATACGCCGTCGAACCCGTCGGGCTGGAAACAATAATACCGTCCGCCTTGTAGTCCATTAAATGCGTGTTGTTAATGTAAAGACCGAGGTACAACATGCGAGCGACGCCGCCCTTGGTTATTACAACGTCGTTGATTGCATTGCCCAAAAATTTTTCGCCGAGTTCGTTGCGCACGTAGCCGCTTAAAAGCAGTCGACGTTCAACGCGATATTGACCCGCCAAAATTTTCGCAAGTCGGCTTTCCAATTCACGCGGCTCAATGTCCGCCAAAAATCCGAGTGTGCCGAGATTAATTCCGCAGACCGGAACGCTTTGTCCGCTGAATCTTCTGCACACGCCCAATAAAGTTCCGTCGCCGCCGATACTCAACGCCATGTCCACATGAACGCGCTCGACGCACGGCAACCCGTGTTCTTCTCTGCGAAATTGACGAGCCTCCGTCGCGGGCATGACCAGCCGCACATCTTTGTTATGATAAAAATTAAAAATGCGGTCGACAATTTCGCCTGCCCGCCGCTTGCTCATATTTGGGAAAACCGCCAGTTGCATCATACCCGCACCAACTCCTAACTGATAGAGGCTTCTGATTTCCATCAGTTTAATTTCTCGTGAGCCAAATTAACCACCAATAAAATTTCAACGTCCGCCGCCGAAAAATTTTTAGTCAAATGCGCGAGATATTCTATGTTGCCTTCGGGACCCTTGACGGGAGAAAAATCCAAGCCGATAATCCCGAAACCGACATCAGTCGCGAAGTTCAAAATTTTTTCGATAACTGCCGCGTGAATTTTTTTATCTTTGACGACGCCTTTCTTGCCGACGTGTTCGCGCCCCGCCTCGAATTGCGGTTTAATCAACGCAACAACTTCGCCCGAATCTTTAAGGAAATCGTAAACGACGGGCAAGACTTTTTCCAACGAGATAAACGACACGTCGATTGAAACGAATTCCGGCAAGCCGTAATAAAAATTTTCCCGCGTGACGTTGCGAATATTCGTTCGCTCCATGTTGACGACTTGCACGTTGCTGCGAAGTTTCCAGGCAAGTTGACCGTAGCCGACATCAATCGCGTAAACTATTTTCGCGCTGCGTTGCAACATGCAATCGGTAAAGCCGCCCGTCGACGCCCCGACATCCGCCGCAATTTTCCCGACAAGATTAATTTTGAACACGTCGAGGGCTTTTTGGAGTTTCAAGCCGCCGCGACTTACAAAAGGCATTTCCTCGCCGAGAATTCTGATTTCGGCGTCGGGAGCAATCAACGTGCCCGCCTTGTCGATTTTCTGTCCGTTGACCAAAATTTTTCCCGCCATAATCATCGCCTTGGCACGAGTGCGATTGTCGAAAAAATTTCTCTCCGTCAATAAAATGTCAAGCCGCTGTTTCATGTCCATTCCTCAACGACTTATTAATTGAGAAATTGATTGCTTTGCATTTGGGTAAATTATTAAGTCTGATTAGCTCCGGCGCGGCTTCTGTGACACGTTTCATCAAAACTTCGGGTGATTCATCTTCCAAAACTAAACCGATTACTTGATACTTTCTTTGCATGGTCTCACCTTATGTCCGTTAAGAATCCGAAAATTATTTCGTTAAGCCGTTCGAGTATCCGCTGAGCAATTTTCTCAGCCGTCAAGCCGCACATGTTCAAAAGTTCGGCGCGAGTTCCCTGCCCGATGAATTCATCTTTTATGCCGAGTCTTAGGAGCGGCGTTGAAATTTTTTCATCCGCCAAAAATTCCGCGACTGCCGAGCCGAATCCGCCCGTTAATGTTCCCTCTTCGCACGTGACCAAAATTTTCGCCGCCCGCGCCGATTTTTTTACAAGTTCTTTGTCAAACGGTTTGACGAATCGAACGTTTATGACGTCCGCCGAAATATTTATCTCGCGCAAAAGTTTCGCCGCGTCGACGCAGAATTTTACCATTGTCCCGACCGCGAAGATTGCAATTTCCGCCGAAGGATTTTTTTCGACGAATTGAGCCTTGCCCCAAGAAATTTTTTCGGGATTGGTTTTAACTTCGACGCCGAGTCCCGAACCTCTGGGATAACGAATCGCGACGGGGAAATTTTTTTCAAACGCCGCGAAAATCATTTGCCGCAATTCGTTTTCATCTTTGGGCGCAAGGATATTCATGTTCGGAATCGTGCGCAGATAAGCCAAGTCAAATGCTCCGTGGTGAGTCGCGCCGTCTTCGCCGACAAGTCCTGCTCTGTCCAAACACAACAGCACCGGCAAATTTTGTAAGCAGACGTCGTGTAAAATTTGGTCGTAAGCCCGCTGAAAAAACGTCGAGTAAATCGCGACGACAGGTTTTAATCCGCCCGCCGCCATACCTGCCGCCAAAGTTACCGCGTGTTCTTCCGCAATTCCGACGTCGAAGAATCTGCGCGGGAATTTTTCTGCGAACTTCTTCAAGCCCGTGCCCGTCGGCATTGCGGCAGTTATCGCGACGATTTTTTTATCACGCGTCGCGCAGTCGATTACCGCTTGCGAAAAAATTTCCGTGTAACTCGGCGGAGATTTTTTTTTGATAACCAGACCCGTCGCCTTATCGAATTTTCCGACGCCGTGAAATTTTTCGGGCGCAGTTTCGGCGGGCGGGTAACCTTTGCCCTTGGTCGTGTTCACGTGAATCAGAACAGGCGCATTGATAATCCCGACGCGCGAGAAAACATCTTTCATGCCTTTTATATCGTGACCGTCAATCGGACCGAGATAAGTGAATCCGAACGCCTCGAACATTGCGCCGGGGAAAACCGCCGCCGATACACCTGCACGAACAGAATTCGCCGCGAGCAAAATTTTTTCGCCGACGTCGCGGAAAGGAATATTTTTAACGAAGTCTTCAAATTCTTTTTTGACGCGATGAAATTGCGGCTTGAGTCTGATTTTGGAAAGATACTCCGACAACGCGCCGACGTTTTTATCAATCGACATTTCGTTATCGTTCAGAATGACGAGCAAATTTTTTTTGAGTTGCCCCGCGTGATTGAGAGCCTCAAACGCCATGCCGCCCGTCAAAGCACCGTCGCCGATAACCGCGATGACTTTGCGATTAACTTTTTCAATCTCCGCCGCAATCAAAAAGCCCAACGCAGCACTGATTGACGTGGAGGCATGACCGACGCCAAAAGAATCAAAAGGCGACTCGGCACGCTTCGGGAAACCCGTTATGCCTCCCAAAGTCCGCAGCGTGTGGAATGTGTCGCGTCGCCCTGTTAAAATTTTGTGCGTATAAGCTTGGTGCCCGACATCCCAAATGAGCCTGTCCTTACTGAAATCGAACACCGAATAAAGTGCCAGCGTCAACTCGACCGTTCCCAAGCTCGGTGCAAGGTGTCCGCCGTTTTTCGCGACCGTTGTCAAGATTAGCTCGCGGATTTCGCCCGCCAACTCCTCAAGGTCAGTCAAGCTCATGTTCTGAAGTTCTGCGGGTGAGTTTAATCTTTTCAACAGCCCCGTGACAATCTCTCCTTAAAATTAAAGTTCTGCTGCGTCGACTCTCTTGTAACGTTTGCCGTCAACAATCAACTTTGCCTCGTTGTATTCAACGTCAACGACCGAAGCAACAGGAATTTCTTGCCAGTTGGGTTCATTGTTCACGTAGTGCATATCCGCAATTTGTGAGCCGTCCGCGCGATAGCAAATGCGCTCGGAAATGTGATAATATCTTTTGCCGTCTTCAAACTTGAATTGAATCGTCGAGATGTCGTAGGAAAGGTTTTCGATACCCGCAGGCACGATGGAATAATCGCGATACCAATCAATTAAATCGTTGCGACCTTTGTCGCTGTACTCCATGCGGAACATTGCGTTGAAGGTAATGTCTTCGTGAGAACTGTCCATCGCGGAGATCTGCACGGAATCCGTGTCGAAGTAGATAAGGTTGTTGTCGTTGTCGGTGTAGATCTGTTGCCAGGTCGCCGCCAATGCCGTCGCCGCGGTCATCATCATGATAAGCAAGGTCGCCAAAAAAATTTTCCTCATTATAAACAACTCCTTAAAAATATTTTATCTGCTATTCGGCGTAAGCTTGGCAAAATCCTTTCGCGCTAAAAATTTTTCATACCTCTGCAAGCGGATTGGATTTATTTTGTTCGCGCTCAAGACGGAGCTTTTCAAGCTCGCTCATAATTTCATCCCAGCTCATTTCGGGACGCTCATATTTTTCTTTTGTATAATCGCCCTTGCCGCCATAAAACAAACGTGTAAACTTAATAAAACCGCCGACGCCGAGAGCGGCAATAAGTGCGTCGCAACCCGTTTTTAAAATTTCCTCGTTGTCGTTAATGTCAATTTCTGCCATTTTCGATAACCTCCTTGAAATATGTCGCAGGATTTAAAATCCTGAACTTCAAATTTAAATTCCCGCAAGCCTTGATAAGTTTATCGTCAGTCGTCAAAAAAATGTCTGCGTCACCAAATTCCGCGCAAGCCAAATGTGCCGCGTCCATATCATGAATATTTGATGCGCACATTATATCATTTTTCCGAAGATTAATTTGTTCATTCAAAGCAACGGTTTTATCGGCGACCCTGTCTATCATAGATAAAATCGCGCGTCGCTTGTCGAGGGCTTTAATTTTCATGACTTCAAAAAATAAAATATCGCTGCTCAAAATAATATCGTCATTCGCCATCGTTCGAGTAATTATCGCGGAAACGGCGTCGGTTTCTTCGCGAATACGCGGTTGAGTTTGGTCGTCGAACGGACGATTATAACAGCAGTTGTCCAAATAAATTCTCATTTTTCGCGGGCAATCAGATATTGAACAAGTTCGCGGAGAAAATCAGCCTCGGAGCCGAAATTTTCAAGAGAGTTCAAAGCCTCGTCGACGGCAACTTTTGCAAGGCGTTTTGCCTCGTCCGGGGAAGTCAAGCTGACGTAAGTTGATTTACGATTTTTTTCGTCGGAGCCGGTCGGTTTGCCCAAAATTTTTTCGTCGCCGGTCACGTCCAAAATGTCGTCGGTTATCTGGAAGGCAAGCCCGAAATTTTCTGCATAGCGCGTAAGGCAATTCAATTTTTCTTCAGAGGCTTGAGCGAGTATCGCGCCCGAACGAATCGCCGCTTTAAACAATGCGCCGGTCTTGCCCATGTGCATGAGTTTCAAGGTCGCCAAATCAATTTGAACGCCTTCCGAGTGTAAATCGATAACTTGTCCGCCGACCATGCCTGCCGCGCCCGCCGCCGTGCTGATTTCTTTTAGGACGGTCAATAAAATTTCGTGCGGAACATTTTCTTGACGTAAAGTAACTTCAAAAGCTAAAGTCAAAAGCGCGTCGCCCGCAAGAAGTGCCATTGCCTCTCCGAAAACTTTATGATTGGTGAGTTTGCCGCGCCGATAGTCATCGTCGTCCATTGCGGGCAAATCGTCATGAATCAGCGAGTAAGTGTGAATCATCTCCAACGCGTCGGCAACCGTTATAAATTTTTCTCCGTTGCCGTTAATCGCGTCCGCCGCCGCCATCAAAAGTATCGGGCGCAATCTTTTTCCGCCCGCAAGCAAACTGTATTCCATTGCCCGCATTAAATTTTCGTCGAGTGATTTTGTTCGGCGCAATTCTTTAATCAAATCCGCCTCGACGAGTTTAACTCGTTGCTGCCATAAATCTTTAAACATGATGATTTCCTCCAAACTTCAGCGCAAAATAATTCTCGCGCATTTGCTCACGAGTTTTGGGCGCGTCCCACAGCTCGCCGATTGAATCTTTACGCATAGCCGACGCCAAATGACTGAACAGGTCGGGAAAAGTTTTTTCAAGCTCGACGATGAGATTTTTTATTTGCTGACGATTGGTCGCGCCGTCGAACGGGCACGGCGATTTTAAAACGTCAAAATTATTTTTGGCGACGAAATTTTTTATCTCGGACTCGCGGACGTAAATCAGCGGGCGAATCACGGTAACATTTGTCCTGTCCAAAAAAGTTTTCGGCTGAAAAGTCGTAAGTTGTCCGCTTGAAAGCAAACTCATAAAAAAAGTTTCAACGGCGTCGTCGAGGTGGTGCGCGTAGGCAACTTTGTTCGCGCCGAGTTCATTGGCAAAACGATTTACAACTGCGCGGCGGAAATAGGCGCAAGTGTAGCACGGATTTTTATTATTTTGCTCGCGAATCAATTTGGCAATGTCGACCGCGCAAGTTACGTGTTCAATTCCGAGTTCGTTGCAAAAATTTTTGACGGCGGAAATTTTTTCGTTGAAGTCGTCGGTAAATTTCGGGTCAATCGTCAGCGCAATCAGCGAGAAATTTTTTTTCATGCGTCGGCGGACGGTTTCAAGCGCGTAAGTCAAAAACAAACTGTCCTTGCCGCCCGACACGCCGATTAAAATTTTGTCGCCGTCATTAATCAGCTTGAACTCGACGACCGCCCGAATAACTTTACTGAAAATTATTTGCGGCAGATTAATCATGATTCCTCCAAAAAAATTTTTAATAAAATTGCGAAATCAGAGACCGCCATTCTGTCAATCAGGAATTAGAATTTTGATTGTGCTTTAATTTCTAACTGACAGAAGTTTTGCACTTGGCTTGACTATTCAAATCTACAGAAGGAAAAAAATTCTTGTCAATGACGCCGAAGGCAACGGAACTGTATTTTCCGCCGTCGACGATTTTAAAGCCGAGCCGAACAAATTCCGAACTGCCGTTATGTTCTTTCAAGACGACGCGGAATTTTGCCACGCGACAAGCTTCGGCGATAATTTCTTTGGCAAGCGGGCGATTATCGGCAAGCGGGCGAATCGGATTAAGCCCCGAACTTTTTTTAATCGGGCGACGGAACATCGGGTCGAAATAAACCACGTCGAAGGAATTATCCGCACAAGTTTTGAGGAATTCCCCGCAATCGGTGTTAATGACTTTGACGCGGCGCATCGCCTCCAAAATATGCGGGCTGTCGTCGGAAAAATTTTTTAAGCCGTGACTGACAATTTCGGCGATAAGCGGATTAATTTCCAACGCAACGACTTTTCCTGCCGCGCCGACGATAAAACTTTCGACAATGGCATCTGAACCCAAACCGAGCGTGCAATCCAAAACTTTCGAGCCGTCGGAAATTTTCAGCGCGTCAATCAAGCGGTCACCTTCGCCGCCGCGCAGATTTTTTATCCTAAGGTGCGCGGTATTCGGGTGGAAAAATAATTCGCCTTCCGCCGTCACGATACTCAAAGAATTTTTCTTGACGAGCAAAATATTTTCCGCGTCGTGATTTTTTTTGAGCAGGTCGAAGGAAAAATCCTCACGTTGAATAAATTTTCCGCCGAGTTTTTGGGAAATTTCTTCTGCAAAAATTTCTTGAGCGGAATCGGGCTTGCGCGTCGTCGTCACGATAAAATTTTCCATATCTCCTCCAAAATGCCTGCCTTGACAAATTAAACTTGAAATGACAAAATGCCCATGTTACCACTCGACCTTGAAGTTATTAACGGAAAGGGGGTGATAGCGATGGGCATTATTGTCCGGTTCTTTAAGAGAATCGTCACGAGCGTCATTGGGCGTTTCGTGTACGATTGGCTCAAAGACCCCCGAGAGTCTGTTTCCGGCAGATTTCTCGGGGGATTTTTTTTGCGTTTTGAGTGATAACGATAAGCATTTAATTGTCCTTAATCTCAAGGTGAATTATATCAACCGAAAAATTTTTTGCAAGGAAAATTATTTGAGAACTTTGGTTGCGCCTTCGTTCATGGTGATGAAGTCCATGCCTTTGAGGGCGTTTTCTTTGGTGATGTTCTTGCCGGCAGAGTGCGCCGCCGCAATCTTGTCTAAGTTGTCGAAGATAGCCTTGGTGAGTTTTTCGCCGAGAGCCGCGTCAATTTTGTCGTTGGCAACGAGGATAGCTATGACACTGACTGTTTGAATTTCTTCGTCAAAGCCCTGGTAAGTTCCTGCAGGAACGGTTGTCTTGGTGTAGAAAGGATATTTATCGGCAAGTTTTTTGATTTGCTCGTCGCCGACGGGCAGGAGACGAATTTTATTTTGGGAGGCAATATCTTGAACTGAAGCGGTAGGATAACCTGCAGTCACGAACGCCGCATCAACAGTGCCGTCTTTGAGAGCGTAGGAACCTTCGGCAAAGGAAAGGAATTGCTCGCTGACATCATCATAAGTAATCCCGTAAGCCTCAAGAATCTGGCGGGCGTTGGCTTCTGCGCCGGAACCTGCTGCACCGACTGCAACGCGTTTGCCTTTGAGGTCGTTAATGGATTTAATGCCGGAATCTTCGCGGACGACAAATTGGCAAGTTTCGGGATAAAGCGAAGCGATACCTTTGAGATTTTCAACTTTGCCGCTGTCTTTAAACATTTCCTCGCCGTTGACCGCGTAATAAGTTATATCGTTCTGAACGATTGCAAGTTCAACCTGTTTATCCTTTAACATGTTGATATTAGCGACGGACGCGCCTGTTGATTGTGCGCTGGCGTTCATGCCGTTTTTATTGAGGACTTCGGCAATGGCTCCGCCGATAGGATAATAAGTGCCTGCCGTGCCGCCCGTAGCGATGTTGATGAATTGTTCTTTATCGCCACCGCCGCCGCAACCTGCGACGCCTACCGCCAATGCCAAGGCACAAACGACAGTCACGACTCTCTTAAAAACTTTAGGCAATCTCATTTTGAAACACTCCTCTCAGAAAGTGAGAAAAAATTTTGTCGGGCGAATTATATCATAACTGCCGCCGACTCGACAAGTTTTACAAAAAATAATCTGAAAAATTTTTATTCCGTTGTTAAGGCGCGATTAAGATTGAACGAATAAAATTTCAGCGAGGTGATTGACAATGAAAAAATTTTTCTTGAGCGTCGTAATAATATTTTTGGTCGCGGCTGTGAATTTTGCAGATGTTTCGCTCGTTCAGAAAGTCAATGCAGCAACAGATACGCCGCGCGTGATTCAAAAAGCGAATACACAAGATTTTCCCATGGAGGTATTGCGGCTGGTCAATAAGGAGCGGGCAAAAGCCGGGGCGGGTCCTTTGAAATTTGCCAAAGATTTGGCGGCAAGTGCTTATGTCAGAGCGGTCGAGTTGCCGACAAAATTTTCTCACACGCGCCCGAACGGTACGAAATGTTTTACGGCGATGCCTACTCGCGGACACATACTCGGCGAAAATTTGGCGGGCGGACAGACTACCCCCAAGCAAGTTGTTCAAGCATGGATGGATTCAAAAACTCACCGCGACAACATTTTAAACAAGGAATACAAAGAATTGGGCGTCGTCTACTACTACCAAGCGAATTCAAAATATAAGCATTACTGGGTTCAACATTTCCGCGGCTAAAGCAACAAATCATTTTCGCGCAGATATTTGACGAACGTTTCAAAAATTTTTTCGTTGCGTGCGATAATCTCTTCTTCCGTAAAATCGTCACGAGTTTCGGCAAGGGAGCGCAGTTCCCGATTAAATGTTCCGAACTTAGATTTGCCGTCGCCGAGATAAAAAATTTTCTTGTCGACAAGTCGACAATCCGACGCCCGAATATTGATTGTTTTTTCGAGCAATGATTTATTGCCCAAAAATTCCAGCGCGGCAGGATTTTTCAGCACGTGATGAAGTTCTTGTCGTTTCTTTGCCAAAATGTGTTCGATTTGCAAATCTACTCCGAGCGGCGGCAATTCCTGCAAAGGATCGAGGAAAAGCCACCATGTCAACATTGTCCGCGTAACCGCCCTGTTGTTGCTGAACCCCATGTCTGACAATCGCCGGCGAAAAACTTTTTCTTGCGGCTTAAATTGCAAGTCAAATTCGAGCGGCTCGCCGTGAAAAATATCTTTGAACTCCAACACGAACGGGCGACGGATATTTTGTGTTCCCGATTCAGAAATGGCGTTCATCAAAATCATTGCCGTCACTTTATCCAAGAAAGCGCAAAATTTTTCCTCTGCCAAATTGTTTTCCGAATCGCGATTGCTCATAAAATAAAGCGATACCACGTAACTCCAAACGCTGTAGGGTGAGCAATCAAGTATATAAAGTTTCTTTAAAACTCGCGACGAAAATTTTTCGTTACGTTCGGCGACATTATCCCAGAAATTTGCCAGCGTAACCAAATCTTCAAAAGCATCGTCACTCTGAAAAATTTCGTAATTGTTTTCGCTGTAAAAGTCGCGCATGTTCGAGAAGGTGTCGCTTATTCTCTTGTCCGCCTTGACGGCTCGTTTCGTTTTGGCGTAATACATGTAGCGCATAAACAAATCATCGGTAGGCGTGCCCTTGCGCGGGTGAAAATTTTTACTGCAGAGTTCCTCTAAATCTTTCCAGCGGCGAATAAATTTTTCTTTAGCTTGTTTGCCCTTGCGTGAGAAAAATTTATAAAATTGCGCCTTGAAAATGTCGCCGTCGGAAAGAGGCATTCCGCGGTCATTAAGCGTCGTGAAAATTCTAAGCGCGGTATTCTGATTATCCGCCTCAATCGGCAGGAGTATGCAGTTGTTTAAAATCCTCATCGGCAAATAGGAAAAATTGTCGGGATTATCTTTTTTGAAATCTTCAATCCACTTCACGAACAAGTTGTAATTAACAGCGTAATTGCTCGAATTTTTTTCAGTTGCAGTGCCGGTCTCAAGAATTTTTTTAAATTCGGCGGTGTCTTCGTCGGAGGCAACTTCAGAATTTAATTTAAGACTCGTCTTTTCAACGTTTCCAAACTCGTCGGTTTCCCAAAGGCATTTGCCTATACTCGTTAGAATATTTTCCTTGTTCTTTACGTCGATTTTTTCAAACGCTTGATAGAAGGCTCGAAGCATAAGCAAAAAAGTTATAAGCCGCTGTTGACCGTCGATAACCTCGTGTTCATACGACGAATTTTGATAAGTTAATATGGTGCCGAGAAAATATCTGTCGTTATTTGCGTCAAAAGCGTGGTCGAACGGGAATGCAAACGATAAAATATCTCCCCAAAGCGTTTCGCATTGCTCCTGCTCCCAAGAATACGACCGCTGATAGTCGGGAATTAAAAATTTTGCTCTGTTAGGGTCGTTAAGAATTTGGCTGATTGTTTTTTGTTCGGCGTTGAGTTGTTTTGCCATAAAATTTTCTCCTTAAAGATTAAGCACCAACATTACCGGCGGCATGAAATTCGCGCTCTAAATCGTTCGAGTTATCGCTTTCAAAAGTCACAAGGTCGGAGATGTTTTCAATCGTGCCGCAAAAATTTTCGCCGTCAAATTCAACGGTTGCTCTGTAACCGAAATACTCCATGTTAAACCTGCCTTACAAATTGAGCGCGAGAATTTTTTCCGTGATGTCGTCGAGCTGTTGAGTGGTCGGAACATTGGCGACGCGGATTTTGTCGAGGATAATTTCGCAGCCCGCCGCCTTAAGTTCGTCTTCAACCATGCCGATACTTTGTCCGCCCCAACCGTAACTTCCGAACGCGAACGCCTTATGATTGACGGGACGCAAACCTTTCAAATAGCAGAGGAACGCGGCAATCGTCGGCATCATCTGATTGTTAATTGTGGGCGAACCGACTGCCAAATATTTGCTCGTGAAAACGTCCGTGACAATATCGCTGAGCGGCGTTTTTTTTATGTCGTAAAATGCGGCGGGAATTTTTCTCTTGGCAAAAGCCTCGGTAATCGTCTGCGCCAAAATTTCCGTCGAATGCCACATCGAATCAAAAACGATAACCGCGCGTTCTTCGACTTCGCCCGCACTCCATTTTTTGTAGCAGTCAAGAATTTTATCGATATGCTTCCGCCAAATAATTCCGTGCCCCGTCGCAATCATTTTAATTTCCAAACCGCCGAGAGCTTTAAGCGCGGTCTGTGCTTGCTTGCCGAAGGGCATTAAAATATTCGCGTAATATTTCTTTGCCTCGCGTAAAATCGTTTCCAAATTATTTTCGTCGTCAAAACGCATGGAAGTCGCAAGGTGTTCGCCGAATGCGTCGTTGGAAAATAAAATTTTCTCTTCGGGACAGTAAGTGACCATCGAATCCGGCCAATGCAACATGGGCGTCGGGACAAATTTCAAAGTCCGCTTGCCGATAGAAATTTCATCGCCCGCCTTGACCGGCTTATAATTCAACTTGCCGTAACGATTGGTCAAACCTTTCAAGCCGTTGGGATTTGTCGTGATAATTTCGGCGTTGGGAGCAAGTGCCGCAATTTCCTTGAGTGCTCCGCTGTGGTCGGGTTCGACGTGGCTGGAGACGATAACGCTAATCTGCGCGGGGTCGACGACGGAAGAAATCCTTGCAATCAACTCGTCCTTGAAATTAATCTTCGCCGTGTCGATAAGCGTAATTTTTTCGTCGAGAATCAGATAAGCATTGTAGCTTGAGCCGCGCGAAGTTTCGTAGCCGTGAAAATTTCTCATCGACCAATCGACTGCGCCCACCCAAAAAATATTTTCGCTGATTTGAATCGCCTTGCAGTTATTCATTTTAAAATCCTCCTCAAAAAAATTTTTATTCAATCTTAGCACACTTGACGCCCCTTTACAAATTTTGCTACAATCGCCGAAAAAGGAGGCGTTTCAATGGACATAAAAAAAATTTCGGAGGGAACCGCGTTGAAAGTTTTCCTCGGCGGAAGGATAGACGCAGTTACCGCACTCGAACTCGATAAAGATTTAAGCTCGTCACTCAACGGCGTAACCGATTTAACGCTCGACCTTGCCGATTTGCAATATATTTCTTCGGCGGGCTTGCGTACTCTCCTCAAACTTCAAAAGCGTATGGACAGGCAAGGCTCCATGAAAATTTACAATATCCGCGAAAATGTCCGCGAGGTTTTGGAAATGACCGGCTTTGCCAATTTCCTCACGCTTGCCGAAGATAAAAAGACTAAATTCTCCGTAAGTTTTTGAGGTGACGTGATGATTAAAAATTTGGATTTTGAAAATCTTTTCTTGCGCTCGAAAGTTGCAATTCCGTTCGTTGAGGACAATAATTATCTGCCCGAAAAAGTTTTTATCGACGGAATTTTTTCTGCGGGCACCGTCTTTAAATTTTTGGAGCCGATTTGCACAAAAAAAATTAACGCGTTCGGCGACCAAGTCAACGACTACGCGCAAGCGGCGTCGCTCCTCTACAGCAACAAATTTAACGGCGCGGCTCCCGACGAGGACGAGTACACGATAATTTTCCACGTCGATTTGAGTTCACTTTTCATGCTGACCGACCCGATTGACGCGCAAGGTAATTTAATCGAACTTTGACAAACAAAAAAGCTCGCGGGCTTTGATAACCTGCGGGCTTTCTTTTATTGCAAATTTTTCAGCGACACGCCGTTTAATTTCCAATACTCCCAACCGTTTGCATTATTTCCAATTACAAATTCTGCAGCTGATGTCGGCGAAGAAAATTCAATATCCTCAATCAATTTTCCGTTTGCGACTTTTTCCGAGTGACGAAGTTTTTTCATAGGTGCGGATAATTTATCTGCATCGAGCGGAGAAATTTCACTGCCCGCCAAAACTTTATAACCTGTCGGCGTGCGTTTCATCTGCGCGTTGACTGTTCTGCCGAGACGTTTAATAAGA
The DNA here is from genome assembly GCA_017446845.1 of Selenomonadaceae bacterium. Taxonomy (GTDB): domain Bacteria; phylum Bacillota; class Negativicutes; order Selenomonadales; family Selenomonadaceae; genus Quinella. The sequence continues at coordinate 2,235 of JAFSOQ010000045.1, read as the reverse complement.
CGTGACAGTTGAAAAATTTCTTCACCGGGCGGAGGCGGAGAAACTTTTTTTTTCGGCTCAAAAATTTTATAGCCGATTGAACTGAGAATCAATTTCGCGAATTCGACTTGCTCTTCAAGCTCAATCTTCTTTTCCTCGCTGACGTTGCCGGGCTGAGGTTCGTTGCCGTTCGTAACTTCATAACGCGCCGCCTTAATCGCCATGTTGCAGAATTTATTTTCAAGCCAATTTAATTCCGTTGCTCCGAAAGAATTATCCGTCGTTGTAAAGACTATTGCTTTCGTCCAAAATTCTTTTTTGCGGTCGTGTTCGCTTAAGCGTCCGAGGATTCCATTGCCGTTCTTACGAGTGCTTGCTTGTCCGACGTAAATTTTTTCGCGGTCGTCTTCCTTGCCGAGCAGAAAATAAATTCCGTCGCGATTCAAATCGTCACGGTTTTTGCTCTCGTTCAAACTTTCGCGCGGAATTTTAAAAATAACTCCCGACCTGCCCTTGATTGTGCATTTGATTCGCCCGTCCGCCTTATCGTCGAGCAAAAGCAAACTTATTGATTTTGCCATGCCGTCACTCCTCAAAAAATTTTTCCGCATAAATATATCAGACGCGCCGCCAAAATTCAAATTTCAACCGAAATTGATTTGCTCCAAAATTTCATTCGGGTGGTCGACGATAATTTTTGCGCCGCTGTCTTCAAGTTCACTTTTCGGACGAAAACCCCACGTCACCCCGATTGGCAAAAAGCCCGCGTTGATAGCCGTCTGAATATCAACCGCCGTGTCTCCGAAGTAAGCAACGTCTTCGGGCGCGACAGAAAATTTTTTTGCCCCTGCCAGGGCACGAGTCGGGTCGGGCTTGCGCGGTTGACCGGGTTCGTCGCCGCTGACGTAGGAAAATTTTATCGGTGCGAGAATTTTTTCTGCAATCTCAACTGCCGCGAAGTGTTGCTTATTGGTGCAAATGCCGAGCGGAATTTTTTTTGCCTCCAACGCCGTCAAGAATTCTATAATCCCGTCGTAGGGCTTGACTTTTTTCAAACAGTTGCGAGCGTAGCAGCCGTTGTAATAATCCAAAGCTTCGTCGACAAAATCGCAATCGGCGGGCAAAGAACGAATCATCAATTTTCGTGCGCCGTTGCCGACGAATTGTCTGACCTCGTCGAGCGTCCTCAACGGCAAATTGTAATGAGCAAGCATTTCATTAACGCTGTCGTATAAATCGGCGAGCGTGTCGACCAAAGTCCCGTCCATGTCGAAAATCGCCGCTCGCTTTAAAAGCGAGGGAACAGCGGTCGCGCCTTGCCGTTCCGACGATTTAAAGTTAGTCGCCGCGCTCGTACGCAATGCATGCGCATTGCTAGCGTCATTAAAGTTTTTCAAAAAATCGCCTCCATTTCGTCGAGCCGCCGCAAAAATTTTTCAAGTCGTGCAAGTTCTGCCGAATCCGTCACCAATCGTCCCGAATAAAAAAATTTTATCGACGGTAAATTTTCAGCCCGCGCAGATTGCAAATTCGTCCGTCTTATGAGTTCGTTGACCGTGCCCGCGTTGCCGTCCAAAATTTTCACGTGCGGCGGCAAAATTTTTCTCAGCGTGTCCTTGAAATAATTAAAATGCGTGCAACCCAATACCAGCGACGAAAATTTTTCCAAATCGTAATTTTCAAGTTCGCCGCGCAGATATTCTTCGACCGCCGCCGAATTGAATTCCTGCCGCTCCGCAAATTCTACCAACTGCGACAAAGCTTTTAACTCCGCGAGATTTTCCGCGTGAAGTTTTTTTATCAGCCGCCGAATTTTTTCGCCCGTGATTGTTATCGCCGTCGCCGTCACCAAAACTTTTCTGTTCGGGAATAAGTCCAACGCAACTTTCAACGCCGGCTCCATTCCGATTATCGGAAGAGAATATTTCTCGCGCATTTTCCGAACCGCTACCGAAGTTGCCGTATTGCACGCCACGACGATTGCCGAAACTTCCTGCGCGATTAAAAATTTAAATGCCTCGTCGACAAAGCGCAAAACTTCTTCAGGCGATTTTGTACCGTAGGGAACGTTGTCTTCGTCCGCAAAGAAAATAAATTCTTCTTGCGGCAAAATTTTCATCGCATGATGCAAAACGCTAAGCCCGCCTATCCCCGAATCAAAAAATCCGATTTTCAAAAATTATTCCTCATTCCTTAACAAGGAACAAGGAACCGGGAACCGGGAACAAGTTCATTCCTAATTCCTAATTCCTAATT
>JAFSOQ010000044.1 GCA_017446845.1 Selenomonadaceae bacterium | reverse complement strand
TGGTTCCCGCTTTGATTGCGTCTGCCGCGTCGTCGGAGCCGTCAAGCCCGATAACAATCACCTTGCCCGAAAGCCCGGCGTTTTTTATTGCCGTAAGTGCGCCGATAGCCATTGTGTCGTTGCCGCACACAAGACCTTTGATGTCGGGATGATCTTGCAAAATTCTTTCCATAACTTCGGTTGCCTCGATCTGTTCCCAATGAGCAGTCTGTTGAGCAACCATTTTCATATTCGGATAAGCGTCGATAACTTCATGAAAAGCGGCGGAACGAATGTGAGCATTGGTATCCGTCTCGCGTCCGAGGAGTTCAACATAATTTCCTTGCTCGCCCATAGCCTCGACGAAAACTTCAGCGATACCTTTTGCACCTTGATAATTGTCCGCGACGATTTGAGAAATTGCAACGTCTTTTTCGGTAATCTCGCGGTCGATTAAAAATGTCGGGATATTTGCCTCGCGAGCTTTTTTTATCGGAATGACGGTTGCATTTGAGCTGGCGTTATCGCAAATAATCGCGGCGGCTCTGTTGTTAATCGCCTCGTCGAATAAATCGGATTGCGTGGCAACGTCGTCATTGTGAATCAAAATTCTGGTATCGTAGCCGAGTTCTTTAGCCTTAGCCTCAGCAACTTCCATTTCCGTTTTAAAGAAAGGATTGGTCGGCGGAGGCATGATGATACACATGACATTTGTACCGCCGCCCGTCAAAACTTTTTTATCGCCCGAAGTCTTGGCAGGTTCATTGCCGCAACCTGTAAGCAAAATTCCCATTAAACACGCCGACGCAATCATTGCACAAAATTTTTTTAGCTTGCTCATATAATTTAATCACTCCTTGTTTAGGATTTAGGATTTAGGATTTGGGATTTAGGGGAAAAAACTCTAACTCCTAACTCCTAACTCCTAATTTTATCGCCCTAAGGCGCAGCCGACAAGTACTTTCGGCAATTATACTCGTCGGCTGATTTATGTTAATGGAGAGTGTTTGCAATTATATAAGCTCGGAAATTTTTTTGACGATGCCTTCCGCGTCCATGCCGTAATATTTAAAAATCTGCGCGGACTTTCCGGAAATGGCAGGTTCGTCGGGCAAGCCGAGACTCACAACTTTGACGGGAGCATTTTCCGCAACGACTTGCGCGACCATCGAGCCGAGACCGCCAAGTTTAACATGTTCTTCGACCGTCAAGATAAGTTTCGTTTCCTGCGCCGCCTTGATAATCGTTTCCTTGTCAATCGGTTTGACGCAATACATATCTATAACGCGCGCGGAAATATTTTTTTCCTTGAGGAGTTCGCCCGCCGCCTTTGCACCTTGAACCATTTCGCCGCAAGCAATAATCGTCACGTCGGAGCCGTCTTGAATGGTAACCGCCTTGTTAAGTTCAAAGGGAACGTTGCCTTCCTCGTAAACGTCTTCAACGGGATTGCGACCGATTCTGACATAAGCGGGGTCTTTATCCTGCAGAAGAGCGCGAATCAATTTTTCGGTCTGGAAACGGTCACAGGGCAGATAAACTCTCAAGCCGGGCGTCGACGCCATGATTGCAATATCGTTTGCGGATTGATGCGTCATGCCAAGTTCGCCGTAGCTGACGCCGCCCGATATGCCGATAAGTTTAACGTTAGTGTGAGAATATGCGACATCAACTTTTGCCTGCTCCATTGAACGCGTCGACAAAAAACTTGCGGGCGAGAATACAAAAGATTTTTTACCGCAAGCAGCCAAACCCGCCGCTATCGAAACTAAATTTTGTTCCGCGATACCGACTTCGACAAATTGCGCGGGAAAAGTTTTGGCATAAGGTCCCAAGCCGCCCGAACCGCGAGAATCACTGCACAGCACGACGATATTTTTATCCTTTGCCGCCTCTTCGACCAAGACGTTGTTAATGACATTTTTGTTGGCTATTTTATTCATATTGCGCACCCCTCTCGTCCAATTCCTTCAATGCGGCTTGATACTCTTCATCGTTTGGAACGTGATGATGCCAGCCGACTTGATTTTCTACGAACGAAATGCCCCAACCTTTAACAGTGTGCGCAATGATAACTGTCGATTTATCTTTAACTTTTTTTGCGAGTTCAACGGCGTTGTCGATTGCGTCGAGGTCGTTACCGGGGACGCTGATAACATTCCAGCCGAACGCCGCCCAACGAGCCTCTTGCGATTTTTGATTCATAACCTGTTCGGTCGTGCCGGAAATTTGCAAATGATTCCTGTCGACGAACGCGGTTAAATTGTCAAGCTTGTAGTGACTGCCCGCCATAGCCGCTTCCCAAACGGAACCTTCGGCAACTTCGCCGTCGCCCATGACGACATAGACGCGATAATTTTTGTTATCCATTTTTCCGGCAAGAGCCATGCCGACTCCGACGCCGAGTCCGTGTCCGAGCGAGCCGGTATTCATTTCAATGCCGTTGACTTTATTTGTCGGGTGCCCGATATATTTTGAACCGAACGTTGCGAAAGTTTTCAAATCTTCTTTAGGGAAAAATCCTCTGTCGGCGAGCACGGCATAAAGAGCCTCGACGGAATGACCTTTGCTCATAACAAAGCGGTCGTGGTCAGCGTCCTTAAAATTTTCGGGCGTAACGTTCATTTGCTTATAATAGAGATCAACCAAAATTTCCATGACGCTCAAGTCGCCGCCGATATGCCCCGTCTTCGCGCGGTAAATCATTTCGACAACATCTTTGCGCAATTCGTAAGCTTTTTTCTTCAGGTTCATAAAATTTCACTCTCCTCTTAAATAAGCTTTAACTTTTTCTTCAATCGGGTCGTAGAGGTCGGGCTTAACGCCGATATATTTGCAAGCCTCGTAGAGCACGGGAACAACGTCCTTGTGAATTCCAACGCAATGATGAATGTAAGGACCTTCGACAACTTTTGCCTCAAGGCGTTTAATATTTTCGACTTCGACCCAAAGATAAGTGCCCATGCCTTTGGGACCTTCGACGCCCTTGGCATTGCCGAGCAACAAAGAATATTCTCCGTTGTCGCCGTCGAATCTGCAAAGAGTCAAGTCGCCGTGTTTAGCCTCAGCGGTCAAGCTGCCGGGGTGGTCGAATGCCAGCGGATAAGTCAGCTTAGCTTTTTCCTTAGCGATTGAAATCGGCCACGGTCCGCAGTGCTGAAGGAGTTCGCCGTTTTGAATATCGGGATGACGAATCGTCCAATCTGCAAAGAAAGTTCTTGTCGTACCCATGCCCGCCGCCTCGGCAAGCAGAGCAGTTATCGCGCCGTGAATATCGGTTTCACAAACGACGGGGATGCCTTCGTCGTTGAGCAGAGCATTTGCCGCGCAGGGCATGATTCCGAGTTCGTCTTGAAGAGCGTTCCAACATTGAATCGCGGCGGCCTTGCAACCGTACTTTTTGATAAGTTTGGACATTGCGACTTTCAACGCGGCGACATTTTCAAGCGCGGTATCATTAACGCAAATTTCCATGTTGGTGCGAATGTAATCGATAGTCTTTTTAACTTCGGTGCCCTCTTCCTTAGCGAGTTTGACTTCCTTGGTAAGTTCGGGCAAAGGAATCGGAGAAAGTTGCACATTAAATTTTTCGAGGAGTTCGCCTTCGTTGCACATGGTCGACCAGAAATCGAACGGGCGCGGACCAATCTGCAAGATACGAATATTTTTAAAAGTTTTAACGACATTGCACACCGCGATAAAATCTCTCAGCCCGCGTTCAAAAACCGGGTCATTGAGGCGGCAATTTGTCATGTAAGTAAACGGCACGCGGAATCGACGCAAAACTTTACCCGTCGCGAAAAGTCCGCATTGAGTGTCGCGAAGTCTTACGCCGTTTTCGTCGGGGCGTTCATCGAGAGGACCCCACAATAAGACAGGCAAGCCCATATCACGAGCGAGACGGGCGCAAACGTATTCGGTGCCGAAATTGCAATGCGGGAAAAACAATCCGTCGATACCTTCCGCCTTGAACTTTTCGAGAATTTTAAGGCGGTCGTTTTCGTCGTAAAGCAAGCCCTCATCGTTAATATCGTCAATATCGACAAAATCAATGCCCAGCTCGTTAAGGCGGTCTTTCGTCAGCCCGCGATATTTTACGGCGTCGGGAGCACTGAAGATACTGCGGCGCGTCGGCGCGTAACCCAATTTAATTTTAGCCATTTTATTTAAACCTCCCCTAAAATTTAAATCCTGCTCATGGATTTTTTAACAGCCTCATGCCAGCCTTTTAAAAGTTTTTCGCGTTCGTCGGCAGACATATTCGGATTGTATTGTTGCCAAGAGAGTCCGCCGAAAACTTTTTCTTTATCATAAAAACCTGCCGCAATGCCTGCGCAATAAGCTGCTCCCATCGCAGAGAGTTCAGCTATCGGCGGAACTTCGACAGGTTTATTTAAAATGTTCGATTGAAATTGCATTAAGTAAGCGTTGCGAGTGGGACCGCCGTCCGCTTGCAAAGTTTTAAGTTCATCGCCCGAAACTTTTTCCATTAAGTCAATCACGTCGAAAATCTGATAGGCAATGCTGTCGACGACGGCGCGAACCATTTCATTTTTGCCGGTGACACGAGTTATCCCGCTGAAAATTCCCGTGGCGTCGTTGTCGTAGTAAGGTGCACCAAGTCCGGTGAAGGCGGGCACAAAATAAGATTTATCGGCAGGATTTGCCAGACGAGATAAATTTTCCGTCTCTGCTGCGGATTCGATAAGTTTCAAGTCATCTTTAAGCCAAGTGATACTCGCGCCGGTGTAATTGATATTTCCTTCGAGCGCGTAGGAAATTTTTTTATTCATGCCCCAAGCGATTGTCGACGCCAAACCCTGTTCGGTTTTAATTAAATTTTCGCCCGTGTTCAGCATGATTGAAGAGCCTGTTCCGTAAGTTCCTTTGGCAAGTCCGGCAGTATGGCAACCTTGTCCGAAAAGTGCCGCGTGTGAATCGCCGAGCATTGACCAAACGGGAATTTCGGCATCAAAAATCCCGTCAACAGTAGTTTTGCCGAAGAAACTGTCGGAGAAATTTACTTCGGGCAATGCGCTGACGGGAATACCGAACGCCGCGCAGATTTCATTATCCCACGCGAGCGTTTTAATATTAAAAAATTGTGTCCTTGAGGCGTTTGAATAATCGGTTTTAAAAACTTCGCCGCCCGTCATTTTATGAATCAACCAGCTGTCGACAGTCCCCATACAGAGATTTTTTTCGTTGGCGAGTTTTTGAGCTTCGGGAACATTGCGCATAATCCAAGCGAGTTTTGCGGCGGAAAAATACGGCGACAAAGTTAAGCCGGTATTTTCTTTGACGAGATTTTTTAAACCGCGAGTTTCAAGCTCATCACAGATTGCCGCGCCGCGAGCGCATTGCCAGACGATTGCGGGATAAATACTTTCGCCCGTCGATTTGTTCCACGCCAAAGCAGTTTCGCGCTGATTGCTTATTCCGATTGCAACGATGTCGCGCGGCGAAACTCCATTTCCCCAAGTGATTTGTCGAGCTAAAATTTTAATATTATTCCAAATTTCATCGGGATTGTGTTCGACCCAACCTTTGTCGTTGATAAATTGTTTATGAGTTTGAGCAGCTTGAAAGGCGACCTTCCCGTTTGAATCGAACAGGAGAATTTTTGTGCCCTGCGTGCTTTGGTCAATCCCCATTACGTATTTTGACATTTAAACAACTCCTTCCTCGAATCGTTTAAACTCTCAACTAAATTTTTTTAAAACTGCTGATTGAATTATAAACGACTTTTAATTTAAAGTCAACAGGTTTAAAAAATATTGTTTATATTATCACACGAGAAATCAAAACTTGCGAGCGTTTACAGTTCAAAAAATTTTTTTCCTGCTTGAGTCTTTGCGAAAACGTGCTATAATAAATCAAATCAACGGAATGGATTTTGTTAGGGAGGGACACATCATGTTGAACGCGATTAGCGCAAATTTTCTAAGGTCTTACCAAACGGCGGGGCAGTTCGGCAATCAAACGGCGACTCAAAATAATAATGTTGCCGAAAGCAATCCCTTTGCCGCCGCCAATGCTACCGTGGAAATTTCTACCGAAGGTTTGGAATTGTCAAAGACGCAAGGCGACAACGTTCAATCCGACGAGCAGAAACTTTCAGCCAAAGCGCAGAGCTATCTTGAAAATCTCCGCAAAAAGTACGGCGATTATAATTTCGTCGTCTCCAATGACATGGACACTTCCAAAACGCTCGGCAGCGATAAGGAATATTCGGTCATGTTCACCACCGAAGAACTCGAAAAAATGGCGGAAGATGACGAATACGCGGAAAAAGTCATGGGGCAGGTCGGTAATGCCGTCGACATGCTCAAAAACATTTCGGAAAAAGATTTGGGCGAGGGCGTTAAATTTGCTCAACTGGGCGTTTCAATCGACAGCGAAGGCAACATGAAACTTTTCGCACAGCTCGAAAAACTTACCGAGCAACAGCAGAAACGTTTTGAAGAAGCTAAGGAAAAAGCCGCCGAAAGACAACAGACCGCCGCAGAAGAAGCTAAAGCAGCTGAAGCTGACGAGGCTGCCAAAGAAGACGGTATGCCGGTAGTCTTCAAGAGCGCGGACGTCGAAGCCGACTCCGAAGAAGAATTGCTTAATAAAATTTTCGGCATAAATTGGGATGAAATTCCTGAAGAGGAAGTTCTCATCTAATCGCGTTTTGAATTCAAAAAATTTATTCCCGTTTCATTCGTGAGACGGTTTTTTTTATTAAGATTTCATAAAGCTTTGCTATCCTGTCAAAAAGGAAGTGAGTGCCATGAGAGCAGTAAATTTTTTATCGGCGGTCGCGGCGTTGATAATTTTGGCGACAAGTGCAAGCGGCGAATGCGAATCGGAAAATATTCCCGTCGAAGTGCAAACCGAATCGGAGACCCGACCGATAAAAAGAACCGTTGCAGAATTCGCGGAGATGGCGCAAGGAGATTACACCGGCTTGGTTATCGATTGCCGAGGTTTGGGACTCAAAACCGCAATGTCGCCCGTTGTCAAAAATGCAAACGGCACAAAAATTTACGGGCATAAAAATCTTGACGTCGATAAAATGATTTCAATGGGCATGGTTGATTACGTCAACGACCCCGAAAAAATTTCGCGCGCCGGAAAAAATCCGCTCGTTGTTAAAGCGATTGCCCTGGATAATTTTAACTGTGACCCTGTTGTTTCTATTGAGGACTCCAATCGAATTTTAATCGAAAATTACGTAACGAAATTTCTAAAAGATTTGAACGTCGTTTTTCTCTTCGACTGAACTTTTTGCAAAAAAAAATTCCCCGTCAAAATTCGGCGGGGATAATTTTTTTTGGGCTGTAGTAAGAAAAAGTGTCAGAGAATTATCAAAGGTTAGCTTTGATAAGCGCGAAGAGCTTGGAGTAAGGAGTTACGCCTGTAAAGTTAGTTATCGCGGCGTCAATGCCGTTCGCCTTGATGAAGTCTTGAACTTCGACAGCTTCTTTGTCTTCGGCGTAATCGAACTTCAGAGCGGCAGCGATAACTTTTGCCAACGCGACAGGTTTTCTGCCGCTTTCAATGAGTTGAGTCGCGGGACTTACCAAGCGGTCGCCGGCAGAAAGTTTTCTCTTCGGACCGCGAGCCACGCGAGTAACTTCATCGCTGATTGCGGGATTTTTGAAACGTTCCTCCGTCGTCATGACGTATTTCTGGTGAGTAATGACATCGAAATTGTACTTGTCAACCAACAGCGCGGAAGTTTCAGCCCAAACGGCGCGGGCGGCGGCAACAATGTCAACGTCGCGCATGGCGGTGCTAATGTCGGGCAAGCCTTTCTGATAAGCAAGGTAAGCAATGGAGGCGTGCCCCGTGTTGACCGTGAAAAGTTTACGCTCAATGTACGCGCCGAGATTGTCAACGAGCGTCATGCCTTTAATCGCAGGAATTTCGCCGACGACGCCGCGCGAATCAACATCCCATTCGGCATAGGGTTCGACCTTGACCAAAAGTTTTTCGTCGTTTTTCTGGAGCGGGACAATCCTGTCAACAGCCGCGTCGGGGAAACCGATTAATTTATCGACTTCGGGCTTAACGTCGTCCGCAAGATTCTGATAGACGAAATTTTTCAGCACGGTGGAACCGCCGACCATATTTTCGCAAGCGATAATGTTGAGCGGCGTCTTATTCGTCGCAACGCGTTTGGTTAAACCTTTGGCGATATTCGGCGCGATGAATTTTAAAATATTCGGACCGATAGCCGTCGTGACAATATCCGCCTTAACAATCGCGTCAAGGAGCGCGTCAAGGTTTTCATTGCTGTTGATTGCGCTGACGTTCTCGACCAAAGTTTTTTCAGCCTCGCCGAAAATTTGAACGTTGTATTTGCCGAGCGTGTTAATGTCGTCGACGAGCGGGGCGGCAACGTCAACAAATGCAACGTGATAGCCCGCTTGACTTAAGAGCAATCCGATAAAGCCGCGCCCGATATTGCCCGCGCCGAAGTGTACAGCCTTTTTCATGTCATAACCTCCTACTTCTTTAAACTTCTAAAAAATTTATCGTCGACAGGTTCCAACCATTCTGTCGAAACTTCCGAATTCGATTGCATAATCGCGACGTGTTGCATCATTTTGCCGGGAGCCGCGCCGTGCCAATGTTTGACGCCTTCGGGTACCGTGAAGACTACGCCGGGCAAAAGTTCAACGGGTTCTTGTCCCCAAATTTGAACGTAACCTGCTCCCGACTCCGCGACGAGTATTTGGCATGTGCCGTGGTGAATGTGCCAGAAAGTGTGTGCGCCGTCTATGAACGTGACGTTGCCGACGCCGATTGATTGTCCTGTCGACAGCGGTGCCAGATAAGTTTTGCCCGTGAAATATTTTTCGTAGTTGACGTTCGGTTTGCCGATGTCAAAGATTGCGCCTTCAACGTTCGCCAACTTAGCTTGAACTTCTTCCGCCGAGGGATAATCTTTAGCTTGAGCCACTGTCGCGCCGAATGTTAAGCACGCCGCCGCCGTCAACGTTGCCAAAAATTTTTTACCAAAGAACATTTATCATCACCTCGGAAGAATTTATTCTGCAAACCGCCGAATTTATCCTTTCGTGAACATGTCGAAGAGAACTTGCGGATCTTTGGTCGTGTAAGCTTTCTTCAAATCTTCTTCCGAATATTCCATGGTTATCGTCGCAAGGTTCGCGATAATCGCCAAGTGGTCGTCGCCCTTGCCCGCGATACCAACAATCAAGTGCGCGGTGTTTTCGTCGGAGAATTTGACGCCCTGCGGATATTGCATGACGACGAGACCGGTTTTGATGACGTGTTTCTTAACAGCGTTTTCGCCGTGAGGAATCGCAATGCCTTGACCGATGTAAGTGGAAATGTCGCGCTCGCGAGCCAACATGCCCTCGATATATTCTTTTTCAACGTAGCCGCTCTTGAAGAGGAGTTCGCCCGCCGCTTTGATTGCTTCTTCCTTAGTAACAGATTTCAAGCCGACTTTGACATTGCTCTTGAGCAAAACGCCTTCCTTGAGGGTCGGACCGGCTTCTTCATCCGCGCCGCCCGCGTCGGGAGCAGATACGCCGCCGCCCTTCAAGCGTTCGCTGATGACGTCATAGACGTTGTTGTTGGTGAAGTCTTTAACCCAAATGTGCTCGGCTTGCGGAGAGTCTGCCCTTGCACGTTCGGCAAGTTTTTCGTGCGAGACAACAATCTGCGCATCTTTTGGAATATTGCCGATTGCGAAGTTTTTAACCGTGATTTGCTTGTAGCCGTCTTTGTGGAGTTTTTTACGGAGAGCAGCCGCGCCCAATGCGCTGGAACCCATGCCCGCGTCGCAAGCGTAGACGATGAACTTAATATCTTTGCCCGCGACTTGTTTTTCGCCTTCGACCGACTGACCTTTGGAGGCAGCCTTCATGGATTTCATATTGGCTTGAGCCGCTTCGAGTGCGTCTTCTTTTTCAGCATCAGCTGCAGCCGTCGCCTTGATAAAGATTGAACTGACCGCGAAACTTACACCTGCCGCCGCCGCGACCGCTGCAATGTTCGGAATGTACGCGCCGGGAGCCGTCATAGCCATAATCGCGATAAAGGAACCGGGAGCCGCCGGAGCAACCAAGCCGCCGTTGAGCAATGTCAAGGTGAAAACGCCCGTGACACCGCCCGCCATAACCGCAAGAATCAGAGTGGGTTTCATGAGGACGTAGGGGAAATAAATTTCGTGAATACCGCCGAAGAAGTGAATGATAACCGCGCCGGGAGCCGAACCTCTTGCATTGCCGACGCCGAACAACGAGTAAGCAAGCAATACGCCCAAGCCGGGACCGGGATTCGATTCAATCATGAAGAAAACCGATTTGCCGACTTCTTGAGCTTGTTGCATGCCGAGAGGAGTGAAGACACCGTGGTTAATTGCGTTGTTGAGGAACAAAATTTTTGCAGGCTCGACCAAAATCGAAACGAGCGGTAAAAGTCCCGCGCCGACGATTGCACCGACTGCCGAAGCAAGTCCGTCTGTAATGCTTGAAACTATCGGACCGACAAAGCTGTAAGCCGCGCAGGCGAGTATGCCGCCGAGAATACCTGCCGAAAAGTTGTTGACGAGCATTTCAAATCCGCCGGGGATATGGTCTTGAGCTGCCTCGTCGAATTTTTTAATTGCAACACCGCCGATAGGACCCATAATCATTGCGCCCATAAACATCGGAATATCGGTGCCGACGATGATGCCCGCCGTAGCAATCGCACCGACAACGCCGCCACGGTGACCGTTGACGACTTCGCCGCCCGTAAAGCCGATTAACAGCGGAAGCAACCATTTAGCCATAGGTCCGACGAGTTCCGCCAGTCCTTCGTTGGGAATCCAACCTGCAGGAATAAAAAGTGCTGTGATAAAGCCCCAAGCAATGAACGCGCCGATATTTGGCATGACCATTGCAGAAAGGAAGCGACCGAATTTTTGCATAGCCTCTTGCATGGATAACACCTCCAAAAAAACTTTTATTAATCCCATGTTGAATTTTAAACATTGCCATGATTTTTGGCAAGAAAAACAACTTGCGCGGCGTCCGTTGTGTCTGCAGACAAAATTTTACAGCGGCATAAACACACGCCCGAACATGTCCGCAATAAAAAAAATCCCCGTCGAAATTTTTGACAGGAAAAAAATTTTCCTATGACTATCTCATTTTTATCGGAGAGTCGGATTTTTTGAGCTACTCCCGTCTAAAGAGGCGGGAGCTTCATGAGAAGTTTGATTTATGCAACCCTTATTCTTTGGGAATGTGTAATGTGGAATGAAAAAACTTCTAACTCCTAAACAGGATTTAGGATTTGGGATTTAGGATTTAGAGAAAATTCCCCAACTCCTAACTCCTAAATCCTAATTGATCAAGCGGCAATTCATAAAATTTTTGACAGAAATGCGCGAGTGCGTTCCTCTTTGGGATTCTCGAAAACTTCTTTGGGCTTGCCTTGCTCGACAATGTAGCCGCCGTCGACAAATAATAAACGCGTGCCGACTTCGCGAGCAAAGCCCATTTCGTGCGTGACGATAACCATAGTCATTCCGCTTTCCGCCAGACGTTGCATGACGTCCAAAACTTCGCCGACCATTTCCGGGTCAAGAGCAGATGTCGGCTCGTCGAAGAGCATAACTTTGGGGTGCATTGCCAAGGCGCGGGCGATTGCAACACGTTGTTGCTGACCGCCGCTAAGTTGATTGGGATAAGCGTCCGACTTGTCGCCCAAGCCCACGCGGTCAAGTAAATCTTGCGCAGTTTGTTCGGCGCGGGATTTTTCTATTTTGCGAACTTTCAGCGGCGCGAGCGTTATATTATTCAAAACGGTCATGTGCGGGAAAAGATTAAATCGCTGAAAGACCATGCCGACTTCTTCGCGAACTTTATTTATATTTGCGTCGCTGTCCATTGGAATTCCGTCAACGGTAATCGTGCCGTCGGTAGGTTCCTCCAAAAAATTTATGCAACGCAAAAGCGTTGACTTGCCCGAACCCGAAGGACCGATTATAACGACGACTTCACCTTCGTCAATGTGCAGGTCAATGCCCTTTAAAACGTGCAGATCGCCGAAAGATTTTTTTAAGCCTTTAATTTCAATCATGATTCGTTATCCTCAACCGCTCAAGCTGCCGACGCTGTTGACCGATTTATCAAGCATGGCGTCTTGAGTCTGAACGGCTTTGGCGTTCGCCTCGTAAAGTCTGTGATTGTGAATCAACTCGACCATTTCATAGACAATCGACGTGTTGGATTTTTCCAAAGCACCCTGAACCAATTCGCCCGACGCGGGTCGCGGCTGAGCATCGGGATTCATTATCCGCGCCTGAACATTTTGATTGACAGCATTTATCGGCGGCGGGTTGTCCTCGTTGTCGTTTACGGTGTAATAAAGATTATCGCCCTGCTTTTGCGTGGCAAGTCTGTCGCCGAATTCGACGAACTGAATTTGCGCAAGCGGCTGTTGAACATTTCTTCTTAAATCTCCGACAGCTTCCCAACGATTTAGTTCGGGATTAAGGCGCAGTTCATTGCCCGGAACGTAAATTACTCCGTTGCCCGTGATTGTAACGGCAGAGTCAGCGACGTTGGCGGGAATACGAATCGGATTGCCCTGCGTGTCCAAAAGATTATAACCGCGAATATCCTGCAGATAACCTTGAGAATTTTTAAAGAAAGCTCCGTTGCGAGTGTAGCGAACGCCTTCGGGCGTATCAAGTGCAAAGAAACCGTCGCCGACAATCGCCAAGTCGTAAGTGTTGCCCGTCGACTCAAGTGCGCCTTGCTGATAATCGACGGCAATCTCGTCAATGTAATCGCCCAAACCGAGCCGCCCGATATTCGGCACGTAAAACGGGTCGGCAGTGAAACCTTTAATCTGCGTGATGTCTTCCTTGGAAGTACCGAGTTCGGCAAGCGTGTTAAAAGGTGCACCGTCCACGCCGAGGATTCCTCCATTGTCGAAATCGTTGACGCGCTGAATCAGCATCGTGTGAAATTCTTTGTGAACGGTAATATCCTTTTTATAACCGGTCGTAGCGGCGTTGGCAAGATTATGCGCGATAACGTCGGTGCGTTTTGCCTCGCTTATCATGCCTGTTGCCGCAGTATAAAGTCCGCGCCACATTTTATAAATCACTCTCCCATTTTAATTTAATGTCGGTATTTCAGTTTGCCTCAACACCGCCGACTTTGGTATAAATCATACCGTTCTTGCCGCGTGTGGAGGACATAATCGAAACGGATTTTACTTCCATTTCACCTTTGGGCAGGTTTTTCAGCAGTTCTTCAATGCTTCCGTTGAATTCTGCTCTGCGCACTAAGGTTATATGCGGAGAAAATCTTTTTCTGTCGTATGGGATAGCGTTTTCAGCCAAAGCTCTGCGCAGTCGTCGAACATAATTTGATAAAGCATTATTTTCTTGAATGCCCGCCCAATAAATATCTCTGAAAGTGCCGATTCCGTCAAGACTTATGGAAAACGGGTCGAAGGAAACAGATTTCATTGCTTCCGAGACATCATTTGGATTTCCGTATTCTCCGATGAATGCCAAAGTCAAATGCAGATTCTGAACAGGCGTAAAGTTACCGCGCACCCCCAAAACTTTCCATTCCGATTGCAAATTCGTCAATGCTTGCAAAATTTTTTCGTCGAATTCTATTGCGATAAAAAGTCTCATCATACCATTCCCTTGCAATTATAATTAAAATCGCCCTGCGCAGGATTTTAAAGCTTTACAAAGAATTTTTCAAGGAAATATTTTTGCGGAGGTGCCGAATATGGCAGACGAACGATTGATAGTCGCGTTGGATTTCCATACGTTCGACGACGTAAAAAAATTGGTCGGCGAACTTGGCGACAGCGTTAATTTCTACAAAGTCGGCATGGAACTTTTTTATTCGGTCGGCGCGGGCGTCGTCGAGTGGCTTAAAACTCAAGACAAAAAAATTTTTCTTGACCTCAAGCTCCACGACATACCCAACACGGTTGCGGGCGGTTTGTGTTCGCTTATGAATTTGGGCGCAAATATTTTAAACGTCCACGCGTCGGGCGGCTTTACAATGATGAAAACGGCGGCGGAGGCTCTTCACAAGGAAGCAGAGTTGCGCGGCGTCGAGTGTCCGAAGTTAATCGCTATTACGGTGCTTACGAGTATCGGTCAATCGGAATGGTACGGCGCGTTGAAAATTTCGGAGCAAGTTGTTGAATTTGCGAAGTTAGCGCAGTCGGCAGGACTTGACGGAGTAGTTGCCTCACCGCAAGAGGCTAAATTGATTCGTGAGGCTTGCGGAGAAAAATTTTTAATCGTGACACCGGGAATCAGACCTGCGGGAGCCGACATTAACGACCAGCAAAGAATTTCGACACCGACGGCGGCACTTCAAAACGGCGCAACGCATTTGGTTATCGGTCGACCGATTCGGGCGGCGAAAAATCCTCGTGAGGCGGCTGAAAAAATTTTACTTGAGATGAGAGGGATTTAATCATGACGGAAAAAGAAGTTTACGACTTGTTGGTTGAGACGGGCGCGATTATGAACGGGCATTTCCGGTTGACCAGCGGACTCCACTCGCCGCACTATGTTGAGAAATTCAACGTCCTTCAGCACCCCGAAATGACCGAAAAACTTTGCAAGGCTATGGCGGAAAATTTCAAGGACGCGCAGATTGAAACCGTTGTCGGTCCCGTGACAGGCGGAATTATTTTGGCGCACGAAACCGGCAAAGCTTTGGGAACGCGAGCAATTTTCACCGAGCGCGTCGACGGCAAAATGGATTTTCGTCGCGGCTTTACACTGCACGAGGGCGAGCGCGTTTTGATTGTCGAAGACGTTGTAACGACGGGCGGCTCTGTTCGCGAAGTTATCGACGTGGTTAAGCAATTCGGCGGCGTGCCCGTGGCAGTAAGTATGTTAGTTGACAGGTCGGGCGGCAAAGTCAATTTCGGCGACGTTCCGAGTTATGCGCTGCTCCATATGGACGTTGAGACTTACAAGCCCGAAGATTGTCCGCTGTGCAAGGAAGGCGTTCCCTTGACCAAACGCGGCTCCACAGGTAAAAAGTGATTAGTGGTTAGGGTATATGTTAAAAACTTTAACGGTTGAAAATTTCGCGCTGATTGAAAATATCACGGTCGAATTCGGCGACGACTTAAACATTTTGACGGGCGAGACCGGTGCGGGCAAATCGATTTTGATTGAGGCACTCGGCGCGATACTCGGCAACAGAATCGGCGTAAGTAAAATTCGCAAGGGCACGGATTATCTTCGCGTCGAGGCAATTTTTTCCGACGGCTTGAAACTTTCGCGGAAATTTTCTCGTACAAGCAAAAACTCAATCACGGCGGACGGAAAGCCGATAACTCTTGCGCAGTTAAAAAAATACGGCGCGGCACTTTTGGACATGCACGACCAAAATAAAAATCTTGAACTTCTGCGCGAGGAAAATATTTATAATCTGATTGACGACGAAAAAATTTCCGACGAGCTTAAAAATTTCAAGCAACTTTATCGCGAGCTGAATTCCAAAACTCGTGCGCTGGAGAAAAAATTATCTGCGCGGGCTGAAAATCTTGAGCGACTGGATTTTTTGCGTTGGCAGGAGAAAGAAATTTCGGCGGTCAATCTCAAGCCGAACGAGGACGAAAAACTTGACGCGGAGATTAAAAAACTTTCGCACGCAGAAAAAATCGCCGAATGTGTTCGACAGTCCGCGCAGATTCTCAACGACGGCGATTCGGATATTTTAACGGCGTTGTCGCGTGTAGAGAAAAAATTGGACATTGTGACACGCTACGATAAAAAATTGGATTCGGCGCGGAAACTTTTGGAAGAGGCTCAAATTTATCTGCGCGAGGCTTACGACGAGATAAGAGACTACGGCGGCGACTTGGACTTTTCGCCCGAAAGATTGGATGAACTTCATGCGCGCTCCGATGAAATTTCCAAGCTCAAACAAAAATACGGCGCGTCGGTCAATGAAATTTTACAGCGGCTGGAAAAAATTCGCGACGACATTGCGGCGGTTGAAAATTTTGATTCAAACGTCGAAGATTTAAAAATGGAAGTCGCCAAACTTGATTCGGAAACAAAAGCTTGCGCGGAAAAACTTTTAAAAAGTCGTCTGGCGTCGGCAAAATATTTGAGCGCGAAAATTGAAACGGAAATTCAACGATTGGGCATGGCGCGAGCAGAATTTGAAATCGTCGTGGAACCTGCAGAAAATCTTTCCAAAAACGGCGGCGATAAAGCTGACATTTTATTTTGCGCGAACGTCGGCGAAGAAAAATTATCGCTGTCGAAGATTGTATCGGGCGGCGAGTTGTCGAGAATCGCCTTGGCAATAAAAATCGTCTTGGCAGCTGAACAACGCGGCGACAATTTCAGGACAATGGTTTTCGACGAGATAGACACGGGACTTGGCGGCGTCACGGCAAAAACGGTCGCGGAATGTATCGCAAGAATTTCACGCGGCTGGCAAGTCCTGTGCATAACGCACTTGCCGCAAATCGCGAGCATGGCGGACGTTCACTTACAGATAACAAAATCGGAAGTCGACGGACGAACGCTGACAAAAGTCAAACGCCTCGACGAAGAAGAACGCGTCAAAGAAATTGCTCGCATGGCGTCGGGAGATGAATCGCCCGCTTCAATAAAAAATGCCTCCGAAATGATTTCGTCGGCAAAAAAATTTTTAGCTTACAGCTGACAGTTTACAGCTGATAGCTGATATTTCCGCGAGCGTCGCCGAAAATTTTTCACTTGTCCGCGCAGATTCGCTTTTACTCATCTCGGCAAGGACGCGTTGAAGTTTTTCCAGGCGTTGCGTTAAAAATTTTTTCGAGAGCGGTGACGATTCGCGCTTAAAAATTTTTTTCGGCGAATTTTTTTCCGCACAAATAATTTCATAGATAATCCCGGTTGATTCGGCAAGGTCTTCGTCGACAATCGTCCAATTATTTTCCGTGAGCCACTCGCGGATTTTTTTTGCAACATTCATCGGCTGAATAATCACTTGCCGCGCAGCTTGAACGACTTCGGGCGCGTCGTCCAGAATTTTTGCAATCAACGCGCCGCCCATGCCCGCAATGCAAATCGTATCGACTTCGCCCGCCGATAAAATTTTCAAGCCGTCGCCCAAACGCACTTCAATAAAATTTTCAAAGCCCGAATCGGAAATATTTTTGCCGAGAATCTCAAAAGGTCCGATATTTTTTTCCGTGGCAATGACTTTCGACGCTCGCCCGCTTTTAATCAATTCAATCGCCAAATAACCGTGGTCGGCTCCTATGTCGGCGACGCGATTGCCTTCGCGAACAAAATTCATCACGGCTGCCATTCTTGAATCAATCAATTCAATTCCCCCTGACGTTTAAAAATTATCACCGGAACTTTACGACGTCAAGAAACTCGCGCAGATTACACAAAAATCAATTTCATGCTATAATGAGGGCATGAAAATAATAGAAATATTCGGAGCCTTTGTAAGGCGAACGACATTTAACGACACGAGTCCTGACTAACGGTCTCATCAATGCACATGCTGAAATAACGTCGCGTTCTAAACCTGTGCCGTCCGCTTGTTCGGATTCTAACAGGTGATTGAACATATTTGTTCGTAATTTGATTCGAGATAGGAAATTTCAATCCGTGCGTGAGTTTTGCCGGCTTAAAAACAATATCTAAAGGAGGGCGATTTTTTATGGCGGGCAATGAAATTCATTTGGACAATCTTTATATCGGCGACGCTATAAATTTAATGGAAGATTTGGAACGACGCGTTGAAAACTTCCACAAGCAGAAAACTTACTTGATTCGAGATAGGAAATTTCAATCCGTGCGTGAGTTTTGCCGGCTTAAAAACAATATCTAAAGGAGGGCGATTTTTTATGGCAGGCAATGAAATTCATTTGGACAATCTTTATATCGGCGACGCTATAAATTTGATGGAAGATTTGGAACGGCGCGTTGAAAACTTCCACAAGCAGAAAACTTACGACGAAATTTTATCTGAGGCGCGGGACGGTCTAAAAAAAAAATCGTCGCAAGAAATGACGTTCGACGAATACAAATCTTACATCGAAGGCGAGTTGCAAAACATTCCGCGCAACATCACCAGGCACCGCGACGACGTGACGGTTGTAATTTCCGACGCGGGCTTTCAAGCCATGCAGAACGATCCCGAATATGAAACTTGGGTTTTGGACAGCGTTCGCGAAGAGTTGAGCTTTCCCGATTATCTTTGCGGCTACCCCGGCACTTACGGGCGTTATGACGTTATGCAATTCGGCGCGAGCAAAGAAGATTTTCGCGGGCACATGTCGGCAATTCACAAAAACGATTCACGCTGCGTCGAAGAGGAAACTTATTGGGAGCGGCGGCTTAAAAGATTAAAGGCACGACTTAAAGCTGAACAGGAACTTTTCGAACACGAACAACTTTTGCAGAAGGTAAGCGACGAGTCCGCGCAGGTCGAGGCACTTCAGCGGGCAAAGGAAGGTTTAATCGACCCGTTCGCGCCGCAAAAACCGATTATCGGAATCCCCGCAAGTTATCTGCTCAGCATGTTGAATTAATCTGCCGAAATAATTTTCACTCCCAATTTTTCTGCCGCCGCAACGAGTTTGTCGGAAAGTTTCGCCTCTGTGATAATGCCGTCAACTTTATCGAGCGCAGAAAAACTGTAAGTGCTCTCGACGCCGATTTTACGCGACTCGGCAATTATATAAGAAGTTTTGCTGAGTTCAATCATTCGCGCCTTGTGGATACCGGCGGCGGTATCACGCGAGGTCAGCGAATTTTTTTTGATGTCGACACCGAACGAACCGATAAAAGAAATGTCCGGGCGAAAGTTTGAAAGGAACGTCATGTTAAGCACGTCGGAAAAACCGTCGCGACTCTGATTAATTTGTCCGCCCGCAAAGAATAAAGTTATCTTCGGATTGCGGGCGAGCATAACCAATACATCAACCATATTCGTCAGGATTTTGTAATTGGTCTCGGTTTTCTCCAAAATCTGCGCGACGGCAATGCTTATCGTGGAAATGTCCAAGAAAATTAAATCTTGCGGGCTGATTAATTTGACGGCGGCGGCGGCAATTTTTCTTTTTGCCTCCACGTCCGAAATTCTTCGTCGTTGCGCCTCGGTCATCTGAAGTTTTTCTTCTATGGTCACTGCTCCGCCGTAAGTTCGTTTCAATTTCCCGTCCAACTCCAGCGAGCTTAAATCTTTTCGGATTGAATCTTCCGTCACGCCGAAAATTTCTGCCAGTTCTTTTACCAAAACTTTTCCGTCGCGAGTCAGCATTTCCAAAATTTTGGCTTGTCTTTCTTCCAAAAACATTTTTTAGCCTCCTTGTGCAAAATTTTTTACGAACCGTTTGCATTGGCGCGTTTACTCGCCAAAATATTTTCCACAGCCTCAAAGACCAAATTTTTATCGAGTTCGTCGGCTTTAAGTCTTGCGGCTTTGAACGCGGCGTTTAGCATGGCATTTGAAATGTCCGAACCGCTGATTCCGTCGAATTTTTTGGCAAGCTCGTCGAAGTCAAGATTATTCGGAACTTCGGGCGGCGTGTACATGCGCCAAAGTTTTTTACGACAACCTTCGTCGGGCAGAGTAAATTTTACATGGATAGAAATCCTGCGCATAAACGCCGGGTCAAAATTCTCAATAAAATTCGTCGCGAAAATTATAAAGTCTTGGAATTCGTTCATGAGCATGAGCATAACCGAGCGCGTCTGATTTACGCTGACATCAACGGCTTGCGTCATATTCGTCACGCGCTTACTTAAAATTGCGTCCGCCTCGTCGAAAAATAAAATGCTGTTTGAATTCTTCGCCGCCTCAAACGCCCTGCGAATATTTTTCGGAGTCTCGCCCACGTATTTTGATTCAATGTCGGCGTAGTTGACGATTAAAATTTTTCTGCCGAGTTCTTTGGCGATTGCGTGCGCCGCCATAGTTTTGCCCGTTCCCGGTGCACCGTAAAGATTGATTCCGATTCGACGCGAAAATTTATGCGTCTTTTTAAAGCCCCAAAGCTCGAAGACGCGATGAGAATTGTCGGCATAGGTTGCCACGTCCAAAATCTGATTCTTGACCTCGTCGGGCAAAATTATCTCGTCCAGCGACCATTTCGGCTCCTCCGGTATGAATACTTCTTCGACGGGCTGATTTTTTTCCGGCTTAGGGTCTTCGGCAGCGTGTTTAGGTTTAATCGGCATTTTTATCACCTTCCAAATGAATCGCCTCTTGACTTTGTAAACCTGAAAAGATATATTCCGACTGTGGATGACTACCACGTAATCAATTAGGAGTTAGGAGTTAG
>JAFSOQ010000043.1 GCA_017446845.1 Selenomonadaceae bacterium | reverse complement strand
GGGCGGAGCGGTTAATCAACCCCCGGAAAGGGGGCATAAGTATGTTGAGGATGATTTTCCTTGTGGTCTTGATTCTTTGGCTACTGACAAATACGGCCTCCTAAGCTCCCCAAAGCTTTGAAGGCCGGAATCTCTCGTAACACCTATAATATTACGGGGGTAAAACCGCTTTAATCAAGTTCGGGCGTCTTTTGACGCTTATTTTTTTTGCCGATAAGAATATATCACAGGACGCCCGCCTTGTCAATGAAATTTTCGTTCCGCTGATTTTATTTCGTCTCGGTAAAAACTTTCGCGATAATTTTCCAACCGTCAGCCTCTTTGCGTAAAAGATGATAGTCGACGAAATTTTGACCGTGCCAATCTTCCATGGTGATTCTAATCGCCGCAATGTCGTTCGTCACGTCGAGCACGTCCACAACCGCCTTTGAATCGGTTTTGCCGACTTTATCAACGTAATCGAACAGCGTTTGAATCGGGTCGCCGTTAATCGTCGCGTTTTTGTGGAAAGCGGGCTTCATAATCGAGCTGTCACCGTTGCCGCCGTCAATGTAAAGCTGCGCCACTTTGCGAATGTCTTCGTAGTCCTTAATAGTCATGAAAATTTCCTCCTCAATGAATTTGCTCCGTAGCCTGCCAAAAATTTGTAACGCTCAGCCTTCGCGGCAAGTTCCCTTCAAAGACCGTCGGCTTTGGCGACTGCCTTGCCGAGTTCGTAAGCCTCCGTCAATTCTTTGTGACCTTTGATGTCGCCGACTTTCATAACGCCGCCCGCCAAAACATGTCCGCGCTCCGTCCAGCCGAGATGTTTCATCAAGTTTTGATAATATTGCAACGCGTCATCGAAACCGTAACCTTCCGCCGCCATCAACAAAACGGATTCTTTCTTCGGGTTGCGATAACCGGGGTCGCATTCGGCAACGGCAAACAATCTGTCAAACGCCGTGCGCAGTTGTCCGCTGAAATTCCAATAGTAAAGCGGCGTCGCCAAAACTACAACGTCGGCGGCTTTGTAGGCGGGATAAATTTTGTCCATGTCATCTTTTTGAACGCAAGGGCTATCGGGATTTTTTCCGCCGCCGAAACAACCTTTGCAACCGTGAATGTTCATCTTGTCTAGGAAAAAAATTTCGACCTCGCAACCTTCTTCACGCGCACCTTTTGAAAATTCTTCGACCAGTGCGGAAGTATTGCCCTTTGCTCGCGGGCTGCCGTTCAATACAACAATTTTTCTGCTCATTTAATCACTCTCCAAATTTTTACGCTTGCACACAATGATATAATAGCAGAAAATTTTTCTGCGGCAAGAATGCACTTTTTTGTTAGGAGTGAGTTTAAATGGCTCGTTGCATAGGTGACGAAAGTTTTAAAGACACGGGATTATTTTACACGCTCAAGCTGATTAAGGGCAAATATAAAATGCGCGTCCTTTATACGCTAATGGAATTCGGCGTTGTGCGATATGGCGAGTTGAAACGCTACCTCGGTAAAATTTCCCACAAAATGCTTGACAGCACGTTAAAAGAACTTGAGGCGGATAATTTGATAAAAAGAAAAGAGTACGACCAAATTCCGCTGAAAGTGGAGTACTCTTTGACCGAGCGCGGGAAATCTTTAATTCCGTTGCTTGACGGTCTGTGTGCTTGGGGCGACTCACACAAACCTTGAAAAGATTTTAATCGTGTACTATATTCTTTGCATTGAACTTGCACAGTCGAAAACGATGGGCGGAGCGTCGAATCTAAACCCCTTCCGGAAGGGGGCGAAGTTCTTGTTTAAGAGCCTGTCTAAAATCCGGAAAAAACTTTCGACAGTTTAAAATAAAAAAATAAGCTGAAGGAAATATGCATAGCCACCTAAAATACTTTAAGCTTAGGCCGGTGATTTGGAATAACTTTACCAATAACCTGCCGATGCGACCTTTGGACTTTAAATCCCCCCTCTTCAAGTCCTTTCTGATTTTTTGTAACATATCTTTGACAATCTAATATTCCATTTTATTAAATTGCCATAACTGCTTGACTTTGTACTGAAACTTTTGTATATTCTAATAAACTGGTGCCAGGTATAGGTTGTCACTTTCAAGGAGGTTTTTAACATGGACGTAAGCAACATGGCGAGAGTGTCTCGCGGTTTTGCGCAATACGCGGCGCAAGCCAAGAACACATCAAACACAAAGGCGACCGCGCAAAATACTCCGGCGGCGCAAGCAGTGTCGTCGAAAATCGGCGAAGCATTCGAGCTGGATATTTCAGCCGAAGCAAAACAAGCTACGCAGGCGGCGACCAAACAGACAACGGAAGATTTCTCCGTCGAACAAGAGACCACAAAGGAAACCAAAGGACTTTCAGCCGAGCAAATCAGCGCACTTAAAGAAGATTTGGTAACGCAAGAACAAACAATGCTTAACGTGATGATTCAGGCGTTGACCGAATCGAACGACAAATTGCAAGGCTGGCTTGATGAAGGCGTCGGCATTTTGAATTTCGACGGCGTGCAGATTGACGCGGCACGATTCGCTTTGCCGGAAGTGGCGACCAATGCCGAAGACGCAGCTAAAGCGATTGCTCCCGGCGGCGCATGGTCGGTTGACGCAGTTGCCACGCGTGTTTTCGATTTGGCAGCGGCAATAGCGGGCAATGACCCCGAAAAACTTTCGCAGATGCGTGCGGCTGTCGAAAAAGGTTTTGAGCAGGCGGGCATGACTTGGAAAGATGCAACAGGTCAAAGCAAGCTCCCCGATATTTCCACTCAAACTTACAACGAGATTATGACTCGCTTCGATAACCGCGCAGACGAACTCAGCGGAAACTCTGCAGTCGCTCCTGCTGTCAATACTACAATCAATACCACTCTCGAATGAACTTAAGCGGCGACTTTGCCGATTGAATTAAAAAGGCTGCCTTTCGTGAAAACGTTCGGCAGTCTTTTCAGTTAAAAAAATTTTTGTTAATCTTAATCCCCGCGCGGGGCTTATTTTTTTTTGCAAGCTGATTTAAAATTCATTCCGAGGAGGCGACGGCTTATGAAAAGATTTTTCGCGATGTTGATTGTCCTGCTGATTATGACCGCGCAGGTCGAGGCAATTTCTTATGAGGATTCGACGTTCGCGATAGACACGATTAATCAAAAGTTGCGCGAGTGGAAATGTACACCGCTAAGAATTCAATACGGCGGCGACGAACTCAACAACGCCGAAAATATTGCTTACATGAACGAGCTGGCAGAAGGTCACGGCTTCGAGAAAAAATTTACCGCGTGCATGGTCTTCTACACAGATTTTCATTCGCCGCCCGACGACGGAAAAATTTCTGCTTGGAATTACGACAGCGATTATAAAAATTATTCGTGGTACTTCGGGCTTTACGAGGACGGCGAGTGGAAATTAATGACTTGGGGGTATTGATATGAAAAAATTTTTGGCGGCAATCTGCGCGGCGGCTTTGTTAATGACGGGTTGCGGCGGCGGCGATAATTCGGGCGGCAAAACTTCAAGCGGCGGAAAAACTTTCAATTACGGCACGATTGCTTACGGCGTGGCAATGGAAAATGTCGGCACAGACCCGCATGAAAGTTACAGCGGCTGGAGCACTCTTCGCTACGGAATCGGCGAAACCCTTTTCCGCTTTAACGAGCACATGGAGCTTGAGCCGTGGCTTGCAGAAAGTTTCGAGCAAGTTGACGACTTCACCGTTAAAATTAAAATCAACGACGCGGCAAAGTTTTCCAACGGCAAAAAAGTCGACGGAACCGCTGTCAAAGCTTGTTTGGAGGATTTAATTGCAAAACACGACCGCGCGCCCCGCGACTTGAAAATTTCCGCGATTGAGGCTGACGGACAATTTGTGACGATTAAATCTTCCGAAAAAGTTCCCGCGCTGTTGAATTATCTCAGCGACCCTTACGGCTGCATTGTTGACGTTGAGGCGGGCGTCAAAGATAAAATCGCGGTCGGCACCGGTCCTTACAAAGCCGTTAAAGTTACCGACACTCAAGTTGACCTGGTTAAGAACGAAAATTATTGGGGAGCCGTCAAGCCGAAGCTGGATGAAATTTTCGTCAAGAGCATAACCGACGGCGACACGCTGACCATGGCAATGCAAAACGGCGAACTCGACGCGGTTCAAGGTTTGCCCTATTCAAGTCTGCAACTTTTTAAGGACGGCTACAAACTTTCGCAAGTCGAAACCTCCAGAGTTTATCAAGCCGCTTTTAACTTCAATACGCCCGAACTTCAGGATTTAAACGTTCGCAAGGCAATTTCCATGGCGATTGACAAAGAAAATTTCACAAAGGTTTTACTCAACGGCAACGGTGCACCTGCAATAGGACCTTTCCCCGCGAATTTGACTTTCGGCGGCGATAAAGTTCACTCTGTTTCCTATGACCTCGACGCCGCGAAAAAACTTTTGGCGGACGCGGGTTGGAATGATTCCGACGGCGACGGCTACGTTGATAAAAACGGCAAAAATCTTGAGTTGCGTTGGCTTACTTACACTTCCAGGCAAGAACTTCCGTTACTCGCCGAAGCCGCGCAGGCGTCTCTTAAACAAATCGGAATCAAGTTAAACGTCAACGCCACCGACAATTATAAAACGTTCCTCAAAAGCGGCGACTACGATATTTTTTCCAAGGCAATCGTGACGGCTCCGACGGGCGACCCCGAATATTATTTCACGAGCCACATTGTCCCCGGCGCAGTCGATAACGCGGGCTTTTATGACAGCGAACAAATTGCCGCGCTTGAAAACGAATTGCATAACACTTTCGGCGCGGATAAACGTTCGGAACTTGCAATCAAAATGTCTCAGCAAGTTCTCGACGATTGCGCTTTGATTTACGCCTCGCATTTGCGCATGTCCTTTGTCATGAAACCGAACGTCGAAGGCTTCAAAGCTCACCCGTCCGATTATTACGAGATAACTGCGGAGCTTGATAAAAAATGAGCGATAAAATTTCTTACGATGATTTGCTTTATCTTTTTGAGCAAACCGAAAATGTAGACGAGACCGGATTTTATTTCGACGACGACCCCGAAGAGTACGAACATTACATTGGCTGTCAACCGATAACTTATGACGGCAAAAGAACTTTTCGAGGCAAAAGTTTTTGACGGCAAGTCACTCAAAGAGCGTTGGGAACATATAGTCGTTTTGGAAATTGGCGGCATGTGCATCAAAGATTTCATGAAGTATTTCGGCGGCGAAGAAATTTTGAGCAATAGGTAGGAGTCAAATGTTTGAAAAAATTTTGACGGTGGAAAATGTTTCCGTTGCTTACAGGCAGAAAATAATTGTTCACGACATAAATTTTTCTGTTAAGCGCGGAGAAATTTTGGTAATTGCAGGCGAATCGGGCAGCGGTAAATCGACGATTTTAAAAGCGATAGGCGGACTTCTCGGCAAGGGCGGCGTGATTATCGACGGGCAAATTTTTTTCGACGGACAGGAAATAACAGTTTTATCGGCAGGTCAACGACGTAAAATTTCGGGCGAGGCAATCGGAATGATTTTCCAAAATGCGGGCGCGTCGTTTTGCCCGATAAGAACAATCGGCGAACAAATTTTTGAGAGCGTCCGCGCTCATCGCGATTGGGATAAAAAATTTTTTCGTGAGCGAGCAGAAGAAATTATGCAGAAAATAAATCTGGACCCTGCGACGCTTGACGAATATCCGTTCAAATTATCGGGCGGCATGGCTCAACGCGCAGGAATTTTGGCGGCGACGATTTTGGAGCCGAAATTATTATTAGCCGACGAACCGACCAGCGCATTGGACGCAGTAACTCAAGTCAGCGTCGTAAAAGAACTTTTGAAACTGCGCGAGCGGCAAGGAATTTCAATCGTAATGGTTACACATCACATGGGCGTTGCGTGGCGCATGGCGGATAAAATTTTAATCATGCGGCAAGGACTGCCCGTCGAATTCGGAACGTGTGAACAAATTTTCAACGAGCCGCAAGAAATTTATACGCAAGAACTAATTCGGGCGGTGCCCCACTTTTAAAAAGTGGACAAATAGCGGACGCGCCGCACCGTTATAAAAATTTTTAGCCGAGTAACCGCGTTCGAACGCAACGTTACGCATTGCTAGCCCGATAATTTTTGGAGGCAACCGATGAACAAAATTTTGGAAGTTCGTAACGTAAAAAAATTTTTCGGCACCAAGCAAGTGCTCGACGATATAAATTTTACTTTGGACGCGGGTGAGTGTTTGGGAATTGTCGGCTTAAGCGGTTACGGAAAGTCGACGTTGGCGAAAATTATTGCGCGATTGATTCCTTGTGACGACGGGAAAATTTTTCTCTGCGGCGAGGATATTACTGACGCGACCGGCAACGCTTTTTATAAAAATATGCAAATGATTTTCCAGACGCCCGAAGATTCATTTAACCCGCGCAGAACTTTGGGCGCGAGTATCGCCGAACCGATTAAAAATTTTATTGGCGGCGATAATTTGCGCGAACGTGTCGAAAATCTTTTATCGGAAGTCGGCTTGCCGAAAAATTATGCCGAACGTTATCCGCGTGAAGTTTCGGGCGGCGAATGTCAGCGGGCGGCGATTGCCAGAGCGATTTCCGTCGAACCGAAGCTTTTAATCTGTGACGAGGCAACCAGCGCACTTGATGTGACGATTCAAGCGCAAGTCGTCGCGCTGATAAAAAAACTCTGCACGGAAAAAAATATCGCGTGTCTTTTCATAACACACGACTTGGCACTTTTGCCGCGACTTGCCGACCGCGTAATAGTTTTGCACGAGGGAAAAATCGTTGAGGAAGGCACGCCCGAAAAAATAATTCACGACGCACAATCGGAATTCACAAAAAAATTAATGGCAACGAATTTTTTTGCAGGGGAGGTCTTGTAATGGATAAATTAAATCAGCGAATCAAAAATTACTGGGACGAGCGCAGCGAAGACTTCAGCAGAGCACGTCGACTTGAACTCGAAAGCGATAACGCCGCCGCGTGGGAAAAAATCTTCAAAAAAAATTTACCCGCCGCCAAGAAATTAAAAATTCTCGACGTGGGTACGGGCGCAGGATTTTTCGCGGCGATTTTGTCTAAACTCGGTCATAAAGTCGTTGGGATTGACATGTCGACCAAAATGCTCGGTGAGGCTGAAAAAAATTTCCGCAATCTCAATTTGTCCGCGGAATTTAAAAGTATGAACGCGCAAGCTTTGGACTTCGACGACGAAACTTTTGACGCGATTGTTACCAGAAATTTAACTTGGACGCTCCCCGATGTCAAAGCGGCTTATCGCGAATGGTTCCGCGTTTTGAAAATCGGCGGCGTGCTGATGAATTTTGATTCGGATTTCGGCGAGAAAAATTTTGCCGACGACGTTTACACTGAAGTTAAAATTACAAATGACATGCTGATTGAGTGCACCGCGATAAAAAATTCCATGCAAATCAGCAATCACCGCCGCCCCGCGTGGGACGTGGGCTTTTTGGAAGGTTTAAATTTCTCCGTAATGTTCGACGAAGATATTTCCTCCGTCGTTCAAGTTGATTCTTGTTGCGATTATGATTCGTTGCCGCTGTTCGCGATTTGCGCCGTAAAATAATTTTCAATCAAAAATTTCACACGCGCTGAAGAAAATCGGAATTTCACGCGCCGCGCTTGCCTCGCTGTCAGAGGCGTGCACGGCGTTTTTCGTTTTGTCTGCGGCGTAAAGTTTGCGGACGGTACCTTCAGCGGCTTCGGCGGGATTGGTTGCGCCGTTAAGCTCGCGAACTTTTTTAATCACGTCGTCGCCACTCAAAACCAATGCCATAATCGGAGCAGAGGTCATGAATTCGACCAACGCGGGATAATACGGGCGTCTGATGTGTTCGACATAATGTTTTGCGGCGAGTTCGGGCGTCATCTTCATGACTTTTGCCGCGATAATTTTAAAGCCTGCGGTCTCGTAAATTTTGAGAATATCGCCCGCGTGATTTTTGCCGAAAGCGTCGGGCTTGATTAGTACCAAAGTCTTCTGCATAAAAAAATTCCTCCTTTAAGTTGCGCTCGGCTTGCGACGTGATAAAATTGCGGCAGGGAGATGAAAATTTTGTTCAGCAATTTTATCGTGGCAGTGAGCGCAGTTGTTCCGATGTTTTGTTTAATGGCAATCGGCGCGTTCGTGAAATTTCGCAAGTGGTTGACCGACGAAGAACTTAACCACATGAATCGAATGGTTTTCCGCGTGTTTTTTTGTTGCATGATGTTTTACTCAATCTACACGACCGAACTTGCAACGAGTTTTCGTCCGAAGCTGATGTTATTCGGGGCGTGCGGCGTGCTGATAATTTTTACGCTGCTCATGATAATTATCCCACGAATCGAGCCGGATAACAAGCGGCGCGGCGTCATAGTCCAGGCGATTTTTCGGAGCAACTTTGTTTTAATGGGCGTGCCGATTGTCGCAAATATTTTTGGCGATGAAAATATCGCGGTATCAACGATGATGATTGCGGTTATCGTTCCGATTTATAATATTTTGGCGGTGTTCGCGCTGGAAACTTTTCGCAACGGGAAATTTCTGCTCTTGCCGATACTCAAGGACATTTTTAAAAATCCGATGATACTCGGCGGCATAGCGGGCGCGACACTTTTAATTTTGGGCGTCGAAGTTCCAAAACCCGTCTTAAAACCAATCGGACAAATTTCGGCGGCGACGACTCCCGTTGCACTGATAATTTTGGGCGCGTCGTTCAGATTCGGTTCAACGCACGAACACCGCAAGCAATTACTCGGAGCAATTTTCGGACGATTAATTTTAGTCCCCGCGATAATGTTATCGACGGCGGCATTTATCTTCGACTTCAGAGGGATTGAATTCGTCACGCTCATTGCGATATTCGCGGCACCGTGCGCGGTCGTATCGTTTGCGATGGCTCAACAAATGGGCGGCGATTCGGAACTCGCGGCAAATTGCGTCGTGTTTACTTCGGCTTTATCTTGCTTAACAATTTTCTGCTGGATTTTACTTTTTAAAACGCTGGGGGTTTTTTGAGTGAAAAAATTTTCTTCGTTCGTGACAAAAAATATGGGGTTGCTCGTGGTGGCAGTCGCAATAATCGCGCTCGTGATTCCGTCGTCGCTCAGTTGGGTACCTCCGCGAATCCCTATACTTTTGGGCGTGATAATGTTCGGCATGGGCATGACATTGCGCGTCGAAGACTTCAAAGAAATTTTTCGTCGTCCGCGCGATGTTTTAATCGGTTTGCTCGCGCAATTTACAATCATGCCGCTTTTGGCTTACGGTTTGGCGACAATTTTTCAACTGCCTGCGGAATTGGCGGCGGGCGTAATTTTAGTCGGAACATGTCCGGGCGGCACGGCGTCTAACGTCATAACTTATCTCGCGAAAGGCGACTTGGCTTTAAGCGTCTCAATTTCAATGGCGTCGACGATTTTGGCTCCGATTGTCACGCCGCTGTTGACGTGGATTTTAGCGGGCGCGTGGGTTGACGTTTCCTTTTTCGATATGATGTTATCGATTGTGCAAGTAGTCATTCTGCCGATTTTGCTCGGAATAATCATCAATAATCTTTTTGCCGATTTCGTTAAGCGTGTCGTGAAAATTTTACCTGTGATTTCAATCGTGGCAATTCTGCTGATTGTCGGCGGCGTCGTCAGCGTCAATGCCGATAAGATTTTGCAAACGGGTCTGATAATAATGTCGGTCGTCGTCCTGCATAATCTTTTGGGTTACGGACTCGGCTACTGCGCGGCGAAAATTTTCAAAATGAACGTCGCCAAGACTAAGGCAGTATCAATCGAAGTCGGTATGCAAAATTCGGGGCTGGCAGTTTCTTTGGCGATTACTCATTTCAGTGCGGCGGCTGCAATCCCCGCTGCACTCTTCAGCGTCTGGCATAATATTTCCGGTTCGATTGCGGCAAATTACCTTTCTCAAAAATCGAACAGACTTAATTGACCTTGCGGAAGAATTTTTTCTTGCGGCGGAGGATTTTTTAATATGCCGCGCTGAAATTTTTCGGCAGTCGTTCGGGCGAGTTCGTCGCAGCGTTCGTTGAAAAAATTTCCCGCGTGACCTTTGACCCAATTAAATTTTACATCGCGCGTAGAAATTAATTCGTCCAAATTCTGCCACAAGTCTTTATTGAGCACGGGACTTTTGGTCGCGGTCTTCCAGCCGTTCGACTTCCACCTGACAAGCCAACCGTTCGTAAAAGCATTTTTAAGATAACTGCTGTCCGTGAAAAGTTCGACGCTTGAAGTCGCAGAAATTTTTTCCAAAGCACGAATTGCCGCCGTGAGTTCCATGCGATTATTTGTCGTATGCTCCTCGCCGCCGAAAATTTCTTCGCGGTGATTTTTCTCGTCGACGATAACCGCCGCCCAACCGCCCGCGCCGGGATTTCCCAAGCACGAACCGTCCGTATAAATTTTAATCATCATCAAACCTCCAAAGCTTTGCTTGACAAGCAAAAAAATTCATGTTAAATTTTTTGCGTTGAAGAAGGTAATTTTAAAGGCAGTCGGTGTGTGGTAACGCCGACCCCCTCTCTTGATTAAGCAAAGTTTTGAAGAAGGTCGCGTCCGCAAATGCGGCTTTTTTCGTCGGGCTTGAAATTTTTTTCGGCGTATGATATTATTTCCGCGTTTAAAAAGCAATTTTAAAGGCAGTCGGTGTTTGACGGCGCCGACACCCTCTCGTTAGTAAAAGATACAGTGAAGAAGGTCGCGTCCGCAGATGCGGCTTTTTTCGTCTAGGCTTGAAATTTTTTTCGGCGTATGATATTATCTCCGCGTTTAAAAAGCAATTTTAAAGGCAGTCGGTGTTTGGGGAACGCCGACACCCTCTCGTTAATTAGGTAGATTGTTTGAAGAAGGTCGCGTCCGCAGATGCGGCTTTTTTCGTTCCTAAATTACTTCAGGAACGTGAGCAATGCCAAGACGGTCTGAATCAAGCTGAGTGCAAGCATCAGCCAATTAAATTTATCCATGACATCACCCCCTCTCTTGCGAGAGGAAGCCGACTCACCGAACTGCCATTTTAAATATATCATTGTTTCATAACTTTTTCAAGAGAGAATTTTGGAAGGAATTGCTATGGACATTCTTCAAGAAAAACTTAAAACTCTGCCCGACGCGCCCGGCGTTTACCTCATGAAGGACGCTCGCGGAAAAATTATTTACGTCGGCAAAGCGCGCGTGCTTAAAAATCGTGTCCGACAATATTTTCAATCAGGAAAAAATCACGGCGCGAAGGTCAAAGCTATGGTTGCAAAAATCGCGGACTTCGAGACGATTATAACTGCCACCGAAGTCGAGGCATTGATTTTGGAATGCAACTTGATTAAAAAACATCGTCCGCGCTACAACATCAGCCTCAAGGACGACAAGAGTTATCCTTATCTGAAATTGACTGCCGAAGATTTTCCGCGAATTATTTTGACGCGGCGCGTGATTCATGACGGTTCGCGCTACTTCGGACCTTACACGAGCGGACTTGCCGTCAAGGAAACTCTTGCGCTGTTGAGAAAAATTTTTCCGCTGAGGACGTGCAAAACTTTTGCAAAGCGTCCGTGTTTGGAATTTCATATCAAAAGATGCCTCGCGCCCTGTGCAAATAAAATTTCCTGCGAAGATTATATGCAATTTGTCAAGTCGGCAGAAAAATTTTTGGAGGGACGCACCGCGCAAATCGAACGCGAACTTTCCGCGCAGATGATTGACGCCGCAGAAAACTTAAATTTCGAGCAGGCGGCGCGGCTCAGAGATATTTTGTCGGCAATAAAAAAAGTCACCGAAAAACAAAAAATCGTCACCGAAGTCGGCGACGCAGATGCTATCGGACTTGCGCGGCTTGACGGCGAGACTTGTGCGCAAATTTTTTTTATTCGCGAAGGAAAAGTTACGGGACGTGAAAATTTTTTGCTGAACGGAGCGACCGACGAAACCGACGCTCAAGCCGTCACGGAATTCATCAAGCAATATTATTCGCGGGCGCAAATTTCCGCCGCAGAAATTTTATTGCCCGTCACACTTCCCGACGACGATTTAAAAATTTTGGGCGAATGGCTCGACGTAAAGTTAATCGAACCGAAACGCGGCGTCAAACGTTCGCTGGTCGAGATGGCTAATCAAAACGCAGAAAAATTTTTGACGGAAGAATCTGCGCGGCGACAACTCAAAAACGCTCAAACGGTCGGCGCGGTCGAAGAATTGAAAAATTTCTTGAACTTGCCGCGACTTCCGAGGCGTATGGAATGCTTTGACATTTCCCATATACAAGGCGCGGAAACCGTGGCGTCAATGGTCGTGTTCGAGGACGGCGCACCCGATAAAAAAAGTTATCGCCGATTTAAAATCCGTTCGACGGAAGGCAAGCCCGACGATTTTTTATCAATGCAGGAAGTCACGAGCCGTCGTTACACTTCAACCGACAACTTGCCCGACTTAATCGTTATCGACGGCGGTATCGGGCAATTAAATTCCGCGCTGGAAATTATTCGCGGCGCAGGTCATCAAGTGCCCGTCGTCGGACTCGCCAAGCAATTTGAATTAATTTTCGTCGAAGGTTCCTCCGTTCCGATTGAATTGCCCAAAGACTCTCAAGCCCTTAAACTCATGCAAAGAATTCGCGACGAGGCTCATCGATTCGCCATAACTTATCACAGAAAATTAAGACGCAAACGCAATTTAAAATCCGAACTCGATAACGTGGCTGGTATCGGAGCAAAACGGCGGACGGAACTTTTTAAAGCTTTCGGAACGCTCGCCAAAATAAAATCGGCTTCTGTCGAGGAACTCTCTGACGTGCCGAGTATGACTCGCGCCGCTGCCCAATCGCTGAAAGAATTCTTCGCTGCTCAACAATCTTGAGCAGCTGAAATCCTTATGATATAATTTCGCCAATGCCGTACCTCTGCAGACGGTAAATGCTTGAAGAGGAAGACTAACTATTAAGAGTCAAGAAAAAATTTGAAAGGATTCGCCGGTTCTTTGGCAACGTGAGAAAGAGCGACAAAATAATGTTACCTTCGCTACGTTTCTTTCGGTAATAATCTTTGAAAGCAGGACACCACATGCTGACATATTGAGCCGAAATGAAGAGTGCATATCGTAAATACCTTGAGCCACGCTTTTCCATAGTGGCATTTTGCGAAGTGTACTTGCCGGATTGATAAGTCGTCGGTGATAAGCCGGAAAAGGCTAAAATTTTATCCGGCGAGGACCCCCTGTTGAAATCACCAATTTCCGCTTGAATCATTGCCGCCATTCTGAAAGTTATGCCCGGTATGGTGATAATTGGCGAGTCTTGAATAATAGTTTTAATCTGCTCTTCAATCTCCACGATGTCAGAGTCCAAAATTTGAATCAGCTTTATGGTCCGGCGAAGTTCCATAGCTTTGGCAGAAATATAAACGCCAACGGACTTTCGAGCAAGATTACGAATTTCTTTGGCTCTGTCAACTCGTCCATTATATGAAGACTCAATAAGATTGGCAAAAGAATCAAATCGTGACTTTGCAATATCTTTTGCGCCAGGATACTTCAAGAGCATTTTGTAAGTACAATTCAAATGCAAAGTTGAAACGACGCTTTCAAGTTCTGGAAATAAAATGGTTCATAACCTGGAGACCGACTGTTTGAGTTTGGCACGTTGACGCACTTTTTCAAAATGATAAAGAGTAAGAGATTTAAGTTCTTCATTTTGGAAAGCAGTGTTAGTGTAAGGCATAAGGTCAAGATGCAGTGCTGACGCAACCTCGTGCCACATAAACCGTCGTGCGGTATCTAACTAATCAGCATTTAAGCAAAGAGTCGTGGTCGGAATCTCGCTAAAATCGTCAAGCGACAGGTGAGAAAAATAAATCCACAGTATCTTTAAAAATTATATCACGTCCATTGGACGTTAATATCAATATTTCTATTATACGAGGTGATGAATTTCCTCACGAATAATGCTTAAGACCGTTGATGTTGTGAGTCCGAATTTTTTTGCGAGAGTTCTCATGCCGCACCCTTGAACGCCTTTTTTGTAGAGCCGACGAATTTCCTCGCGAATGTGGTCGGGAGTACGCAGGCTGATTTTCTCGCGAATTTTGCCGCCCGCCTCTTGATAAGTTTTGCCTTGTTGAATGTTGCTGATTATCTTAGGAGAGACGCCGAATTTTTTTGCAAGCTCCACGCCCGTCAAGCCTTCGGGATTATCACGAATATATTTAGCGGTTTCGTTTGTCATGCTTGCTTGCCAATTATGTTCGCCGCGTTTTGCCTCTTCCAAACCCGTAGCGAACGCATGTTGAATATTTTCGGAATGTGTAACCCATTCGAGATTACCGACGAAATTATTGAGCTTGTTCCCGTCTATGTGATTCACTTCGGGTTTGTTTTCCGGGTTAGAAATAAAATTTTCGGCAACGATACGATTGATTTGAAAAGTTTTTTGTACGCCGTCTTTGCAAAGGTCAACGTAAAGATAATCACCCTGGAGAAAAGGTTTCATAATTCTCACTTTGCCCTTCTTGAAAGATTTTGTGCGTCCGTAAGTTGATTCTTGATAATGTCCCTCGTAGTCGGGAATCCAAGCCCACTTTTCTCCGTCGAGGTCGTCGAGCGTCAACGGGTAGAACGCCATGAGCGCGGCATAAGCTTTTTTAGCTTCTTTTTGGCGGCGACGAGTTGTCTCCGTAATCATAAAAATTCCTCCTTGCAATTTGTTTACAGGGCTGTTAGAATGACAAAGACATTTTTGGAAAGCCCTGCGGTTGATGTGTGTACGATACAAACATTCTATCGCAAGGCTTTTAAATTTTCAAGGCGCAGTTAAACTTTTACTTTACATTTCTGCCAAAATTTTCTAAAATAGCTGTGCAGTATCTTATGTTATAAAAATGAGTGGGAGGGGATTCGATTATGCTGAAATCAATAGCGGTAATGACGAGCGGCGGCGACAGTCCCGGTATGAATGCGGCGGCGCGTGCGGTTGTAAGGACTGCTCTTTATGAAGGCGTAAAAGTCTATGGAATTTCGAATGGGTTCAGGGGCATGCTTAACGATGAAATAGTCGAATTGCAAAGACGTAGCGTCAGCGATTTGATTCAACGCGGCGGCACATTTCTCGGCACGGCACGTTGCAAGGAATTCAAGACGGAAGAAGGACGTCGCAAAGGTCTGGAAAATCTTCAAAAGCACGGGATTGAAGGTCTGGTAATAATCGGCGGCGACGGTTCTTTGACGGGCGGCTCGTTGTTGTCGAAGATGGGCGGCATACCGATTGTCGGCTTGCCGGGCACGATTGATAACGACGTCTGGGGCACTGATTATACAATCGGCTGCGACACCGCCGCTAACACCGCTGTCGAGGCGATAAACAAATTGCGCGATACTGCTTCGGCGCACCGTCGCATTATGGTCGTCGAGGTCATGGGGCACACGTCCGGCTGGCTCGCCATGGTTTCGGGCATTGCCTCCGGCGCGGAATATATCATCGTTCCCGAAGTCAAATACAACATTGACGAGATGTGCGAAGAGATTGTCGAGTCGTACAAGAGCGGTCGTCGCTACAGCATAATTGTCGTGGCGGAGGGTGCTTGCAGCGGCGTCGGCTTGAAAAATGTCGTTCAAGAAAAAACCGGCATTGATACCCGCGTTTCGATTCTCGGGCACATTCAGCGCGGCGGCTCCCCGACAGTCGAAGACCGCATGAAAGCCAGTCAGCTCGGCGAACGTGCAGCACTTGCAATTATTTCGGGCGTGTCCAATGTCGTATTCGGTTTCGACGAAGGCAAAGTCGTTTCTATTAACTTGTTTGATTCGGTCAACAATAAAAAGCCGCTCGACCCCGAATTGGTTCGTTTGGCGAGCGTGCTTGTCTGAGGCATGAATAATTTTTGGAAAGCGGCGGCGATTCTCTCAGGCGTTGGGATTTATATCGCCGCCGTCATTTTTATTTGCTTGTACTTGGGCGGGCTTGTCGACGATTATTTTCAGCTCGGCGGCAAAGGTCGGCTCGTCGGAATAATTCTCGGCTTCCCAATCGCGTTTTACTCCGTTTATCGTCAACTTAAACATTACGGGTTTATTTAGTTAGGAATGAGGAACGAGGAACAAGTTCAAAACTCTTGTCCCTTATCCCGTGTCCCTTGTCCCTAAAAATCGACCGAAGGGAGATTTTTTATGGCAGAAACAATTTTAGACTTCAAAACATTTTCGCAAGTGACGGACGCTCGCTGGTATCCGCGTTATCATCTTGCCGCGCCGTTCGGTTGGTGCAATGATCCCAACGGCATGTGCTTTTACAAAGGACAATATCACTTTTTCTATCAACATTACCCTTACGCGCCGGAATGGGGTCCGATGCATTGGGGACACGCCGTCAGCGACGATTTAGCCTACTGGAAACATTTGCCGATTGCTTTGGTGCCCGACGCGCCCTATGAAACCGGCGGCGGCTGTTTTTCGGGTTCCGCTATCGAAAAGGACGGCAAACTTTATCTCATGTACACCGGACACCTCAGCGCGACTCCGGAGGAAGAGGCTGCCATTGGTTACGGTCATATCGAATTTCAATGCCTTGCCAGCTCCGAAGACGGTATTCACTTTGAAAAGTCTGAAAAAAATCCCGTTATCGAAGACAGCGACGTTGAAAGCGAAGAAATTTCTATCCATGACATTCGCGACCCGAAAGTTTGGGAGCGCAACGGAAAATATTATGCCGTTCTCGGCTCGCGCACGCCCGATATGGCTAACGGGCAAATTCTTTTGTTCGTGTCGAAAGATTTGACCACTTCTTGGAGATTAAAAGCAATTTCTGCCCGCAGTGAAGGAAATCTCGGCGGAATGTGGGAATGCCCGAACTTTGCAGAGATTGACGGACAAGATGTGTTAGTTTTCTCGCCCATGGACTTGAGAATTGAAGACGGATTTTATCACGACAAAGTTGCCGGCGTTCTTATCGGAAAACTCAATTATAAGACCGGAATTTTTAAACACGGCGATTTTCAGTATCTCGACAAGGGCTTTGACTTCTACGCGCCGCAAATCATGCAGACGCCTGACGGACGCACGGTTATGATTGGCTGGCTTGATATGTGGAATGTTGATATGCACGAAGCTAAGGACGGTTGGGCAGGCATGATGACTGTTCCGCGCGAACTCCATGTTAAAAACGGAAAAATCGTCTCCACGCCCGTTAAGGAACTCGAAAAGCTCCGCAAGTGGAAGCCTATAACTCTCGGAAACGTTGTGATTGACGAAGCGACGACTTTTGACGGCGTTGGCGGCGAAGCTTACGAACTTGTTTTGACGATTGACGCTGCCAAGTCCAAAAAATTCTCAATCGCCTTGCGCGCATCCGAACTCGAACAAACCGTCTTAACTTACAATGCTGGCGGCTTGTTTAAGCTTGACCGCACTAAAGCCGGCGAAGTTATCAACGGTATTGCCTCTGTCCGTGAAATTCAAATCGAACCGACCGAAAAAATTAAGCTCCATATCTTTATCGACCGCTCAAGCATTGAAGTTTTCATCAATGACGGCGAGGAAGTTCTTTCGGCAAGAATTTATCCCAAGCGCACTTCGCAGAAAATTATTTTCACGCCGGAAAATGAAACGCTCGTAATTGATTCGCTGGAGTATTACAAGCTGGATTTCGGACTGCCGCACCCGCACATTAAAGACGACCCCGAAGATTTAACAAAAAAATTTCCGTTCCTCAAACCTTGAGCAACACCGCAAATAATAAATCCCCCAAAGTTTTGACGACTGCGGGGGATTTTTTTGCCCATTTTACAAAATCAGTTTCATATTGCAAATATTTGCTCAGACTATTGCACAATCAATTCCGGTGACGGCGATGATACTGTTGATAACTTTGGTTACGAATTCATAGTAAATACCGGTACAGGCGATGATTCTGTTTATAGCCGGGCTTCATCGGATTCGACGATAAACACCGGCGCAGGTGATGATTACATTTACAACTACGGCGGCGATAATCTCACGGTTAAATATTCGGCAGGCGACGGCAACGATATTATTTACGGCTTTGACAGCAAAGACACGTTGACACTCGACGGAATAACTTTCAAAACGAGCATGGCTACGACAAATCCAAAGACACGCTTATATTAAATGTCAGCGGCGGCTCAATTACTCTTAAAGATTCCGCGACGACCCCTTTCAATATTAACAACAACACTTACAAAATCAGCGATTCAAGTCTCAAAAGCAATAGCCGGTTCGGAAAATAAAAAACCTCCGCAAATCTGCGCGGTGGTTAATTTTTTTTACACTAAATTTAGGCGGGCTTTTTTCTTTAAGCTTCCGAAAAATTTCTTTGCAAGAAAGTTCAATGTAGGGTAAAATGATTGCGGAAGTGATGTGATGAAAAAAATAATAATAAGTCACAAGCTCGGTGAAACTTACGCGGTGATTGTTGAGGCGGGCGAAGTCAGCGAGATTAAAATTGCACGCAACGACAGCCCGCGACTTGTCGGCAACATTTACAAGGGAGTTGTAAAAAATTTTCTGCCCGGAATGCAAGCGGCATTTGTGGACATCGGGCGCGAGAAAAATTCTTTTCTGCAATTCAATTCCCCGCAAAAATTTTCCGTCGGGCAAAGTGTTTTGATTCAGATAGAAAAGGACGAAATCGGCGCGAAAGGTGCGCGCTCGACGCTGAATATCAATTTGGCGGGACGACTTTTAATTTTCTTGCCGACGTTAAATTATATAGGAGTATCAAATAAAATACGCGGCTTGGAACGGGAACGGTTGCACGCGTTGGGAAAGAGAATACGCCCGAAAGATTCCGGTTTGATAATTCGGACGGCGGCCGAGGGTTGCGACGAACAAACTTTGCTGGACGAACTTGCAAAACTTCAAGAACTTTGGACGAAAATTTTGGAACGCAACGTCAAACGCAAAGCACCTGCCCTGCTCCACGTCGATAACGATTTGATAGAAAAAATTTTGCGCGACGAAGTTACCGAGGATACGGAAATAATCGTCGACAATTTGAAAATTTATCGGCGGCTCGTCGAAGTCGTCGGCAATGTCAATTTCTATGACGGTTCCGCGCAGATATTTGAGGCGTTCGACGTGGCGAAAGAAATTTCCAAGATTAATCGGCGTGAACTTTCTTTGCCGAGCGGCGGACAAATAGTCATTGACAAAACGGAAGCATTGACGGCGATTGACGTGAACACCGGGAAATTTATCGGCGAAAAAAATTTTGACGAGACGATTTTGAAAACGAACTTGGAGGCGGCAGAATTGATATTAAAACAGCTGAGACTGCGCGACTTGGGCGGGATAATAATCGTCGATTTTATAGACATGGACAGCGATGCGCACAGAAAACTTTTAATGCACTTTTTGCGCGAACGAGCAGCCACAGACCGAGCCAAAACAAAAATAGTGGACATGACGCCGTTGGGCTTGGTTGAAATAACGCGACATGGCAGAGTTTAGGAATCAGTTAGGAGTTTGAAGTTAGGAATTAGGAGTTAAAATCGCATTCTTAACTCCTCACTCCTAACTTACAAAAGGGAGGTATTTTAATGAGTTACACACTTGAAAACGGTATCCTGAAAATTACGGTTGCCGAACACGGCGCGGAGCTGAAATCGATAAAATCGGTCAGCGACGGCACAGAATATCTTTTCGACGGCGACCCGACGTGGTGGAAGTATTCTTCGCCGATACTCTTCCCGATAGTCGGAAAACTGGTTGACAACAAATATCGCGCCGAGGGCAAGGAATACAGCTTGCCGGGTCACGGTTTCGGGCGCACGAGTGATTTTTGGCTTGTCGACGCAACCAATAAGTCTTTGAATTTCGCGCTCGAATCCAACGCCGCCACGCTCAAGGTTTATCCTTACAGGTTCCGCTTGGAAATTTCTTTTGAACTCATCGGCAACGAAGTTAAATTTATTTGGAAGGTTGCCAACGTCGACGACAAGGAAATTTATTTTTCAATCGGCGCGCACCCCGCGTTGAGTTGTCCGATTGCCTACAGGGAAAATTTTGAGGACTGCTACTTGAAATTCAATAAGGCGGAAAAATCTTCGCGCATTCCGCTTACGGCGGGCGGTACTTTGTCGCATGAAAGAATCCCGACGCTTGACGGCACGGAGCTTGCTTTGAATTACGATTTGTTCAAAGGCGACGCGCTTGTCTTTGACGATTTAAAATCGGACGAAGTTTCCGTCTGCTCGCGCAAAAGTTCCAAATCAATCACAATCCGCGCAAAAGATTTCCCGTACTGGGGATTCTGGTCACCCGCGCAGGGCGGCGCGCCGTTTATCTGTATCGAACCTTGGCACGGTCATGCAGACTACGAAGACTTCAGCGGCGAACTTAAGGACAAGGAAGGCATTATTAAGTTGGCGGTCGGCGAGACTTTTAAAACGGAGATGTCATTTATAATCGGTGAATAATTTGACGACTTTAACGGTACTGATAGAAAACACTGCGCCCGAAAGTTCGGAGTTAATCGCAGAACACGGGCTGAGCATATTGGTTGAGACGCCGCGAACGAAATTTATTTTTGACTGCGGACAGACGGGCGCGGCGTTCGCCAATGCAAAACTTTTGGGAATAAATTTATCGGGAATAAAAATTGCGGTGCTGAGTCATTCGCACTACGACCATGCGGGCGGTTTCCCAAATTTGTTGGACTCCGCGCCGATAAAAAAAATTTACACGGGCGAAAACTTTTGGGAAGAGAAATTTTCACGCATTGACGAAAAAATTCCTAATTCCTCATTCCTAATTCCTAATTGCATTTATCGCGGTTGCGGCTTCGACAAAAAATTTTTATCTGCGCGGGGAGTTAAGCAAGAAATTTGCCGAGACGTTTTAACCATTGATGAAGACGTTTGGTTGGTAGGAAATTTTAAGCGGCGATATGAATTTGAGACGATACCGAAAAAATTTTTGCGCGCCCGCTTTAAAAGCGGGAGAACAGCTGACGCGATTCAGCCGACAAAAAATTTTGACTTGACGACCGCGCCCGAAAGTTGCTTTATTTCTGACGATTTCAGCGACGAAATAATTTTGGTTTTGCGCGAGGGCGACGGACTTGCGATAGTGACGGCTTGCGCACATAACGGAATTTTGAATATCGTTGCCGATGTTAGCGAAAGATTTTCCCTGCCGATTTATTCCGTGATTGGCGGCTTACACTTGACGGGCGCGACGCAGGAAAGAATTAGTCGGACGCTCGACGAGCTGAAAATTTTGGGCGTAAAAAAAATTCTCCCGTGTCATTGTTCGGGAGAAGATTTTATAAAACGTTGCGGCGAAAAATTTTCTACAAGTTCTGTGATAAAAATTTCGTAACCGGCAATGCGCAACATTTTAGGGGTTAGGAATTTTTCTCTAAATCCTAAATCCTAACTCCTAACTCCTAACTGCTAACTCCTATAAAGTGTCTTCGGTCTTGGGCGGACGACCTTTTCTCTTGCGCGGCTTATCGGTCAATTCGTTGATTTTCAAAAGATTTGCCATTTCCATAGCCGAGATTGCGGCATCGAAACCTTTGTTGCCCGACTTTGTTCCCGCGCGTTCAATCGCCTGCTGAATATTTTCCGTGGTGACAATGCCGAAAATCGTCGGAACGCCGCTTTGAAGTCCGACAAGCGCAATGCCTTTTGAAACTTCATTGCAAACATAATCGTAGTGAGTGGTCGCGCCGCGAATCACTGCGCCCAAACAAATTACCGCGTCGAAATTTTTACTCGACGCCAATTTTTTTGCCACGAGCGGAATTTCAAATGCACCAGGCACCCACGCGACCGAAATATTTTCTGTAGGAGTTTCGTGACGTTTAAGCGCGTCAAGTGCACCGCTCAAAAGTTTGCTCGTGATGAATTCGTTAAACCTTGCCACGACGATTGCGATTTTCAAATTCTTCCCGCTGATTTTTCCTTCGTAAATGTTCAATTAAATCTCCTCCTAAATTTTTTCAAGTATCACGCCACAAGTGTGGAAACCAAAAATTCATTCCTAATTCCTAATTCCTAATTGAATACGTGCCCCATTTTGATTTTCTTAACGGACAGATATTTTTTATCGAATTTGGTCGGCGCA
Source organism: Selenomonadaceae bacterium (assembly GCA_017446845.1). Classification (GTDB taxonomy): domain Bacteria; phylum Bacillota; class Negativicutes; order Selenomonadales; family Selenomonadaceae; genus Quinella. The sequence continues at coordinate 35,969 of JAFSOQ010000043.1, read as the reverse complement.
ATGACAATCGGAACGCGTTCGGTTATCGTCAAGCCGTGTCCTTCCAGTCCTGCACGTTTGGCGGGATTATTCGTCAAAAGTTTAATCGTCGTCAAACCCAAGTCGGATAAAATTTGTGCGCCGATTCCATAGTCGCGAAGGTCGGGCTTAAATCCCAAAAGAACATTCGCCTCGACAGTATCTTTTCCCTTGTCTTGAAGTTCATAAGCGCGAATTTTATTTGCAAGACCGATTCCGCGTCCTTCCTGCCGCATGTAAAGTAAAACGCCTTCGCCCGCCGCGTCGATTTTTTTCAGAGCAGTAGAGAGTTGTTCTCCGCAATCGCAACGCAGAGAGCCGAGCGCGTCGCCCGTCAAACATTCGGAATGAACACGCACCAAAACATTTTCCTTGCCCGTCACGTCACCTTTGACCAGCGCAAGATGACATTTGCCGTCAAGAATGCTCTCGTAAGCTTTAAGTCTGAAATGACCGTATTTGCTTGGGAAGTCGACGTCGGCGATTTTTTTTACAAATTTTTCCGTGCGCTTGCGATATTCAATCAACGCGCGAACGGTTATGATATTCAGCCCGTGCTTGACCGCGAACTTTTTTAAACCTTCCGTGCGCATCATGTGACCATCATCGTCCATAATCTCGCAACAAAGTCCGGCGGGATAAAATCCTGCCAATCTTGCCAAATCGGTCGTAGTTTCCGTGTGACCTGCGCGGCGAAGTACTCCGCCTTCAACGGAACGTAACGGGAAAACATGTCCGGGCTTGCGGAAGCTTGACGGCTTGGCATCGGGATTGAGCAACATTTTAATCGTGTGGCAACGCTCGTAAGCGGAAATGCCCGTTTCCGTGTCGTAAGCGTCAATTGACACCGTGAACGCCGTCTCGTGATTGTCGGTATTGTTTTGAACCATTTGCCCGATTTCCAATTCGTCGAGCCTTTTGCCGTCAATCGGCGTGCAAATCAAACCTTTGGCATAGGTCGCCATGAAATTTATATCGGCGGGCGTGACGGTCTCGGCGGCGACAATCAAATCGCCTTCGTTCTCGCGGTCTTCGTCGTCGACAACCACAATCATCTTTCCGTTTTTAATGTCCGCAATCGCTTGTTCGACAGTTGCAAAATCGCTCATAAAATTTCCTCCTCAATAACCCGTCGTTCGGTCGACGAGATTTTTTAACGGTTCGCCCGCGATTTTCCTGCGAAGATTTTCGGCGCAGATTTTAACTATGGCGTCGCGAGTCTCGGCAAGAACAAGCCCGCCCGCGCAGTGCGGAGTTATTATCACGTTGTCGAAGTCCCAAAGCTCATCATCAGTCGGGAGCGGTTCAGGCTCGGTCACGTCGAGTGCAACGCCGCCCAAATGTCCGTTCCGCAAAAATTTTTTCAAGGCGACGGGGTCAACGGCATTGCCGCGCCCGACGTTAATCAGAAATGCTCCGCGTTTGAGTTTGGAAAGTTTTTCCTCGTCCATGAAGTGATTCGTCTGACTTCCGCCGGGCAGAATCATTGCGACAATATCGGCGCGTCCCAAAACTTTATCGAGTTCGTCGACGGTATAAATTTCGTCGAAACAATCGGGCTTGATTTTTTTTGTCCGACGCACGCCGATAACATTTGCGCCCAACGCTTTGACTTTTTGAGCGTAAGCCGCGCCGATATTACCCGCGCCCAAAATTAAAACGGTCGCGCTCGTAATCGAAATAATTTCCTTGCAGTGTTGCCAAACGTGATTGACTTGTTGCCGAGCGTATTTGTAAAAGCCGCGAGCCAACATCAAAGTCATGGTCAGCATATGATTTGAAACTGTCGTGTCGTAAGCTCCGGAAACGTTCGTCAAGAGAATATCGGGCGGCAAGTTCAGATAAGAATCCGCGCCCGCGAAAATTATCTGCAGCCACTCTAAATTTTTTGCGGCGGGCAAAAGTTCGGGCGGCGGTGCTCCGATTATCCAATCGACGTCGATTAAATCTTCGTCGCGCAAGTCGTTGCGTTTCTTGTAGATAAATTCGCAGGGAAAATTTTTTGCTTGCGCCTCCAGGAAATTTTTCTGCCGTTCGTCGAGGCGCATTGTCACCAAAATTTTTTTGCTCATAAGAAACCATTCTCCAACAAGAAATTTTTATCAATGGCGGGCGACGCTTTGAAGTTCATCAGCCGTTCAACGTATTTGGCAAGAACATCGGTTTCAATGTTGACGAGACTGCCGACGCGTTTATTTTTAAAGTTCGTGACTTCGCGAGTGTGCGGAATCATCGACACCGAAAAACTTTCCGTGCCCGCGTCCACGACCGTTAAGCTTATGCCGTCGAGCGCAACCGAACCTTTGGCGGCGATTTGATGGAGTAAAAAATTTTCAGCCGCCACGTCGACCAAAAGGGCGTTGCCTTCGGGACGAATGCTCAAAATTTTTCCAACGCCGTCAATGTGTCCGCTGACGATATGCCCGCCGAATCTGTCGCCGAGTTTCAAAGCGCGTTCGAGATTGAAATTTTTATCGGCAAGCGAAGTTCTTCTTAAAGTTTCGGGCATGACATCAGCCGCGAAAAATTTTTCTCCGAAATCGACAACGGTTAAGCAAATGCCGTTCGTGGAAATGCTGTCGCCGATTTTTATATCAGACAAAATTTTTTCGCAAGCAATTTCGATTCGTCCGCCGTCCAAACTTTTCAGCCGCCCGACTTCCTCAATCATTCCTGTGAACATTTTTTCCTCCGTAAAAAAATTGAACCGCCCCAAAAACTTAAGGCGGGATAAATTCAAATTCATTAGCGTTAAACTTTCCTATCCGGACTTTAACCGTCGGTTTCGGAATTTCGCCGAATCATGCGTTGCCGCTCGCGGACTTTGACCGCCGGTGGAGAATTTCACTCCGCCCCAAGTTTTACGCGCTAAAGATAGCACGATTAACCTTGCCTGTCAATTTCTTTCAACTTGTCGCAAACGACGTGATTCATTTCGTAATATTCTTCGCGGCTCATCCACTGCGCCAAAAATTTTTCGTAGTAATCATCAACCCTGCAGAAAAACGGTCGCTCGGAATAAATTTCACAGAGATTATCCGCCGTCAAATGTTTGCACACGCCGTCGCCGCGGTCGAATTCCTTTGTATAATATTCCGACAGCCGAATATTTTTGCAGCACGCGCCGCATTTATCACAATCAAAGCTCAAACAGAATCAGTCCGCCTTTCCGCCGGTAACCCGTGTCCCACAGCGTCACGAAATTTATCCAACGCCCGATTCCATACGACACCGCTTTGACAAAAAAATTTTCGCCGCGAGTTTCGTAGCCGTTCAAAATAAACCAGTGCCAAACATAATCTTGCAACGTCGGTTCCTTGTGATTCAAAGTCAAACACGGAATAGGATAGCCCGCGTCGATTTGTCGGCAGATAATTTGCCACGAATCAGAAAAATTATTTTCGCCCGACCACGGCGACAATTTTAAATCAACATTGCGGTCTTTTAAAAATCGCCCGAAGCCGTCAAGATAAATTTCCAACTTATCGACGCCCGACCAGCGCGGATAAAGATACGGCTCCATAATTTTTCCGAAACGCAAATAATCTTTCTGCGTGAGGTTTTGCAAGTCGAACGGATAAAGCCCGCGCAATCTGAAATATTTTTCAAAATAGATTGAGCAGTCGCAAGCAGAGATAGCCGCGCAACCGCCGACGTTCATGCCAAAATCGGTGATTCGCGAATACCACTTCTGTTGCCCGCCCAATGAATCGCCGATATAAAAATGCGGCAGTTCTTTTTTTATGTCCAAGTTCAAGCCTCCGTAACGTAACCGCTGATTAAAATATCGTCGCCGAGTTTTTGAGTCGTCAGATTTTTCAGATTAACGGCGTCGGATAATTTTTCAAAGCCCGCGCCTTCGACGGCAGTCAGGGAATTTTTCCCGCCGATAATTTTAGGCGCGACGAATGCCAGAACTTTATCGACGAGATTTTCTTTCAGCATGGAGAAATTAATTGTGCCGCCGCCCTCGACCAAAACGGAAGTAATTTCGCGTTCGGCGAGTTCGTGCATTAAAATTTTTAAATCGACGCGCAGACCGTCGCCCGCCGTGATAATTTCGACGCCGAGATTTTTTAACGCGGAAATTTTTTCGGGCGGCGCGTTTGAAGTCGTCGCGATGATTGTCCGCGCAGATTTATCAATCACGACGTTTGAATCAAGCGGCGTGCGGGCATTGCTGTCGACGATTACGCGGACGGGATTTTTTCCTTGGACAAGGCGCGTCGTCAAACTCGGATTATCTTTTAAAACCGTGCCGACTCCGACCAAGATTGCGTCGTTGAGGTCGCGCAGATGATGAGTAAATTTTCTTGACGCCTCGCAACTTATCCATTGAGATTCGCCGCTTGCAGTTGCAATTTTCCCGTCGAGCGAGCAGGCAAATTTCAGCGTGACGAACGGCAAATTTTTTGTGACCCATTTGATAAAAATTTCGTTGAGTTTGCGAGCTTCGTCCTCAAGGATTCCGAATTCAACTTCAACACCCGCCCCACGTAAAATTTCAAAGCCGCGCCCTGCAACTTTCGGATTTGGGTCTTTCATAGCCGCGACGACTTTTTTTATTCCCGCGTTGACAATCGACTTTGCGCAAGGCGGAGTTCGTCCGAAATGTGAGCACGGCTCCAAAGTCACGTAGAGTGTAGAATTTTTTGCAAGTTCGCCCGCCATGTTTAATGCGTGAATTTCGGCATGAGGAGTGCCGGCTTGACGATGCCAACCTTCCGCGACAATTTTCCCATCCTTAACGATAACCGCACCGACCAACGGATTGGGCGCAGTCCGACCTTCGGCATTGCGCGCTATCCTCAAAGCCTCGCGCATAAAAATTTCGTCTGTCAAAAATTTTCACCTCGCAAAGATTTTACCTTCCAAATAAAATAATCGCAACGTCCTTGCCGTCAAAAATTTTTCTTAATCGTTGTAAGAGTTGGTGCTTGACAAGCAGGACAAAGTTAATAAGATTAAAATGCTTGAAAGCAAATTTGATTGCGAAGGGAAATGAAATTTGAAACCGTGGCTTGACTCAATCGAATACATTCGCGGCGTGAGTATGGCGGGAGTCGTGGCGATTCATATCGGCTCGCAATATCTTTTGAACCCAACGCCCAATATTCATCTTGTCGCGCTCTTTGAAATTGTCTCGCGCTTCAGCGTGCCGATTTTCTTTTTTATCTCGGCGTTCGGATTATTTTACCGCATGAATTTATCCGAGCCGTTCGAGTACGGAAAATTTTTGCGGCGACGATTCAAAGCGGTGCTGATACCTTATCTTCTGTGGTCGACGTTTTATCTTTTGCACGACAATCATTTTTACGGCTACCAACTTTTTCCCGATTCAGATTACGCGGCGGAAATTTATTTTTTCGGGCTGGCGAAGTATCATCTTTATTTCCTCGTGATTCTGATTTGGTTTTATCTTTTAATGCCGCTGTGGATTTTTTTTATTCGACGCATGACGCCCGCGAAATTATTTTTGTTGCTCGCCGCGCAGATTGCCTTTGATTATTGGTCGAGCTATTCAATTTTGCCGACGTCCGAAGTATATCTGCTGCAACTGTGTTTGAAGTGGCGATTAAATTGGCTGGTGTTGCATTATGTGTTCGTGTTTATTTTGGGCGGATGGCTCGGAGTTCATTCGGCAAAATTTTTCGCGTGGTGCGAGGAGCATAAAAAAATTGTCGGCGCAACATTTTTTATCACGCTGACAATTTTACTCGGTTATTATTATTTTCTGATTTACGTCCGAAATTTTTCGCCGCTTGAGGCAGTCAACACCGCGCATCAACTTTCGCCGCCCGGAATTTTCTACACAATCGCCGCGTCGATATTTTTGTTCACGATATTTCAATTCGGCAAGTTGCCCGCGCCGCTGAAAAAATTTTTGAGTGCGCTCGGAAAAAATTCCTACTTCGTGTACCTGGCTCACCCGCTGGCGATAACTTATTTGTCACTCGGCTTGGGCAAATTGGGATTGGTCATGACGGCTTCGAACGCGCTGATTTTTTACGTCGCGACAATCGCAATAACTTTATCGGTCAGGATTTTGTCTCGGAAATTCTTTCAAGCAATCCGATAATAAATTTCACATGCGGCGCGACTGTCTCCAAGTGCAAGCGTTCGTTCGGGCTGTGAATATTTTCGTTGGTCGTGCCGATTGAAATTATTTCCAGAGCGGGATTTTTCTTGAAGAAAAGACCTGTCTCCAAACTCATGTGAACCGTCTTGACTTCAAGTTCGCAACCGTTTTGCTCCTTGAAAATTTCTTCGGCGAGTTTCAAAAGTTTGCTGTCGGGATTGAAAACCCAAGCGGGCGACGGCGTGGAAAATTTACTCTCGAAGGAACACAACTTCGCTGCCTGCTCGAATCCCTCAATGAATTCAAAAACCAAATCATCGGCATTACCGCGCGGCATAACTTTCAGCTCGACAAAGTTATCGTTCATGCGCACCGAACCCAAATTAGCCGACGCCAAAACTTGCGCGGGATTTTCGGGCGATACGAGATAAATGCCGCTGTGAATCAACGAAATTATATTCGTAAGGAAATCGTAATCTTTGGCGTGCAAAACTTTATCGGGGCGTTTTATAACTTTGGTATCGATTTTTAAGTCCGGTTCCGTCTTGCCGAAAACATTTTTAACCCGCCGCACCACATCCGCGCAAATTTCTTGAATGGCACTCGCGCTTAAATCCGTGGCGATAATCATTTCCGCGCTGTCGGGGATAGCGTTAAAGACTGTCCCGCCGCTCAGCGAAGACAGACGAATTTTCCCATGCCGAGTTATTGCCCGCATGAGTTGAACGGCAAGTTTAATGGCATTGATGCGCCCGGAAGAAATTTCTCCGCCGGAATGTCCGCCGCGCAGTCCGCTGATTTTTATTTCCATGTTCGTGCCGAGTTTGGTATCGGGGCGCACGTAGTGAAGTTCCCGCCAAAAAGTCATTTGAACGCAACCGGCACTTCCGGCAACGACCTCGCCGAATTTTTCCGAGTCAAGATTGATAAGATAATCGGCGCCGGCAACAAATTTTTTATCGAGACCGACTGCGCCGCCCATGCCTTGTTCTTCGTCGACTGTCAAAATTATCCTCAAGCGTCCGTGTTCAAAGCTCTGAAGATTTTTAACCAGATAGAGAATCTCCGCGACTCCGATACCGTTGTCGGCACCGAGACTGGTTCCTTCCGCTTCCAAAAATTTTTCGCCGCGAATCAACTTTATCGGGTCTTTTGTCGGATTAAAATTGTAACCTTCCTCCGCCACGCAAACCATATCCATATGCGCTTGCAAAATTGTCAGCGGGGAATTTTCTTTGCCCGAACTTGCAGGCACTTCGGCGATAACATTTTTAAATTTGTCCTGAACGACCTCAAAGCCGCGCTCCTCAAAAAAATTTTTTAAATAATTGCTGACTTGTTCTTCGTGCTTGGAAGGACGCGGAATAGCCGCCAACTTTGCAAACTCTTCGAGTACTCCGTTTAAAATTGCCTCGCTCATCATCACTACTCCATTCTTTCCATTAATTCAATAGCGGTTAATTCGGCTTGAAAGGGGAAAAATCCTGCGTTGAGTTAATTTCGTCGCTGTGATAAAATTAAAATCAAAAAAAGGATTTTCGATTTGATTGCACATGTTTTTATCGACGCTGAAAATGTTCCGCCCGCCGTTACGTTCAAAGTCGTCGAACACTTCGGCAAGGAGCACACGATAACCAAAGTTGACATCATTGCCAAAGAAGACACGCTTCCTTACAAATATCGCAACTTGGACGAAAAACTTTATCGAATACAAAATTGTTTCTACGGGAAGAATTCTGCCGATACGTGGCTTTGTTTCGAGATGGTGCGGGCGATTATCGACGAGCCGGACTTGGAGCTGATAATAATTGTTTCGAGCGACAAAGATTTTCTGCCCGCGATAAAATTTGCCGTCGACTTCGAGAAAAAAATTTTAATCGTATCGAACGGCGCGGGGCACAGAAAATTAATCGAGCACATGAAAATTTTGGATATAAATCCCGCCGCCGTCGAGCTTAGAGATTTCCGACTGAAATTTGGAAACTTTCCGCAGAAACTGGAAAAATTTTTGCCGCAGTTCAGTTTCGAGACAAAAAAATTTTTCTTCGACCGCGAAGACAGAATCAAATTTATTTTGGTCAAGAAAGGCGAATCCATTTTTGAAGTGCCGTTCGTGGAGGGAATGGAGACTTCGACTTTCGGGCGAATCTTGCGCGAGTTGAATATTTTGGAACGCAAATTTCCCGTGCGAAATTTTATCACCGAAAATTTCCTGAAACTGTCGCGTAACAGAATTTACTTTCAAAGCGAAACGGAACTTTCAACGCCAACGACCGCCGAGCTTATCGAAAATTATTTTTCGAAACACGCGGAAGAGACCATAAAAATTTTTATCAAGCATAACGGGCGACTTTTGGAAATTTCCTTCGTGAACGGAATGCCGCTGGATATTTTCGGCAAGCTCTTGCAGGAGAAAAAAATTATCGGCAAAAGTGCTTCGCCCGCCCAAGCTGCCGCGAACAGTCTGCTTAAAGTCGACGACGGAAAAGTTTATCTGCGCGACGAGGATGAGCAGGCGACGGCTTACGAGGGCACGATAAAAAATGTCGACGAATATTTAGATTTCCACGCGTCGGAAATAAAAAAGATTTTAATCAAGCACGGGCAGAAAATTTCCGAGGTGCCCTTCGTAAACGGAATTTCGCTTGAGTTATTCGGCAAACTCCTGCGCGAAAAAAATATCATCGGCAAAAGCACTTCCGCCACGAGTATCGCCAAAAAAAATTTTCTGGACATTCGCGACGGGAAAATTTATTTGTGCGACGAGGAACGCTTGAGCGAACTTTATGCCGAATCGACGGGCGACATTGATTCTTACTTTGAATATCGCGGCGACGACACTAAAAAAATTTTCGTCAACTACAACGGCAAACTTTTTGAAATTCCGTTTGTTGACGGAATGCCGCTGACTTTGTTCGGTAAAGTTTTGCGCGACAGAAAAATTATCGGCAAGAATTCATCGGCGATAAAAGTTGCGGCGAACAGTTTGCTTGATGTTCGTGACGAGCGAGTTTATCTGATTGCCGAGGAGGAGTTGGATGCGGCGCAGGACGATTTGGAAACCGACGTCGACAAATATTTTAATGCGCACGTATTTAGGATTCGGACGATTTCAATTCGGCACGCCGTGAAAGATTTTTCAATACCTTTTGTCGACGGAATGCCGATAAAAGTTTTCGGCAAACTTCTGCGTGAACGAAAAATCATCGACAGAAAAACTCCGCTTGAAGAAATTGTCAAGAATAATGATTTGATTTTGATAGATGAAAAAGTTTTTCTGAAATGAGGAGGCTTTTAAATGAAAATTATCGAACCGAGCGTTGAGCTTGTTGACGACTTCGACGCGGTGGCGATTATGAAAAAAATTGAGCGGGCGGGGCGCGTCTGCTACAAATCGGAAGGCAACATCAAAGACGGCAGCGCGGAAAAATTTATTCGCGGGATAATCAAGCGCGGGCACGAATCGGTTATCGAGCACGCGAGCGTTTCCTTTAAAATTATTTGCGACCGTGGCGTTACTCATGAACTTGTTCGCCACCGCTTGGCAAGTTATTCGCAGGAGTCAAGTCGTTATTGCGATTACAGCGCAGGAAAATTCGGCGGCGAGCTGACTTTTATCAAGCCGTGTTTTTGGTCGGAGGAGAATGAAAATTTTCGGCTGTGGAAAGAAACAATGGCTCAGCTGGAAAAAAATTATCTTACGTTGCGAGCAAACGGAGCCAAGCCCGAAGAAGCGCGCTCAATCCTCCCGAACTCACTCAAGACAGAAATTTTCGTAACGATGAATTTGCGCGAGCTGCGACATTTTTTGAAGTTGCGGACGGCAAAGGCGGCGCATCCTCAAATGCGGGAAATCGCGCTGAAAATTTATGCAATCCTCGCAGAAAAATTGCCGGCGGTCTTCGAGGATATTCAGCCTTAAAAAATTTTTGTGCAAGATTTTCTATGGACAAACGTCCTACGTCGAAATATAATTGCTTCAAAAATTTTGAAAGGAGTGTTTGACATGAAAATTACAATCGGCAGCGACCACGGCGCAGTTGAACTTAAAGAGGAAGTCAAAAACGTTTTGGCGGAATTTGAAGGCGTCGAGGTTAAAGACGTCGGCACGTTCACCACGGATTCGGTTGACTATCCCGACATTGCCGAAAAAGTTTGCGCGGATATTGTCAGCGGCGAATCGGAACGCGGAATCGTTCTCTGCGGCACGGGAATCGGAATTTCAATCGCGGCGAACAAAATCAAAGGAATTCGTTGCGCACTTTGTCACGATGTTTTTTCCGCCAAGAAAAGTCGCGAGCACAACAACGCAAATGTTTTGGCAATGGGCGGACGCGTTATCGGATTCGGTCCCGCAGGCGAAATCGTTCGCGCTTGGATGACTACGGAATTTGGCGGCGACCGTCATGAACGGCGCGTCAATAAAATCATGGCTCTTGAAAATAAATAGTTGGCGTCCCCTCTTTGTCAAAGAGTGGACTACGCAGAACCGTTTACTTCGATTGAGTTTAAAAATAATTTTTATGTATAGCATATACTTTTTCTTTGTTCGGGTCAAAGAAAAAGTGGCAAAAAGAAAGCCCGCCTCGCAGGGGCGTTTTTCAGTTAGGAGTTAGGAGTTAGGAGTTAGGGAATACAAAACCCTAAATCCTAAATCCTAAATCCTAAATACTAACTGATAGAAGTCCTTGACGGCATCTGATTTCGCTGTCGATTTATTCAACAGTCCCTAATCGCATAAAAAAATTTCCCCTGAAGTTAATCGCGACTTCGGGAGTTTTTGTCGCAATGAACGCCGATTGACTATTCACGATTAAATTGTTAAACTTCAAGCGATTTATAAAAACAGGAGGTCTTTAACATGCGTATCGGAGTTATGTCAGACACTCACGGCTACGACGGTCGAGTTAAACTCGCAGTGGAAAAATTTTTCGCCGACACGGATTTGATTCTGCACGCGGGCGACGTTTGCTATCACGGTCCAAACAATCCGAATTACAAGGGCGACGATTACAATCCCAAAGCTTTGGCGAATTTTATCAATGCGTCGAAAATTCCGTTCGTGATTGCTCGCGGCAACGGTGATTCGGAAGTTGACCAGCTTGTCCTCGAAGTTCCCGTGCTGATTCCTTATGCTCACGTTTTCGCGAACGGCAAGAGGATTATTGTAAATCACGGTCACCTTTTGCCGACCGACGTCGACAAAGATAAAATGGCAGCAAATTTCCGCGCGGATATTTTTATCACGGGACACATTCACAAGCCCGTTTTGGAAAAGCGCGGCAATACAATTTTCCTCAATCCCGGAACGGTCTCGCCGTATCTTACCAATCAGCCCGACAAGCGCACGAGCGTCGCGCTTATCACCGATGATAAAATTCAAATTTTCGACCTGGACACCGGCGAAGTCTTCATGAGTTTAAATTTTTAAAATCTCCGGTGGATGTAAAGCTAAACATTAACGGTTTCGGCGAAGCTCGCATTCCAATGGCTAAGCTTACAAAGTACGCACTGAATCCCGACAAAGCCCCCGATAAAGCTCTTGCCTTTGAAAAGGCTTTGGGCTACAATTTGAGCAACATTGACAAGCTGATTGAGAACGTCACGAGCCATATTAATGACTTTGAACCGGAAAGAAAATTGGCTACAATTCACGGCGAACCCTTTCAAATATTGATGGATTTGACAGGCGAGAATGGAAAAACTGCTTCTGTTATGACAGGATGGATTATAGACGCTGAAACGAAAGAAATTCGCCTGACGAGCATTTACATCAAAAAGCGCAAGAAATGAGGTGGCGTTATGGAGATTAACGAATTTGATAAGGTCTTGCTGAAAACCGGCGAAACTGCCTATATTGCTGACGTGTTGAAAGTCGGAATCGCGTATGTAGTCGACATAGACAAATCCGACGGTGATACCGAAACAGAAATTGTCGAGTACGATGATATAGAAAAAGTGATAGCGTGACTTTAAATTTTTAGGGAGAAATTTTTATGCCGTTAAAAATTTTGAATGCGGATATTACGACGTTAAAAGTTGATGCTATAGTCAACGCGGCAAATACAAATCTTTTGGCGGGCGGCGGCGTCTGCGGAGCAATTTTCAGAGCGGCGGGCTATCGTGAACTTCAAGTGGCTTGCAATAAACTTTCGCCGATTCAAACGGGCGAGGCGGTCATAACTCCGGGCTTTAACCTTCCCGCGAAATTTATCATTCACACGGCGGGACCTGTTTGGCAAGGCGGAAATTTCGGCGAAGAAAATCTTTTGCGTTCCTGCTACACAAACAGCTTGAAACTTGCCGACGAAAATAATTTGCAAAGTATCGCCTTTCCGCTCATCTCAAGCGGCATTTACGGCTATCCTCCTCGCGACGCGCTAAAAGTTGCAATTCAAGCCGTCAAAGATTTTCTAAGCCAAAAAGATTTGGAAGTCGTCTTGACCGTCATGGATAAATCACTCCTTGACAGTGCGGCGCAAGCGTTGTAAAATTTTTTATACGGGGTATAGCGCAGCTTGGTTGAGCGCGTCTGCCTTGGGAGCAGAAGGTCGCAGGTTCAAATCCTGTTGCCCCGACCAATTAAGAAATTTCAAAGCCGTGTCGATTGGCGCGGCTTTTTCTGTTGAAATTATTCTTTGTCTCTGCTACAATGCGATTAAAATTTTTGACAAGGGGGAAAAATTATGGACGACAAGGATTGGGAAATTTTTAAGCAACAGCTGAACCGCAAGACCGGCATAGACTTGCAACTTTATAAGGAACAGCAAATGCGGCGGCGCATCAACAATTTAATTCAGAAGACGCCGTTCAAATCTTACACGACTTTTTTTGCTGACGCCTCAAGGGACAAAAAAAAGTTCGCGGACTTCATCGAGTATCTTACAATCAACGTCTCAGAGTTTTTCCGTAATCCCGACAAGTTTGACCAAGTAGAAAACGACATTATTCCTTATCTTTTGAAACGCAGTGATTCGTTAAACATTTGGAGCGCGGGCTGTTCAATCGGCGCGGAGCCTTATACCCTGTCGATTATCATGAAGGAATTGACGCCCACCAAACGCCACAGAATTCTTGCCACCGACCTCGACATTGAAATTATCGGCAAGGCAAAGCGGGGCATTTACACCGCCGACGAAATTAAATCCATGCGCGGCGACCGCAAAGTTAAATACTTCACCAAGACGCCCGACGGGAAATTTGCAATCAAGCCCGAAATTAAAATGCCCGTCGATTTCAAACGCCACAATCTTTTAAAAGATCGCTTTGAGACGAATTTTGACTTGATTCTCTGTCGCAACGTCGTCATTTATTTCACGGAAGAGGCTAAAGCTGAGCTGTATAAAAATTTCTTCAATGCACTCAAGCCCGGCGGAATTCTCTTCGTTGGCGGCACCGAATCGATTTTGAATTCGCGGCAAATCGGCTACGTAACTTACAAGCCGTTTTTCTATCAGCGTCCGCTCCCGAATTAAATCATGTTTGAATCGGAAAAAATTCGGCGCGAGGAATTGGAAATTCTTCAGCTTGAGCGTTTGAAAAAAATTGCCGCGTGGTCTTACGAGAAAAGCAACTTTTATCAAAAATCTTTTTCAAGACAAAACGTCGCGCCTGAAGACATTCAAAAGCTTTCCGACGTCAGCAAGTTGCCGTTTTTGACGCGCGAGGAAATTCACAACATCGACGCCTTGGATTTTTTAACGTTGCCGCTTTCAAGTGTCGTGCGAGTCACTCGGCTTGACGGGATAAAAAAATTCTACACAAAGGGCGACATTCGCAACAACGTCGAAATGATGATTCGCAGTTTTATGGCGGCGAATATTCTGCGCGGCTCGACCGTCGAACTTGCGGGCGATTTATCCGACAGCAGATTACTCGACGCGCTTTACGCCCTTGAATCAATCGGCGCGACCGTCATAATCGGCAACGCGGATTTTATTGCCGACGTTCAAATAAGTGCGACTTCGACCGAAGTAAAGATTTCAAAAAATATTTCGGGGCGCAAAAGTTTTAAACTGTTCGCGCCGTCGGAGATTGGTCACGCGGGATTATTTTGTCCGTGCGAATTCGGATACCACTTGCAGGAAGATAATTTTCTGATTGAGGTTTTGGACGGCGAACTTGTGATAACCACGTTGACCGCGCAGGCTTTGCCGTTGATTCGATACAGGACGGGGCTGCTGATAAAAAAATTTAACGAGCCGTGTCCTTGCGGAAGAACGTTTATAAAAATTGATATATGAAATGCGAAAGCCCGATGATTTAAAATCGTCGGGCTGTTATTTTTTTATTTGGTGGAGATGAGGAGAATCGAACTCCTGTCCAAAAATGTCGTTGCTCAACTTTCTCCGAGCGCAGTCGCCGAAAAATTTCAGCTTTACCAAACTCGACGACAAACTTGATAAAGCCAAGCACTTTGAAAATTCCCGCGCTCTGCAGTGCTCTCAAACGCGGTATCCCCGTTTCTGACGTCGACTCTGACCTGACGGGAAGGAAATCAGTCAGGCGACGTGGCGATTAAGCCGCCAATGCGTACTCTTCAGTATCCGCAGTTATTGTTTAAGTTTCCGCTTGTCGAATCGGTTGCGGAGCCGATGCTCGCTTATTGAACCCCGTCCATCCCTGTCGAAACCATTACATCCCCTTTAGTTAAAGTTTTGAAATTCTATCACGCGGAAAAATTTTTGTCAATCGTTCTCTTCGGCGGCGGCAACAGCTTCTTCCGGTTCGACCAAACCGAACATAACTTTGACAAGCGCGTTGCCGTATTTTTCAATCATCATCAGACCGATAACGACCGCAAAATCAATCTGTTCATAAGTCGGGGGAATGAATTCATCTCTGCCGCAGTAAAGCGCAATCCTGTAAGAAATTTCTCCGTCATTAAAATCGAAATCAAAGTTGCCGACATTCAAGCCGTAATTCGCCCTGTGAAGAAATTCCGCAACTTTGGCGCGCTCGTTATCGGCATTTAAAGGAATCATCATGTGGATAACGAGTTTGTCTTTGTACGCGTAAAAAAATATCGTGGTATGTCCGAATTTGGCGTCGACCGAATAAATCGCGCTCGCAACGTTGCGTTCGTTGAAAGGCTCGTGTTTAACTTCGTCGCGCTCAAAAAAATTTTCTACTGCCGCACGAATCTCGGCTGTTGTGTCGCGTTCTTCCAAATTTTCCATAAAAATTCCCTCCTCATGTTGTCAAAATAAATTTATTTCCTTCCGCGACGAATCGCCACGGATAATCGGCTGCCTCGCCCGCGTAGTCGACGTTGATTCTTTTCGTCGCCGTGACTTTAAAATTTTCTGCCGGTTCGATAAAAATTTCCTCGCCGCATAAATCCGCGCCGTAAAAATTTTTCGTTATGCCCAAAGCTTGAGAGAGTTTGCCGGGTCCCGAACAAAGCTCGCGCAAATTATTTTTCCCTCGACGACGTTTCATCAGCTCAACGCCGTCTGCGGGTTGCAATGCTCGAATCAAAACTCCTTCGGGGACATTTTCGACGTTGGCGACGACGTTCGTGCAAATGTACATTCCGTAAATCAGATAGACATAGACGAAACCGCCCGCGCCGTAAAAAATCTTCGTGCGCTCGGTCTTGCCTCGATAGGAGTGAGCCGCCGCGTCAATCGCGCCCATGTAAGCTTCCGTCTCGACGATAATACCACTTGTCAAACCTTCGGGCAAGTTTGTTACAATTTTTTTGCCGATTAGTTCGCGGGCGACCGTCAAACCGTCGCGCAGATAAAATTCGCGGGGAAGTTTCATAGCAGTACCTTTCATGATATAATTTTGGCGAAAAATTTTTTTGGAGGTTTTAACAATGGAAAAGCAACAAGCAAGAATCATTCGCCCCGCGAAAAAACTCACCGAACAAGAACAGCAAGAGCTTATGAATTGGCTGGACGAAATGCAGGCGTGGGCAAAGTCCGTCGGCTTGACTGAACAAGACGTCGACGATTCAATTAAAGCAGTCAGACAAAGAAAGCGGCAATCTCAGAGGCAAAGCGCATGAAAATCGTCATTGATACAAACTTCGTAATTTTCATAACTCATGATATAATCTTGACGAAAAATTTTTTTGGAGGTTTTAACAATGGTAAAAAGAGAAGCTAAAATCATTCGTCCTGCGAAAAAACTCACCGAGCAGGAGAAACAAGAAATCAAAGCGGCTTTTGATGAAGCACAAGCGTGGGCGAAGTCCGTCGGTTTGACTGAACAAGACATCGAAGACGCAATCCGCGAAGTTCGACAGGAAAGGCGTAAAGCTCTTCAGAATCAGAGGCAAAGCGCATGAAAATTGTCATCGATACAAATGTTTTAATTTCGGCTACATTTTTCGGCGGAATGCCTCGTAAGGTTATCAACCTCGTTATTGATGAAACCGTTTCAGCTTACATGAACGCAGAAATTTTGGCAGAATACGAAAAAACTTCTCTTAAGATGAAGTCAAAAAATAAATGGCGTATTAATCAAATTCTCTTTGACAAATTTTTAAGTGAAGTCAAAATGGTTGATTCCGTAACCACCGTAAATATTTGCCGTGACCCCGACGACAATAAATTTATCGCCTGCGCAGTTGATGCTAAGGCGATTTATATTGTGAGCGGCGACAAAGATTTATTGACCGTCAAGAACTACGACGAGATTGAAATTGTCACGGCAAAAGAATTTTACGAACGGTATTTGCTCAGTCAACCTTAACTTGCATCCACAAATTGTTATAGTATTCGTCCATCTGGTTGCCGAGATATTTATAAGTTTCTTGCCCTTTGTAAACATCGGACGACGGGAACGCTATCGGAGAATTTTTAAGCTCTTCGTCCTCAACAAGTTCTTGAACGCCGGTGTTGGGAGTGGAATAGCCCAAGTGGTCGAAATTTTTGGCGGCAATGTCGGGGCGGCACATGAAGTTGATAAATTTATGCGCGTTGTCGACGTTCTCGGAATCCTTGGTGATAACCCAGCCGTCAATCCAAAAATTTGTACCTTCCTTGGGGATTACAAATTCCATGTTCGGATTTTCCTTTAAAATAATCGGAGCCTCGCCCGAAAAGACTACGCCCATTGCCGCTTCGGAATTGATGAGTTTATCTTTTACTTCGTCGACGACGTAAGCTTGAACGAGCGGTTTTTGTTTCTTGAGCATTTCTTGGGCTTGAGCCAAAACTTCTTTATCGGTCTCGTTTAAACTTTTGCCCATGAGTTTGAGCGGAATCATCATTGCATCGCGAGCCGAGTCTTGCATCAAAATTTGTCCGGCGTATTTTTCATTCCAGAGAATATTCCAGCTGTCGACGGGGTCAGTGACTTTGGTCTTGTCGTAAATTATGCCGACGGTTCCCCAGCAGTAAGGCACGGAATATTTGTTGCCGGGGTCGAAGGATTCGGCTTGCTTGAAAAATTCTTCGCCGATATATTTTTTTGCGTCGGGGAGTTTGGTAAAGTCAAGCGGCTGAATCAAATCATTGTTGATAAGTTTTTGAATCATGTAATCGGACGGGCAAAGAACATCGTAATGAACTGCGCCTTCCGCAACGCGCGGATACATGCTCTCGTTTGTGTCGAATTCGTCAAGGATAACGTGAATGCCCGTTTCCTTCTCGAAAATCCTCAACACTTCGGGATTGAGATAATCACCCCAGCTGTAGACGTAGACGACACTTTCTTTTTTGTCGCCGCCGCCACCGCCGCAGCCCGTTACGCCGAGCATAAGACAGCTTACAAGAATCAACGCAAGAATTTTAAACTTCATAATCAAATAGCCTCCTCATATCTTTTCAGCTTGCGACGATTTATCGCAAACAGTAAAACAAATATCAATACAAAGAAAAATACCAGCGTCGAGAGCGCGTACATCTCCGGATGAATTCCGATTTTAAGTTCGGCGTAAATTTCCGTCGTCAACGTGTCGACGCCCGCGCCTTTAGTAAAGTGCGTGATTATAAAATCGTCAGCCGACATCGTGAACGCCAATAAAAATCCCGCGAAGATACTCGGACGCAATTCGGGCAACACGACGCTCGTAAACGCTTTGAACGGCGACGCACCCAAATCCAACGCCGCCTCGTAAAAACTTTTATCCAACGCCATCAACTGCGGCATTATGCACAAAATCACATAAGGCACGTTGAAGACGATATGCGCCAATAAAATCGACACGTAGCCGAGCTTGAGTCCCAAGCCCATGAATAATAACATCAATGATATTCCCGTGACAATATCCGCGTTCAAAATCGGGACGTTCGTTATGCTAAGGAAAGTCGCCCGCCACTTGCGCGAAAGTTCTTTCATCGCCACGCAGGTTATCAAGCCCAAAAGTGTCGCGATTCCCGCCGATAACAATCCGATTGACAAAGTGTTGGAAAGGGCGTCGGCAATTCTCGTGTCGTTGAAAAGTTTTTCGTACCAATTCAGCGTCACGCCCGTCCAATGTCCGCGATAACGACTGGCATTGAACGATTGCGCGATTAAAACTCCAATCGGCGCGTAGAGGAAAAGAAAAATTGTTGCAAGGTAAATTTGCTTGATATATTTCATGCGGCGTCCTCCTCCTCGTGACTTTTATCAAAGACCATGGTCAACAACATGTTTAAGATTATAAAAATCATAAGGATTATCGACAACGCGCAGCCGACATGCCAATCATATTGGAAAGTAAATTCTTGTTCGATTATGTTGCCGATTAGTAAAAGTTTTCCGCCGCCCAAAAGTGCGCTGATTACAAAAGTCGTGAGTGCGGGAATAAAAACCATAGTTATGCCGCTGATTGCTCCGGGTATGCTCAGCGGCAAAATTATTTTCGTGAACGTCTGCCAAGAGTTCGCGCCCAAATCTCGTGCCGCCTCCAAAATTCGCTTGTCGATTTTCGTCAGCGCAATGTACAGCGGCAAAACCATATACGGCAAAAAATTATAGACCATGCCCAAGACGATTGCGCCGGGCGTGTTTATCAGTTGCAGGTCGGGCAAGCCGAACAGCCGCATAATTTGATTGATTATCCCGTTGCCCTCAAGTATCGTCTGCCAAGCCATTGTCGACAACAGCGAATTCATCCACAGCGGCAAAATGAACAGCAGAGAAATTATCGTCGTGTTGTCGCGTTGACGTTCGGTTAAGATTAAACACAGCGGGTAGGCGAGCAGCAAGCAAATTACCGTGCTGATTAGCGCGAGCACGATTGAAAGTTCCAGCGCGTCAAGGTAGCCGTGCTTAAAAATCAATCCCATGTTGACGAGTGAAAAATTTCCGTCGTAATCCGTCACGCCGTACCAGAAAATAAAAATCAGCGGAATAAAAATAAAAAGCCCCGCCCAAATCAAAAATGGCGTCAACAAAATATTTCTTATGCCCTTATTAAACATTGATTGCAAGCCCTCCAATTTTAGTGGTTAGTGATTAGGGATTAGTGATTAGGGAAAAACCCTAACTCCTAAATCCTAACTCCTAAACAGGAATTAGGAACTGGGAACTAGGAACTAGAAAAACTCCTAAATCCTAACTCCTAGGAACTGGGAACTGGGAACTAGGAACTAGAAAAAACCCTAACTCCTAAATCCTAAATCCTAAATCCTAAATCCTAACTCCTAACTCCTAACTGTCCTTTGCGACCTCCTCGTCTTCGGATTGAGGCTTGCTCATTATTTGAATATTTTCGGGCGCGACGTGCAGACTGACTTCCTCACCGACAGTGCGTCCCGTCGTCGATTGAATCAGCCATTGAAAACCGTCCGCCTCAACGTCAATGTCGTAGGACATGCCCCAGAAAACCACGCGAGTTACGACGCCGTTAAAAGCACCTTCACGCGGCGCGGCAAGTTTAATATCTTCGGGGCGAATCTGAACATCGACGGGAGATTCTTCGGGAAAGCCGACGTCAACGCAAGGATATTCGCGACCGAAAATCCGAACGACTTTATCGCGAACCATGACGCCATCGATTATGTTGCTGTCGCCGATAAAATCCGCGACGAATGCATTTTCCGGCTCGTTGTAAACATTTTCGGGCGTGCCGACTTGCTGAATGTATCCTTGGTTCATGACGACAACTCGGTCACTCATCGAAAGTGCTTCTTCCTGATCGTGCGTCACGAAAATAAAAGTTATTCCGGTCTCTTTGTTAATTCGGACGAGTTCGCGGCGCATGTTGCGACGGAGTTTTAAATCCAACGCGCTCAAAGGTTCGTCGAGCAATAAAACTTTCGGTTCATTGACGACTGCGCGGGCGATTGCAATTCTCTGCTGTTGCCCGCCGCTGAGTTTTGTCACGTCATGTTTTTCGTAGCCTTCCAGATTGACGAGCTTAAGCGCGTATTTAACTTTGTCGCGAATGTAATCGGAAGACTTGCCCGCGATTTTCGGACCGAATGAAATATTTTCCTCAACGTTCATGTGGGAAAAGAGAGAATACTTTTGAAAAACCGTGTTAATCGGTCTTCGATTCGGCGGAAGGTTTGTTATATCTTTTCCGTCGAAAATCACGCGTCCCGTGTCGGGATTTTCAAAGCCGCCGATTATTCGCAGCATTGTCGTCTTGCCACAACCCGAAGGTCCGAGCAGCGTGATAAACTCGCTTTCGTATATCGACAAATCAATTTCGTCGAGCACGAGCAAATTTCCAAAAGATTTTGCAACGTTTTCCAAGTGTATCAATTCTCTTTTCATTTCCCAGCAACCTTTCAAAAAAAATTTCCCGCATTATACAAAAAATCGACGTTTCAAGCAAGAAACGCCGATTAAAATTTTTATGCGCTTATCAGAAATGATTTTTATCTTTGGTAAAATCCGTTTGACGATTAAAGTAGTTGCCGAATTGATTGTAGAATATGTCGGATTTGTCTTTGAACGGGATATTCGGAATTTGTCGCCCGCCGGTTATTTGGTCAAGTTGTTCGTCGGACAGAAGTTCATCTTTGAAAGTTTTGTCGTTGAATTTGTCTTTAGCCATTTGCAATCAGCCTTTCAAAATTTCGGAAGTTCGAGCATTTAAATTCTGCATGGCGAGAATAATCTTATCGAGCGTCTCGGCGAAATTTTTCATATCAGTTTCGGAGTAGCGGCTTGCGTCGTATTTCATGTAGAAAGAATATCTGCCGGAGTCTTCCAAATTTATTTCAACGTCCAGAGCATTTTCGACGGCGGAAATTTCATTGGGCGGCAGGTAGACGACTTCAACGGGATTGTCGCAGAAGATTAAACCTTGATACAAATTTTTCTGGAAAACAAATCTGACGCAATCATCTTCGAGCCGTTCATCATAGACGACGTCCAAACTTTTGCGATAGCGCAAGCCGATATTGTTTTGCCCTTCGAGTCTGTTCAAAAATTCTCCGATGGAAATATCTTCACCGAAATCCCACGCGCAAGGAAATTGCTCCAACATCAATCCCATCAATCGACGTTCGCGCATATCCGTGCGCCCGTTGCTTATCCGGCTCATTACAGATTTTTTTGTCCCGGTGATTTTCGCCAAGGTCAACATCGTCGCGGCGAGGAAGAAATTATTTTCGATAACGTGAGTGCGGCGGAAGAATTCATTAAAAATATTTTTGAATTTGTAATTGAAATTGCCCGGAGTCCATTTGGCGACGCTGCCTGCGACTTTGACGGGCGGCAAATGTTTTTCCGCGTCGAATTCCGCCAACATGTTTTTCCAGTACGCGTGACCCTTGGCGAGTTCTTCGGCAGAAATTTTAGATTCTTCCTCGACGTATTCGGCATAACTCGGCGGAGGATTTCTTTTATTGCGTCCGCGATAAGCCGCGTCCACTTCCCGCCAGAAGAGATACAAAACCGCCACGCCGTCCATTACCGCATGATAAAAATCAACGTAAAGATATTTCGCGGTCGGAGTTTCTATCACGTATATTCGCCAAAGCGGTCTGTCTATCATTTTGTAAGGTTCGCGCAATTTTTCCATGCGTTCATCAAATTCTTCGTCGGAAATTTTTTTGACCTTGACTTCAGGGATTTCTCCGTCGAAAGTCTGACAGAGGTCGCTGGTTTCGGGGTGGAAGACAAAGCGGCAACGGAATATATCATGCGCGTTCAAAACCTGATTAACCGCCTTGGCAAGATATTCCATGTCAATCGCGTGTGACATCTTGAGCAGCGCGCCGATATTCATCATCGTCGATTTTGCTTTGTTGAAGTGCGTATCAACCAGCCAACGTTGAATCGGGCGCAAAGGATAATATTTCATCAAAAGCTCCTCCTCACAATCCCATTAATTTTTTAGGTACAGTTTGCAGGTCACCGGTTCGTTGACACTCCCCAGGAGGGATTCCTAATTCAACGACCGTTGCGCCGAGGTTGCGTCTTACATGGTCTCCAAAGGCGTAACTTCCCGTGTGTCCCACGGTACTTTCTATTCTTCAAGCTGAATTCTTCAAAGCTAATGCTTTATGCAAAATATTTATAGCGGCGTTTTGGTCACGGTCGTGAGCAGTTCCACACTTTGGACAAGTCCATTGGCGTACGCTTAAATCTTTTGTTTGTGAATTTTTATATCCGCAGTTGCAACACATTTGACTTGACGGGTAAAACGTCGGGACTTTTATTACTTCGCAACCGTACAAAATAGCTTTGTATTGCAACTGTCTAAAAAATTCGCCCCAACTTACATCTGCTATTGCTTGCGCCAATTTGTGATTTCTCATCATTCCCTGCACATTGAGTGATTCAACCGCTATCGTTTGGTTTTCACGACATAGTTGAGTTGTCAATTTGTGCAGAAAGTCTTTTCTTGTGTTTGTTATTTTTTCGTAGACACGTGCCAATATTATCCGCTGTCGATTTCGATTATGACTGTCGAGTTTACGTCGTGAAAGTTTTCTTTGCGCTTTGGTCAATTTCTTGTTTAAGCGGTGTAATGGTTTCGGATTGGCAATCGTATTTCCGTAATTGTCTGTGCAAAATTCTTTTAAGCCGACATCAAGACCAATTTGCCCGCCGTCATTTTGTCGCAAATTGTTTGCTATGTCCTCTTCCACGCACAACGACACGAAATATTTTTCTGTCGCCGTTTTCGTTATCGTTGCATTTAAAATCCGTCCGTTAAATTCTCTCGACCGTTCAAATCTTATTGAGCCGATTTTTGGCAATCTGATTCTTTTTCCTTCTACACGAATTTTTTTACCGTCATTCTGCGTTCTGTAACTTTGAAGATGGTTTCGCCGCGACTTGAATTTTGGATAGCCTCTGTCATGCTTGAAAAAATTTTGATAGGCAACGTCCAAATCTCGAAGGGATTGTTGCTACGCTGTCTGCTTCTTTTAGCCACAAGTAATTTTCGTCAGATTTTAATTGCGTCATCAGTGCGCTTGTTTCGTTGTAGGAAACGGATTTTTTCTCATTTTCCCAGCTGTCACGTCGAATGGAAAGGAAGTGATTAAAAACAAATCGACAACAACCAAACGTCTTATTCAGCAAGATTGCTTGCCTTTTGTTCGGATACAAGCGGAATTTATAGCCTTTTATGTATTCCACATGCTCACTTCCTTTCAATTAACACAAGAACAAATTGCGCCTTATACCTTTACGGCGCGGCTGACAGCGCACGGTGAATCTCGGCAAGCGTCACGAACTTTCCCGCAGGAAAATTTTCAAGCCGTCCGCTGTCGAAAAGTTCAAGAGCATTAATCTTGCCGATTAGTTCTTCCATTTTAATCCCTGATGAGTTCTTGCAAAGCCGTATAAAGTTGTTCGGGGTCGGCGGGCTTGGTCAAGTGCGCGTTCATGCCCGCTTTGAGTGAGCGTTGAACGTCTTCATCGAAGGCGTTGGCGGTCATTGCGATTATCGGCACGGTTTTTGCGTCGGGGTGGTCGAGTGCTCGTATTGCGGCGGTCGCCTCCAAGCCGTCCATAACCGGCATTCTTATATCCATCAATATCGCGTCATAAAATCGCGGCGGCGACGCTGCAAATTTTTCTAGGGCAATTTTTCCGTTCTCCGCGTGGTCTGAAATCATGCCGCGCATTTCCAAAATCATCATCATTATTTCCGCGTTGACCGGCATATCTTCCACGACCAAAATTTTTCTTCCTTCAAGCTCGACGACTTTCTTTTCCGGAACTGTTTGACGTTTGCGATTGAATGCTTGTTGGAATTCGTAAAGCGCATTCGCCGAAGACAACGGCTTGGACATGAATGAATCGACGCCCGCTTTGATTGCCTCTTCTTCCACCTCGTACCAGTCGTAAGCCGTCAAAATTATAACCGTCGTGTCCTCGCCGAGTATTTCCCGAATTTCGCGAGTAAGTTCTATGCCGTCCTTTTCCGGCATCAGCCAATCCACTATGATTAAATTATAGTCTTCGCGGCGGGCGTGTCGCAGATTTATCATCTCCAAAGCTTCCTTGCCGCCCGCGCAGGTGTCCGACTTTATTCCGACCTCTTCGAGCACCGATTTGGCATGTTCCCGCGCAAGTAATTCGTCGTCGATTATCAAGACGGAAAAATCTTGCGGACGCATTTCGCGCGATTCTTCGCCTTCACTGCGAGCAGAATTCTTCAGCGGAACATTTACAACAAATTCCGTGCCGACACCTTTTTCCGAGCTTACTTCAATCGTGCCGTTCATCATCTGCACGATATTTTTTGTAATCGCCATGCCGAGACCCGACCCGCCGTAGCGCGAAGTAGTCGTATCATCTTCTTGGCTGAACGGTTCAAAAATTCTCGGCAGATAATCTTTGCTCATGCCGATGCCCGTATCGCGTATCGTGAATCTGAAATTTGATTGCCCGTCGAATTGCGCGGTACATTCAATAATCAGTTTGATCTTGCCGCCCGCGTCCGTGAACTTGACCGCATTGCCCAAAATATTCAAAAGCACTTGCTCAAGCTTTGTGTCGTCGCCGATATAATATTTTCCGATTTCGCCCTTGAGTTCGCATTCATAGGTTAAATTTTTGTCGTTGCATTGTCCGTCGACCAAACTGTTAATCTGATAGATAAACGACGTGAAAGAAAATTCTTCGTTGCGGAAACTCATGCGACCGCTTTCGATTCGGCTCATGTCCAAAATGTCGTTGATAATCGACAGAAGATAACGCGCACTCGAACCGATTTGTTCAAGGTAACCTTTAAGCGTCGGAGTTAAATCTTTGTCGTGCAGCGCGATGTTGTCCAGACCGATTATCGCATTCATGGGCGTGCGAATCTCATGACTCATGCGCGACAGGAAAGCCGTCTTTGCAACGTTGGCTTGCTTGGCGACCGTCAACGCCTCTTTCAAGCGTGTATTCTGTTCAATCTGCTTGCGCTGAATTTCGGTCGTGTCACTCTTAAGCAGGATAAAAAAATCTGCGCGGGGGTCAATGGAATAAAAATCCAACCGCTTGTAAAAAATTTTCCCGTCGATGTTGCAGGCGATATTGACGACGTAAGGCTCGGAAATTTTAAGTTTGTCTTTAATCGTCTGTAAGCTCAACGCGTCTTCTATATTTTTTTTGATTGAGTCTTCGCCCTCCAAAACGGGGAAGACTTGATTTTTTAAATATTCCTCGTAGCGACCTTCGCGGGTTATCGGGAAGATTGAACCTTGCTTGATTAAAGATGCGTCGCCGACAACCACGCTGTATTTGTCATTCACAAGGTAGGCGACCATATCGAATTGACGCGCCAAAATTTTATCAAGCAATGCGCCTTCGACTTTTTCCTTGCCCGCCTCCTGCTCCGATATAAAAATAATTATTTCGTCGGAAATGGGGTGCCGCGTGAAGACCGCCCGATAATTTACGTAGCAATAATGTCCGTCGCGCCGCCGAGAAAATAAATACATTGATAATTCCGTTTCGCCGTGTCGGAAGAGTGATTTTATATTTTCCGCGTCGAAAGTATCAAGGAAAGCTTTGCGCTCCTCGTCAATCGGATAATTCGCCGCGCGTAAATGTATCAGCTCGGAATAAGGACGAATAACCGAATCCGTCCCGAATAAATCTTTGCCTTGAACGTCCTCGACTTTGTTGCGCGTGACATTTGCTCGGAACATAGAAAGCGTCCGCTCGTTTGCCCGATAAAAATTGTCGCCTATGCTCATGTAAGTCTTTTGAAGTCGTTGGGCGTAAACTTTCGCGGAAGTCACATCAAAGAACGTGCAGTAAACATAATGCTCGTCGAATTCGTCAATGAACGTGTAGTTGACATTGCACCAGATAACTGCGCCGCGTGCCGTCAAATGTCTTATCGTCAAATCTTTCGTGCTGTCCTCGGAAACTCGACGCCTCAACATACGTTTGACGGCAAGTCGGTCGTCGGGGTGCGTGAAAGCTATTATCCCCTGCGTGTTCAGCAATTTCAGCGCGTCTTCGATATTGCAATCAAAAAGTTTTGCAAAGCCCTTCGACGCGTAAACCGCTTCAAATTTTCCGTAAGTCTTCTCGCGCAGGAGTAATGTTGCTCCTTCCAAGCGACGTATCATTTTACGGAATTGTTTCCGAGAAATTTGCTCGCTCATATCTGCAATTTTTATCACAATGAATCCCACATAAGGTTCGGGGACATCTTCCAAACGCGTCATTAAATATTTTTCTGCGTCTATTATCTCGCTGACTGTCTCGCCCGTGAACGCGCCGCCCATCATTTTTGCAAAGTGCTCATTACCGAAGACTATGCGATAATCGCGCTCTGTTCCGTCAGTGTTCATTACGGGCTTGCAAATTATTATACCCAAAGGCAATTCGGCATATTTCGTCACATCCATCGGCAATGAACCGGTCATAATTACTTCCTCGCTCTCGATTTGGTTTGGAATTTAAAACATTATAGCAGGTATTTGCCTTTTGCGCGAATTTTTTTTGAAGAAGAATGTTTCTTAGAAGATGTGTTCAGAAGAATCAAGCAAAGTGCAACGCCTTAACTTTTAACTCGTTTATCAGAAAAATATTTTTTTCTGTGAACAATCTCGCGTCCAATCCTTGTGTGAGGTCGATGTATTTGCTCATTTCTGCCAACTGCCTCAATAACTCAAGATGTTCCGGACACGCCGGTAAATTCGGGTCTAAGCCAAAACGGTCATTTAAAGTATTCAACGTTTAAACACAAGTCCGGTTCCACACCGACCTGTTTTAGTATCGTGCACATTTTCTTAACAAAAAAATTTATCCGAGTCGTGCTTCCTGTTTGGTCAAAGCTTCTTGCCAAACGGCTTTTAGCGGCACCGAATTTTTTTCGGCAAGGCGGCGGCAATCTTCATATTCGGGCGTTATCGAAACAATTTTGCCGTCATATGCGCTGACTTTACATTGAACTTCGCCGAAGCTTGTTTCGACCTTTGCCATTTTTCTGACAGCTTCCACGCGCCGAGCAATTTCAATCACGCGCAAACCGATTGTCGTCGTCTCCTCGAAAATAATTTTTATGCAAGCCTCTCTGTGTTCGGCGTCGACCAAAACGCTCAGCATCTGCGCGGGACGATTTTTTTTCATGTAAATCGGCGTCGTCCATACGTCCAAAGCTCCCGCGTTGAAAAGTCTTTGGTAAAGCCAGTCGTAAATTTGCGGATTCATGTCGTCGATATTCGCTTCAAGCTTAACCAAATGCCGCTTGACTTGTCCGCCGAATTCGCCCAGATAAATCCTCAAGACGTTAGGAATATCCAAATCCCAACTGCCCGCGCCGTAGCCGATTTTTTCCGAGGAAAAATCTTCGGGCAAGTCCGCGCTGTATTCGGCGAGCGCATTGACAATCGCCGCACCCGTCGGGGTCGTCAATTCTTTTTCCGCGCCGAAGTGATACGTTTTAAATCCTTGCAGAAGTTCGGCGGTGGCGGGCGCAGGAATTTGCATCAAACCATGAGCACATTTGACGAAACCGCTGCCCGTGTTGATTCGCGAGACAAAAATTTTTTCCACGTCCAAATAGTCCAAACAAATCGCGCAGCCTGCAATGTCGACGATAGAATCAATCGCGCCTACTTCGTGGAAAGTGACTTCCTCGGCGGGGCGTTGGTGAACTTTTCCTTCCGCCTTTGCTATCACGCCGAAAATTGCCAGCGCATGAGTTTTAACCGATTCGCTCAGCTCCGCAGCGTCGATAATTTTTTTTATGTCGCCGAACGTCCTGTGACTGTGATTTCTGATATGCTCGTGGCGATGCAAGTGTCGAATGTTCGGGCGGTCGATTATTTCCGATTCAAAATTCTTCGGGAGCTTTACGTCGACATAAGCCGCGCCGATTCCGTTTTTGCTGACGTTGGAAATTTCAATTTCAAAATCACGCGGCAAGTTGAGTTTATCGAGTTCGCCGCGCAAAAATTTTTCCGGCACGCCCAGCTGAAGACACGCGCCCAAAAACATGTTGCCGCTTATGCCCGCCGCGCAGTCCAAATAAATTGCCTTCAATAAAATCCCTCCTTAATAAAATCCTTTTTAACAAATTTCTGCCGACTTGTCAAAAAATAAATGGCGGCAAAAAAATTTTTTATGTTACAATCGACAAGGCAATTTTGCAAACGAGGAGGAAATTTTTATGAGCATTTACGGCTACGCTCGCGTCTCTTGCAAAGACCAAAACGAATCTTGGCAAGTGGATGCGTTGAAAAAATTCGGCGTTGAGCCTGAAAATATTTTCGTCGACCGTTTGAGCGGCAAGGATTTCAATCGCCCGCAATATCGAAAACTTCTCAGAAAACTCAAGGCGGAAGATGTTTTCGTCGTCAAGAGCATTGACCGCCTCGGCAGAAATTACACGGAAATTTTGGAGCAATGGCAAATCCTCACCAAGAAAAAACGCGTCGCCGTCGTCGTTCTTGATATGCCGCTCCTCGACACGCGCAACAAAAAAGATTTTCTCGGCACGCTCATTTCCGATTTGGCTTTACAAATCATGTCCGCGTTCGCGCAGATTGAACGGGATTTTATCCGACAACGACAAGCCGAAGGAATTGCTGCCGCCAAAGCTCGCGGAGTCAAATTCGGGCGTGAACCTTTGCCGCGACCAAAAAATTTTGATGAGGTTTTTGCCGAATGGAAGTTAGGAAATATCTCTGCTCGCAAAGCCGGAAAAATTCTCGGTGTCACTCATCAAACTTTTTTGAAGTGGACTCGTGCCGCTGAAAACTGAATTAAAATCAGCGGAACGTCGACAAAAATGACAGGCACCGAATCTGCATTCTACTGCGCGAATTCATATTGTATTTAAACGTCTGTGAACACACTTTCTCAGAAAAATAATCACCAATTTTCAAAGCTGCGATTTTTATTCAGGACGCGAATCAAATTCATATCCTCGGCAGCCAAACTGAAATCGAAGATATTAAAATTTTCAGCGATGTGATTTTTATTCGACGAACCCGGAATTGCAACGTAGCCCGCTTGAATTTGCCAACGCAAAATAATCTGCGCGGGTGACTTGGAATATTTTTTTGCGAGCATTTTAATCGTCGCGTCGGAAAAAATTTTTTGAGTATTGCCGCGCCCGCCGAAGGGATACCACGCCTCGATAATCGTGCCGAAATTTTTTACGTAGGCTTGAAGATTTTCATTCTGATAGTAGGGATGATTTTCGTTTTGAATGACGGCGGGGACAATCGTCGCGATATTTTTAATTTTGTCGAAAGCTCGCGGCGTTGAGTAATTTGAAATGCCGATTGAACGAATTTTGCCCGATTTAACTCCGCGCTCCAATGCCCGATAAACTTCCGCGTCGTTGTAGCCCGACCAGTGAATCAGCATTAAGTCGACGTAATTCAAATTTAAATCACGGATAGCAGCGTTAATCGCCGCGTCGGGAGAGTTGCCCGGCATAATCTTCGACGTAACGAAAATTTCTTCGCGTGTGGCAATCCCGTCTTGAATCGCCCACCGAATTCCTCTGCCGACCCCGACTTCGTTGCGGTAATATCTCGCCGTGTCAATCAATCGGTAGCCGACCTTCAACGCAAAATAAACGCAATCTTCCGCCGCGTCGTCGTCAAGCGTCCACGTCCCGAATCCGAGATAAGGCATAGTGTAACCGCTGTTCAAAGTCACAGAGTCGCCGAAAAAATTTTTGCTCATTTTTTTTTAGAGCCTCCTTTTGCGCGTCGAATAAAAAAATTTTATCCCGTCGAAGAACTCGGCGGGATTTTTTATTTTAAGTTCAGATATTTGTCCAACCACGCGGCAACAGCCTCGCCGATAATTTTTTTACCTTCGGCGTCGGGGTGCAAGCCGTCAACGCTCAACGCGTCAATCAAATTGCCCGCGTCGTCAGTCAGTTTTTCGTTCACGTCGATAAAATTTTCTTGGTCGCGAATCCACTCGCAAATAAATTTTTGGTGCTCCTGCCAATCTTCGGGCGGCAAGTCGATAAAATTCAATTTTTGAATCTGCGCGGGATTTAAAGGCGTCGGCGTCAAAAATACCGGTTTAATTCCGGCTCGCTCGCATTTGTCGCGA
The DNA here is from genome assembly GCA_017446845.1 of Selenomonadaceae bacterium. Lineage (GTDB taxonomy): Bacteria > Bacillota > Negativicutes > Selenomonadales > Selenomonadaceae > Quinella. Next base: position 5,491 of record JAFSOQ010000043.1, on the reverse strand, counting down.
ATCTCTTTTAAATTTTCCACAGACTCCCAACCCAAAATATTTGCGCGATAATCGTTGACGCCGCCCATAATGAACAAAACTTCGGGGCGGAAGGGCAAAACGTCGTTATCGAAACGCGCCAAAAGTTCGGCGGTAGTGTCGCCGCTCCTGCCGAGATTTTTGACGGGAATCGCGCAATAAGTTTCCCAGTTATACATGACTGTTGAGGGCGGAACAGAAATGGAGCCGCCGCCATGGGTTATGCTGTCGCCGAGTGCGCAAAATCTGATTTGGTGCTTGACCTCGAAACTGTTGGAAGAATTTTTTTCAGACCAACGAGTCAGCGGCTGATTGTCACGATTAAGCCCGCGCACTCGCCAAAAATATTCTCCCTCGTCAAGCACGGGTTGCTTGTCGTAAAAATCAAAATTATCGTCTTGCACCTGCGAAGTCGTAAAATATCGGCGAATAATTTTGCCGTCCTTTATAAGTTCAATTTCATAATGATTCGCGCCGCTCGTCGGAATCCACGAGTACACGGGATAAATCGGCGGATAATTCATTTTATCAAATTCGGTCGTCGTGCGCGGGGCAGTCGGATTGGTATCGATTGCGGCAATCGGCAATTTATTTTCAAGCGTCGTGCCCTCCAACGAAACGGCATTGACTTGAAATTTTGCGTTGACATTTTCTACGGGGATTTCAATTCCGTTTGTGTAAGCGTAAAGCGTGTTGCCGCCGATAAAAATTTCGTACTTGACGGCATTTGGAACGATGTCCCAGAAAAGCCGCAAAATATTTTCATTGCGCGGAATAATTTCTTCGGAAATTTCGTCGGGTTCGTCGGTCGCGTTCTCGAATTCGTAAACTTCGCCGATGACGGCGGCTTGAACATTTTTATCTTGCGTCAGATGATTGCGCGGGGCGTGAGCGTCGACGTTTTTATTTTTATTTCCGCCGAGATTTATAAAGCCGAGATTGGAAAAGCAAAGGATAATGGCAAGAGCAATCGGCACAATTCTCAACATTGCAACTCCTCCCAGCGCAAATAAAATTCGTCAATCTCCGCGATTTTTGCCTCATGCGCCGCCGCCAATTCCGTCAACTTTTCGGGATTGGTCGCGGCGTTTATCTCGTGCTCAATCATTTTTAATTCCATCTCCGCCATTTTTATCTGCGCTTCGATTTTATTCAATGCCTGTTCGTTAGGTTTCGAGTTTTGGACTTTGGGTTTTGGTTTCGTCGACGCCTTGTCCCTAATTCCTAATTCCTCATTCCTCATTCCTAATTCTATTGTTCGCGTTGCCACTTTGTCAAGTAAATATCGGTCGTGCGTGACGATTAAAATTGTCCCGTCGAATTCTTGCAGTGCGAGTTCGATTGCCTCCCGCGCAGGCAAATCCAGATGATTGGTCGGCTCGTCGAGGATTAAAAAATTCGCGCCCGTCAAAATTAATTTCGTCAGAGCCACGCGAGTTTTTTCGCCGCCGGATAAATCGACGATTGGCTTTTCGACGACTTGCGCAAATAAATTTAATCTTGCCAACTCCGAACGCGCTTGACCTTCCGTCAATCCGAATTCGTAATTTAATTCCTCAAGCGGCGTCCGATTTTCGTTCAGCTCCTCATGACCTTGCGACAGATAACCGATTTTTACGCGGTTGCCGATTTTTATTTCGCCGCTGTCAGCTTTGAGTTCGCCGACGATAATTTTCAGCAGCGTAGATTTTCCGACGCCGTTGCGACCGATTAAGCCGATTTTCTCTCCTTTGAAAATTTCCGCGCTGAAATCTTTGATTATGTTCTTGAAAAAAATTTTCTCCAGAATCAAAACGCGATTGGCAGATTCGGCGGCGTCGCCCAATTTTATGTTGGCAGTTTCGATTGACGGAGGTTTTTCCAAACGTTCCATGCGGTCGAGTGCAATTTGACGACTGCGGGCGCGTTTTGCCGTCGACGCACGAACTTTATTGCGCCGCACGAAATCTTCCAGCTTGGCAATTTCTTCCTGCTGTTTCTCGTAGGCTTTAAGTTCAGCCTCACGACGTTCCTGCTTGAGCCGAATAAATTTTTCGTAATTGCCGGGGTAAAGCGTCGCGCGTCCGTTTTCCATGTCCAAAATTTTTACAACGCAATTTTGCAGAAAATGTCGGTCGTGCGTGACGACAATGACCGTGCCGCGATAATTCTTAACAAATTCTTCCAAAAACTCAATCGAATAAATATCCAAGTGATTGGTCGGCTCGTCGAGAATCAAAATGCGCGGCTCGTTGAGTAAAGCTTTTGCCAGAGAAATTTTGGCAATCTCGCCGCCGCTGAAGTTGTTCGGATTTTTTTCAAGCTCCGATTCCGTAAAGCCAAGCCCGTATAAAATTTTCCGAGCTTGAAATTTTTCGACGCCTTTAACCGTCAACATCTCGTCGAGGAGCGTCGCGGCAAAAAATTTCGGTGTTTGTTCTACAAAGCCGACATCTTCCGCACGAAGTCCGCCGATTGTGCCCGCGTCGAAATTTTCCAAGCCCGTCATGATTTTAATCAGCGTCGACTTGCCCGCGCCGTTTTTGCCGACGATTCCGAATTTTTCTCCGTCGATAATTTTAAAAGTCACGTCGCGGAAAATCAGCCGCTCGCCGTAGTATTTTGTAACGTTCTCAAGTTGAATCATTTTTCCGCCTCAGAATTTTTTATCCATGATAGCAAAAAAAATCCCGCACGTCGACAAAATTTTTCTGCGTGATATAATTTGTGCGGAGGTGATTTTTTATGCGGAAAATTTTTATGGCAATGTTAATCGCGCTGATTGTGAGCGTTCAAAATTTTTGCGGCGCGGCGACGATTGAGAAGACTTGTTTCAACGGCAACGAGAAAATTATTTATCCCGTGGTGCACACCGGCGACGCGGCGATTGATAAAAAAATTAACACGGCAATTATCGCGGAAGTAGACAGATTTTTGACGGGTGTTTATCGCAACGCTCAGACCAACGGTTACACCGTCGCCGACGTTCGCACAAATTATGAGGTCGGCAGTAACGAGGCGGGCAACACCGTAATTTTGAGTATCATCTTGACCGAGAGCAATTATTACAAAGGCGGCGCACACCCTGCAACTTACAAGCACGCGCTGAACTTTAACGTCAATAACGGCGAGTTAATGGACATAAGCTATTTGACGGACGTCGGCAGCGGTAATCCGAATTTTTCTTTGGAGAACGTCTCGAAAAAACTTCGTGAACATTGTGAGCGCGAAGGAATTCATCTTTTCGACGATGCCTTGCCGCTTAAAAAATTGCCCGAAAATTTTTATTGGGATGAAAATCTCCACGTGCATTTGATTTTCCAGCATTACGAGGTTGCGCCATATGCGGCGGGAATTATCGACCTCGACATGCATTGAAGTTTTTTTTGGAGGTTGTTTGGTATGTTTAAAAAATTTTTCGTCGGAGCGTTGACTGCGGTCATGCTCATGGGATTCAGCGCGTTCACCGAGGCAAGTCAAGTCGAACAGGAAAATATTTGCTGCAGAGGTTATTGCTATCAAAATTGCGACGACAATAATTACGACGGCGAATATTGCGGACGTTACGGCTGCGGTCAAGGCGGTTATCGCGACGGCAGATAAAGCATTTTTTCCGTCACGATTTTTTTCAAACCGTAGCAGCGGCAGAAAAGTATGTTGCGATTGTTGGAATCGTAATTTTTCAAATCGCCGCCCAACAAAAGTGTCAATCTGTCCCAAGTGCGCGAACCTAATAAAGTTTCAGACCAATCAGGCAATTTAATCGGCGGGACAACAATCAAGTCGTCGTTCTTGTGAGCGGCGACAATTTTTATGCGCTCGGCAATTTGATTATGGAAACTGTATTCGACGTAAAGACAGCCGATTAAACTCATCGACCAAACGATTGCAAAAATAGTAACTATTTTTATTTGGCGGCTGAAAAATTTTTCGACGGTCGGCAAAATTTCTTTCAGCGCGGCGAGTGACGCGACCAATAAAAATATCGTCGACGGAAAGCCTGCGCGTTCGGGGAACATCGGCGCGAACATCATAACCAACAAACTCAAAATCGAAGCCGCCGCGAACGTCAAAATAAATTTCGTGACTTCGGGCGAAGTTTTTGCCTTGACGAAGTAAAAAATTATCGGCACGAATAAAATTGCCTCGCGCAGAAGGACAGGCAAAAATCCTCCGACAAAATTCGCACGGAGCATTTGCAATCCGAACGGCGGCAGATGATCGCTTATCAATTCCGCTCGGTGCAAATTTCCCGGCGCAAGCATCAAGATCGCGAAACCGACGAGTAAAAATATAAATCCGATTTTCATCCACGGCTGAAGATTTTTTTCTTGTCGGAAGTGTATCAGGAAAATAAACGTTACAAAAATCGTGACTGCCGCGCCCGGCTCACTCGACCAACCCGCGAGAAAAGCAATTAGGAATGAGGAAGTAGGAATTAGGAATGATTTTTTCGGATTACGATACGCGAGCGCGAACGGCAACAGGAATAAAATTTCGAGCGTGCACATCCAAAGATAATTGCAAGTTCCCGTCAGCCAAATCGTCGTTATCGTCAGCGACGGCGCGCAAAAATAAATTCCCGCCAAAATCAGCAGCAGGTAACTTTTATTCATTTCGCGCAACGGCAAACCCGTTCCGACTTTGAACAGCAACAACACCAACGCCGCGAATACAAAAACATTTGCGACGTCGAAGAAAATTTTATCTTGCCAAACGAAAAATTGAACGAGTGTATGAGCGACCGTCCGCCCGCCCCAGGAAAAATAATGTTGCCATTGCGAATTTAAAATATCCGCAAAACTTTCAACGGGTTGCAGGCGATTCGGGTCAATGCCGTTGATTAAATTTCCTTTGCCCGCGCCGTCCCAAATAAATTTGTAAGAAAGATCGTCGGCGACATTCGGTGTTAATAAGTTGCGTAAAAAAAATATCGCCAAATACGCGACGAAAATCATTTGCCATGAGAGGCGTTCAAAAAAATTTTTCATGTCAATCCAACCCCAAAGAACTCCAAATATTATCTACGCGAGATTTAATTTCGGGCGACATTTCAATTTCGTCAGGCCATTCGCGTGCGTGACCTTCTTCAGCCCAAGTTTTTGTTGCGTCAATGCCGAGTTTCGCGCCCCATTTTGCATAAGGCGACGAGTGATCCAAAACGTCAAGCGGACCGTGAACAATTTCCAAATCGTGTTCGGCGTCAATGTTGTTGAAAACTCTCCAAGCAACTTCGCTCAAATCTTGAACGTTGACATGCGAATCGACGACGATAATCATTTTGACGTTCATCATTTGTCCGAGACCCCAAAGCGCGTGCATAACTTTTCTGGCGTGCATTGGGAATTGTTTTTTTATGGAAACGATAACGCAATCGTGGAAGACACCTTCGAGCGGCATGTTAATATCAATGATTTCGGGCAGAAGTTGTTGCAGGAGCGGTAGGAAAATTCTTTCAGTCGCCTTAGCCATGTAGCAATCTTCCATAGGCGGC
>JAFSOQ010000042.1 GCA_017446845.1 Selenomonadaceae bacterium | reverse complement strand
GGCGGCGGTCTCCGATGAAAAAACTCGTGCAAAAGTTTCGGCAGTCTACTCGCTCCTTAGCGTCTTGACGGTTCCATTTTTGGTCTTTATAATTCCGCGCATGTATTTTTCTTTGCACCCGTCGCCGGTTTTGAATTCGGCGGGACGCGTCGAAATGGATTCAATCGTTCTGATAATTTTAATCGCGGCGGTCGTCGACGCAACTTTAATCTTTATCCAACTGATGAGGTACAAGCGTGACGCTTGACCCAATGGACGCGCCGCAACGTTGAAATAATTTTAACATTATCGCCGCGTCCGTACGCAACGCTGCGCATTGCCAGTTTCACATTTTTGGGAGGGAATATTTATGAAGGCTTTAAAAATTTTCGGGCTTGCATTTCTGATGATTTTTATTGCGCAAGGAAAAACTTTTGCCGAAATGCCGGAGAAGGGAGCGGCAATAACGACAATGCGTGGAATTCGGGGAGCGATAACCGTCGACGAAAATTCTAAGGAAAAAATTTGGCAGGCGGCTCAGCTTCTCGTCACAGAAATTTTACAGCTAAACGAATTGCGAGCAGAAAATTTGGGCGCGATAATTTTTTCAACGACGGAAGACTTGACTGCTGCTTTTCCAAGTTCTGCCGTCAGACAGTTGCCCGCCTTGCGATTGGTGCCGCTGTTCGACACACGAGAACCGGCGATTGAAAACTCTTTGCCGCTTTGTATTAGAGTTTTAATTTTAGCAGACACGGACAAAGAACAAAATAAAATTTATCACGTCTATCTTGGTGGCGCGAAAAATCTACGCCCCGACCTGGAAAACAATTAGGAATGAAGAATGATTACGAAATTTAATTCCTAATTTCTAACAATCGTTCTGATAATTTTAATCGCGGCGGTCGTCGACGCAACTTTAATCTTTATCCGGTTAATGAGGAGGGAAATTTCATGAAGACTTTAAAAATTTTTGGATTGGCATTTCTGATGATTTTTATTGCGCAGGGGAAAACTTTTGCCGAGATGCCTGAAATTTCGGCGGGCGAAACTTACTTCGACATTTTCAAGGGCGTCTACGTTCTGAAAGGCAATGTTCACGTCGCGGCGAACAATCACGGCTTTAAGGCGGTCGTCACGGCGGACGAGGCTCTTGTCAGCGTCGCCAAGCAAAAATGTTGGGCAGAAGGCAATGTCAAACTCACGCAAGAAGATATAACTTTCAGCTGCGACCGCGCCTATATGCAGTGGCAGACGCGAACTGCTGAAGTTACGGGCAAAGTTAAATTCGTCAACAAAAAAATTGTCTCGATAACTTCGGATACGGCGGTTTTTAATTGGCAAAATAAAATCGTCGACTTCTACGGAAAAATTACCGTCAAGGCGGAAAAAAAGTTGAAGTTTGCCGACGGAGTGAAACTTGACGGCAACGAATATCAACACGTTAAATATAACGTCGTCGAAAATGAAATTCTTGAGCTGGATAAAACTTTCGACGCGCCCGAAGTCGTTATCCCTGAGGCTGACGGAAATTAAATATATGTTGTTGAGTAAAAACTGCTTATGCCCGTGAACAAAAACAATCTGGAGGCGGGCTTTTTTTGTTGTCTCAGCTTTTAGCAAATATTCCGCGAAAGAGAATTCTCAAGAAATCCTAATCGGAGCAGGGGAAGACGGGCGAATCAAAATATTTCCCGACGATTTTAACTGCGCAATATTCGCCGCACATAGAGCAAGCCGTTTCTCCGACTTTATTTCGTGCGCCGCGTTTTTTCTTGGCAAGAGCGGGGTCAATCGCAAGATTCATTTGCTCGTTCCAATCCAAAACTTTTCTGGCGCGTGCCATTTTCAAATCCCAATCGCGAGCACCTTTGACGCCTTTAACCAAATCGGCGGCATGTGCGGCAATTCTCGAAACGATAACGCCGTCGTGAACGTCTTCAATCGTCGGCAAGCAAAGATGTTCGGCGGGCGTGACGTAGCACAAAAAATCCGCGCCGCTTATCGCTGCCAATGTTCCGCCAATCGCCGCAGTTATGTGGTCGTAGCCGGGCGCAATGTCAGTAACCAAAGGTCCGAGAACATAGAACGGAGCATTTCGGCAAAGGCGTTTCTCAAGTTTCATGTTGGCTTCAATTTGGTCGTAGGGAACGTGTCCGGGACCTTCAACCATGATTTGAACGCCGCGCCGCCGGGCACGGTCAACCAAATCGCCCAAAGTTATCAGCTCGGTTAATTGCGCGCGGTCAGTGGCGTCGGCAATGCAACCGGGTCTCATGCCGTCGCCCAAACTGATTGTCACGTCGTATTTGGCGCAGATGTCCAAAATATCGTCGTAGCGTTCAAAAAGCGGATTTTCTTTTTCGTTGTGGAGTATCCAGCCTGCAATGAAACTGCCGCCGCGACTTACTATATCCATCTCCCGTTTTTGCGTCCGAAGTTTTTCAATCGCCGAACGAGTAACGCCGCAGTGCAACGTCATGAAGTCCGCGCCGTCTTTGGCTTGAGTTTCAATCGTCCGCAAAATATCTTCTTCGGTCATGGAAACAATCGCGCCGTGATTTTTAATCGCCTCGACCGTCGCTTGGTAAATCGGAACGGTGCCGACCATTATTGTTGAGTGCTCGATAATTTTTTTGCGTGAAACGTCGATGTTATTGCCCGTGCTCAAATCCATGACGGAATCCGCGCCGCATTTGATTGCCTCGTCCAATTTCAAAAGTTCGGGTTCAATGTCGGGGAAAGTTGAACTCGTGCCGATATTGGCGTTTACTTTGGTGCGAAGTCCGTTTCCGACTCCGCAAGGTTTTAAATTTTGATGATTGACGTTCGCGCAGATTGCAATGACACCTTGCGCCACGCCGCTGCGAATTTCTTCGGCAGAAAAATTTTCCGCCTCCGCGACAAATTTCATCGCGTCGGTTATTTTGCCCTCGCGAGCCGCTTGCATTTGTGTTGACATAAATTTTCACGCTCCCAAAAATTTTTTAAAACGATTTACGACAAGTCCTGCCAAAATCGCGCCGACAGTCGTTGAGATTAAAAACGGTACGACGTAAACATAAAAGGCAATGTCGCCCGCCTCTTTGCCCATGAACAAAATTGCTATAGGATAAGCCGAAAGTCCGCCGATTATTCCCGTGCCGAACGCTTCCGCCAAAACCGTCGGCAAAATTTTTTTCGTCCGCGCATAAACCACACCGCTTAAAAATGCGCCGAACATACTGCCGGGGAATGCCAGCAAACTTCCCAAGCCGAAAAGATTTCTGAGCAGGCTGGCAGTGAACGCCGCGCCGACTCCATACCGCCAACCAAGCAAGACCGCGCAGAAGACATTGACCATGTGTTGAACGGGCGCACAACGACTGCCGAGAATCGGAAAAGATAAAACACTCCCGACGACCGCCACCGCCGTCAGCACTGCCGCCAATGTCAATTTCTTCGTCTTGTCCATTATCGTCAACTCCTTAACAACAAAAAGGAAGGTTTCCCAATTCGGAAGCCTTCCCGTGTGCGTTTCAACGTTTTTTCCTACGTCGGCATTATCCGAATCAGGTTCGCGGGTCGAAGTGCCTAACTTCCTCTCAGCCTGTTTGAAAAGCGTTTAGGTTTTAGGATTTTCATTCCTAATTCCAAATTCCTCATTCTTAATTGCTTTTCTCAAGCTCCCCGATATTCAATTTTACTTCCGCCGCTATCTTCGACGAAAAAATTTTTTATCCTTCAAATTACCAATTGCGCGACTTATTCCAGAATGACGGACTGCAAATCGCAAGTACCGTAAAAATTTCAAGACGGCTCAAAAACATAAAACCGCAGGCGCAGAATTTGCTGAAGCTCGGAAGCAAAGAATAAGTGCTCGTCGCGCCGGCAAGACCGAAGCCCGGTCCGACACTCGCCATCGTCGAGACACTCACGCTGATTGCGTTCACAAAGTCAATTCCGTCAAACATCATAATCGCCGCGAACAAAACATCCAACATCACGACTGCAAAGAAAAATTTCGCCGCGCCGTAAACAACATCTTCGTCAATCGTTCGCCCGTTCAATTTTACTTGATGGACAACATTCGGGTGAAGTTTTTGCCGCACAATCAAGCCGACAAACTTAAACAGCAAAATTATTCTCGCGACCTTTAAGCCGCCCGCCGTCGAACCTGCGCAGCCGCCCAAAAACATTGTCATCATCAAAAAAGCTTTGCTCAGCGGCGGATACATGTCAAAATCGTGCGCAACAAAGCCCGTCGTCGAACTCAAGCTCGCCACGTGAAATATTGAAGCTCTCAGCGCATTTACTGGCGAAGATTCCATTTCGATAACCAAATCGCAGGCAATTACAATCGCCGCCACAAAAATTATCATCAAATACGTTCGGAACTCGGTATTCCGGAAAATTACGCCGACACCCCTCTTGCACGCCACGACATACATTGCAAAACTTCCGCTCGACACAATCATAAAAAACGCCATGCAATATTCCAGATAAACATTTCCGTACTGGTTGACCGTGTCGTTGTAAATTCCGTAGCCGCCCGTCGCTATCGTCGTCATTGCGTGATTAATCGCCGCGAAAGGTTCCAAGCCGCATAAAAAATAACCGCCCGCGCAAAGTACCGTCAGAAAAACATAAACCAAAAACAATGCCTTTGCGTTATCTCGAATTCGCGGCATTTGTCTGTCTTTAGTCGGACCGGTTGATTCCGCTTTTAAAATAAACATTGCTCCGCGTCCGAATTGCGGCATTATCGCCATGAAAATCACGACGATTCCCAAGCCGCCGAACCAATTCGACATGCTGCGCCATAAAAGAATACTGCGCGGCAAAATTTCTACGTCTTCAATGACCGTCGCGCCCGTGCCCGAAAAGCCCGAAAACGATTCAACCATACTGTCCAATAAACTTAAGTAGCCGCCCGCGAAATACGGTACGAGTCCCAAAATCGAAATCAACAGCCAGCCCAAACACGTTATCGCAAGTCCTTCGCGCGCTCCGAGATTATCTTTGTCCTGCAATCCGCCGAAACGTTCCAATTCAAACGTCGCCGCCAAGCATAAAAAAATCGACAGCAAAAAAGCCGCCGCTCCGTTAAATTCTTCCGTCGTCGCTGCCAAGATAAACGGCGGAAGCATCGCCGCGCCGCACGATAATGTTAAGTAGCCGAGTAAGCCCGCTACGATTCGCCTGTTCATCTCCTATCCCCTAACCACCGATAACCAATCACTCATCGCTTGCCTTTGCGTCGATTACACGACTTTGCACAGCATTTGACAAGTTTCCGATCTCGCTCCACGAGGTGTAATGTGGTCAACTTCCATTTATTAAATCTCAAAATATTTCTTGCAAGCCGCGCAGATTCCTTTTTGTCGCTCGTGAGTGTTCCATAAACTTCCCGACCGAGGCTTTCGACAATTAAAAAATTCTGGCGCGTGCCGGCAGACATTCCTGCGATTTGATCTTTAACTGTCAGATATATAAAATTCACTTCCCTTCGCGGAGCATTGTATCAAAATTTATCAGAGAAAGGAAGTGAAGAGCGCGACTTCCTCTGCATATTAGGGAAACGAATGTAAGTGGAGGGCACTTAATCGACATACGATATTACGCATTTCCACTTTCAATTGATTAAAATTATAACACTCTCAGAGCACGACCAACAAACGTATCTTTTTTTCACCACAATAAATCGGCGAATGGTAAAATTAAGTTGACCATTCGCCAAAAAATATTTCATTGATTATCACACCCCGTAAAAAATCAGGAGATAAAATTCATTCCTCATTCCTCATTCCTAATTCCTAATTCCTAATTGATAAAAGGATTATGCCATACGGCGGCGAAAAAGGCAATTAGCAACCAGAACAGGAAGCAGGAATTAATTAATGACAGAAACAAAATCAGGCGAAAAATTTTTAAAGGGCACGATAATCTTGACGGTGGCGAGTTTCGTTGTCAAAGTAATCGGCTCGTTGAATTGGATATTCGTCTCAAGAATACTCGGCGGCGAAGGTATCGGGCTTTATCAAATGGCGTTCCCGATATACTTCTTCGCGTTGACGGTCTCGCAAGCGGGCGTTCCCGTAGCAATTTCAATCATCACGGCGGAACGCGTCGCCCTTAAAGATATTTTCGGAGCGCGGCGCGTCTTCCGAATATCAATGTTGCTCATGCTGTTCACGGGAATATTTTTCTCGGTGCTTACGTATTTTTCCGCGCAGTGGCTGATTGATTGGCAATTCATACGCGACCCGCGCGCTTACATGTCGATAGTAGCGTTATCGCCGACAATTTTTTTCGTGACGTTTTTGGCGTCGTCGAGAGGTTACTTGCAAGGTTGGCAGCGCATGACGCCGACGGCAGTCAGTCAAATCGTCGAGCAAATATTCCGCGTGATAGTCATGATTTTGTTGGCGGATTTATTTTTGCCGATGGGTTTGGATTATGCGGCGGCGGGCGCGAGTTTGGGAGCATTGGCGGGCGCAGTCACGGGCTTAATTGTCTTGGTCTACTTCCACATAAAATTAAATCGCGACATAGAAAAAACTTACGGCGCGAATTTAAAACCTGTTCCCGAAACCGAAAACGAATCCACGTCCTCAATCATCAAAAGAATTTTCAAATTGGCGTTGCCGGTCAGTGCTGCGTCGATTATGTTGCCGGTCGTGTCTAATTTGGATTTGATGATAGTTCCGCAGCGATTGGAAGTGGCGGGCTATTCGGTTCGGCAAGCGACGGAACTTTTCGGATATTTGACGGGCATGGCAGTTCCTCTGGTGAACTTGGCGACGATTTTAACGGCGTCATTGGCGGTGTCAATCGTGCCGGCAATTTCGGAAGCGCGTGCTTTAAAAGATACGGCGAGAATTTTTAGGCAGACGGCGGCGGCAGTCAGAATTTCAAATTTCGTATGTTTCCCGGCGTTCGTGATAGTTTTCTTTTTGGCAACGCCGATAGCGAGTTTAATTTACAACGCGCCGGGCGCGGGAGATGCCGTCATGATTTCTGCGGTGTCGATAATTTTGCTCGGCTTGCATCAAGTTTCGACGGGCGTTTTGCAAGGCTTGGGGCATACGACAATCCCGATGATTAACATGGTTTTGGCGGCGATTGCGAAAGTCGTTTTGAACTGGACGTTGACGGCAATGCCCGCGTTGGGAATTATGGGTGCGGCTTGGGCTACGGCGGCTGATATGGGCGTTGCGGCGTTCATAAATCTTTACTTTATCCATAAATACATCGGCTACAAACCTGAGGCGGGACAACTTTTTAAAACTGTCTGCGCGGCGGGTGCAATGGCAATCGTGGTAAAATTTTTCTACGACTTGACGGCGGCTCAATGGCACATGGAAATTTTCTCGACGTTCGGAGCAATCGGCGCGGGCTGTGTAGTTTATGTCGCGACGTTGGCGATAATCGGCGGCTTGCTCGAAGAAGACATGGCGCGTATTCCCATGATTGGCAAATTCGGAATAAAAATTTTCCGCAAGCTTGGAATCTTTAAAAGCCATTAGGAATTAAAAGCGTCCCCTCTTTGTCAAGTTAGGAGTTAGGAGTTAGGAATTAGGAGTTTGTAGTTGCTTGAAGTGTTTTTAACTCCTCACTCCTAACTGATAGAAGTCCATGGCGGTCTCTGAGTTCGCGATTATTTTCGATTTATTCAACATAACCTATTCCACAGTTCCCGGTTTCAACAATTTTTAGGTAAATATTCAAATGAAAAAAATTTTACTCGTTTATAATCCCGTGTCGGGTCACGCAGCTTTTAAAAATAAATTGGACAGCGTTATAGAAAATTTTCAGCGGCGCGGAGTTTTGCTGTCGATTTACAGAACTTGCGCGGAAGATAATTCAAAATTCGTCGAGTGCGTGAAAATTACTCAAGCCGAAGGAATTATCGCGGCGGGCGGAGATGGAACTTTGCACGCCGTGATTAATTGGCTGAAAAAAAATTCGATTGATTTGCCCGTCGGAGTTATCGGCAGCGGGACTTCCAACGACTTCGCCGAGCATTTGAATTTGACTGACGAAAAAATTTTCGATGCCGTCGCTGAAGGAAAAATCCGTCCCGTCGATTTGGGTTTGGTCAACGGCAAAGAATATTTTATCAACGTGGCGAGCGCGGGAGTTTTTACATCGATTGCTCACGAGGTCAATTCGCGGCTGAAAAATTTTTTGGGCAAAAGTGCTTACTATCTGCGCGGACTCGGCGAACTGAAAAATTTTAAAACCGTGCCGCTGGAAATTTCTGCGGACGATAAAAAATTTTCTGTCGACGCTTTTTTATTTTTGGTGCTGAATTCGCCGTCGGTCGCGGGTTTCAAAAAAATTTCGGATACCGCGCGGATTGATGATGGAAAATCTGATTTACTCGCGCTGAAAAAGTGTTCGACGTCCGCGCTGATTAATCTTGCTAAAAAAATTTTGGCGGGCGATTCCGTTCAAAGCGACGAAAATATTTTTTCCGTGCAAGCCAAAACTTTTGAAATAAATTCTCCCGTCAAACTCACGAGCGACTTGGACGGCGAAGTCGGAGACATTTTGCCGCTCAAGATTGAAACCGTCAAACACGCGATAAAATTTTTCGCGCAATGAAAAACTCCCTCTCGAAGTTCGAAAGGGAGTTTTTTTTGTCGGAAGATTACGGACGATCTCGATTGACGGAGTAGCGATAAGTTCCGAGATTGGAATAACCGAACCACTGCTTATTATTGTCCCAAGTAAAATGATAACGCGCGGAAAGGGTCCCGGCATAATTCTCAAAGGCGAGAATTAAATTTCCGTTCTTGGTCGTGACGATTGTCGGCGCGGCTTGGAAGTCACAATAATAACTTTGGCTGTCGATGTAAGTTTCGATTTTTTTGCCGGCGGGTGAGTAGCCGAGCAGAAAAGCACGGTCTCTCGATTGAATGACGTAGAATTGGCGGCTGTCGGCAGTGTTTTTGATTGCGCGGAAAGTGTAGCCGCCCGCAACTTCAGGAAAATATTCGTCGTAAATTCTCTCGTTGTTGAGCCAAATGATTCCATGCATTCTTTTTTCCGCGGAAGAATTTGCGAGCCTGCGAATTTGCAAGCGTAATTTTCCGTCGTTGGTGTTAAAAGTTTCATCAACCGCTTGGTCATTCCTCAAATCGTCGGTAAATTTTTCGGAATTGTAAATGGTCTGGAAAGTGCCCGCCGCGCATATATTCGCGCTGAAGACGAGCAGACAAGCCAACACCATCGCCGAGAAAAATTTTCTAGCCATAAATAACACCTCTTATAATAAAAGTAGCAGATATTAGCGTTCCTCTCCAAGGACGTGGGATAATTCAAATAATGTTGCGGATTGGTTTGGTACACCTTCCACTTGATAGCTTTTCCGAGATTTTTGACCATTGCTCATTACTGACAATAAATCACGCTATAAAAAACGTTAATTTTGTTAATAATCATTATTTTTGGTTCCGAGAGTTACCCTTTCTCGTCAGGCTTGTCTCAAAACAGGCTCAAGCGCACAGCCTCTAATAACGGGAATGAAAAAACCAAGTTGTTGGGACTTACATCACGTCTTTATGATTCATCTGTCATACCTTTTTTATGAGTTATTTTTATATTAGCAAATTTTGTATCAACTTTCAACCCCTTTAACGTTTTAAGTGACTATATATCGTCGGGCGATTTATACGTCATAAGAATTCACGTCAAAGATTTTTATGATTCCGGTCGAAATTTGTTTTGCAAAGGATTGTTTGTTCGCGTCATTTTTTACCAAAAACGCGCCGCGAAAGATATGAAGCAGTGAAAAAGATTGTTGGTAAAAATTTATTTATGAACTGTAATTCTTTAAAAGTTGCCGTAGAAATTAGCCCCAAAACAATTAGGAGTTAGGATTTAGGAGTTAGGAGTTAGGAGTTGTTTGAGGCGTTTTTAACTCCTAACTCCTAACTCCACATTCCTAACTGAAAAGTCGTGACTGTCATGCTGAAAACATTTAATTGAAAATCAGAAGCCCTCATGTAGGGAGTGTCACTCCTTATGAAATCAGGAGTAAAACCATCGATTATTTTTCTGCTACAGGGCTTTTGTTTTTCTCGTCCGATTAATTGGATTCTTGTCCACTTTTTCGAGGCGTTTTTTGTATGTCATTTCATAAAAACGCGGACGAGATCATTTTTGGTGGCGAAGAGCATCAACATCAGCAAGAGGGCAATGCCGACGCGTTGGGTGTAAGCGACAGTCTTTGAGCCGAGCGGCTTGCCTCTGACTGCTTCGATAAACAAATTCACAAAATGACCGCCGTCGAGCACGGGCACAGGCAATAAATTTATTATACCGAGATTTATGCTGAGTAAAGCAGCAAAATTCAGGAGCGGTATGAAACCGCGTTCGGCGACCTGTCCCGACATTTGCACGATTCCAATCGGTCCCGCGAGATTTTCTGTTTGTTTTGGTTCTTGGAACAGGCGGACGATTGATTCAATCATGAAGGTTGTAATTTCTTTTGTGTGGTCGATTGCCAATGTGAATGATTCGGGCAGTGTTTTCGATTCGTAGACCACCGAACTTTGCACGCCGACCAATACACGTTTTTCCTGCTCGTTGAAAGTCGGAGATACCGTGACGGAAGAAATTTCATCCTCGCGTTTATATTGGAGTAAAATACTTTGTCCTTCTCCGACGCCTTTAAGCTTATCGGTAAAATCTTTCCACGTCGCGACGGATTGCCCGTCTACGCTTAAAATCCTGTCGCCTTCTTTGAGTCCGGCTTTTTCCGCCGACATGCCTTGAATCACGCCGCCGATTATCGGTTCGGTTGAGGGAGCAGCCGCGCCGATTGTAAAATAAATGGCAAAGAACAAAACAATCGGCAAGACAAAATTCATGGCTGCGCCCGCCAAAATCACAATCATTCGACTTAGGACGGGTTTTTCGCAAAAGCCGCGTTCACCCGCCGTATTATTGTCGGGGTCCATGCCGGCTATATCGTTGAAACCGCCTAACGGTATCGTCCGCAAAGAATAAACTGTTTCGCCATGTTTCCTGCTGATAATTTTGGGTCCGAAACCGATTGCAAATTCGTCAACGCGCATACCCGTCATTTTTGCGGTTATGAAATGTCCGAACTCGTGAACGAGAACCAATAATCCGAAGACGAAAATTGCCGCTGCTATCGTTAATATCAAAACTCAATTCCTCCTTTAGGAACTGGGAGAAGGGACAAGAGTTTTGAACTTGTTCCTAATTCCTAATTCCTAATTATCAAAAAGCCCGCCGACCGAAGCCGACGAGCTTTTTTAGTATCGAACAACATGCGCCCCGATTGGACGCTTTTAAACTTACTGGAGCAAGCTGAGGACTGCCGAGCTGTTCTGGTTTGCTTGAGCCAACATAGCCTGGGCTGCCTGCAGGAGGACGTTGCTCTTGGTGTAGTTGGTCATTTCCTTAGCCATATCAGCATCGCGAATCGTCGACTCTGCCGCTTGGACATTTTCACTGGAAGTGGTGAGGTTGGTGCTGGTGTATTCGAGACGAGCTTCAATCGCGCCGATTGTCGTCTGCTGGTCAAGTGCCTTGGTCAACGCATTTTCAATGACGTTGATTGCAGCATTTGCGTGTTCTTTGGTGTAGACGTCGATTCTGGTGCCGTCAGAACCTTTCAAGCCGAGAGCCTGCGAACGCATATCACTCATGCCGACTTTAATTGCCACGTTTGCTTCCGAACCGATATGGAAGTTCAGCGACATATCGCCGGTCTTATTTTCTGCGCGCTGATATTGCTTGAATTGGTCGAGAGCCGCATTAGCCGCTTTCTTGACGTTGCCGTCCTAATCCAAGATACTGATTGTAAGACCGGAGAGTTGTTTGTCTACGCCGGCATTATATGCACCGACAGCCAAACCCGCCGTTTTATCCGGAGTATAAACAGATTTGTTAAACTTATCTGCTCCCAACTCGGATCCGGCTGCAAGGGTTACCTGTGTAATTGTAATAGTAGTGGCGACAGGGTTATCATTAGCAGTCCAAGACTGGGTACCAACAGCACTTGATTGAACAAATGTTGTCCCAGTGACAGTCATCGCACTGGTTGTAACGTTACCTGCATAGCTATAAGTATAGGAGGCAGCAGCCTTTGTCTGATGTGTGGGCGTAATAGTTACGGGGGTGATCGTACTAACGACTGTGTCCGCATTGGCTTTAGGAACATTTATTTGACCCTCGCCAACAGTTTTTTGCACAGCGGCAACATCTTTAATATTCAAAATGGCTGCCAAATTCTTTAGACCGACATCACCACTGGTCGACTGAATGGCACCGTTCTGCACCCAAGAAACTTGATATTTATCAGTGGATTGAATGTTGAGCGAATCACCTGCGCGGTTTCTGAGCTCCGTAAGAAGACTGGAGATATCAGTGCCCGCTTCTAAGCTCTGGTTGAGCAATATGGTTTTGGAGCTGATAGTTGCGTTGTTCTTCGAGCCATCGACGAGATATTTGCCGTTGAACTGAACAAGGGCGTTGTCGTCGATTTGGTCGATGAATTGGTTGATTTCCTTTTGAATGGTCTGGCGATCTTCGTCGGTGTTGGAGTCGTTGGCGGCGTTGATTGCCTTTTCCTTCAAAGCACGGAGAATTTCGACAGTGTTGCCGACCGCGCCTTCTGCGGTCTTCATCAATGCAGAGTCGTTCTGACTGTTCTGGTTAGCTTGGTCGAGCGAACGAATGCGGACGCGCATACGCTCGGAAATTGCATAGCCCGAAGCGTCGTCTTGTGCGCTGTTGATTTTCATACCGCTCGAAACTTTCTGCAAGCTTTTTTGAAGTGCGTTGGTGTTGGAGTTAAGAGTGTTGAGGGTACGCACCGCACTCATGTTGTTCTTTACTACCATTGCCATAATAATTTCCTCCTTGATCTTTCCTAGAAAAATTTTCCTTAGTCGACGGTTTCCTTTCCGCCGCCAAAACAAACGAACCTTTACTGCTGTCCCGACCGTCGCCGGGAACAGGCGCCTCGCACGCGTAACGACTTGCCGCAGTGTTGCAGGCTCGCTTATTTTCTTGTAAATGATCTTGCGCCTTAAATATTTTTCCGACGCATTTTGTTAAGATAATCCTTTATAATTTAGGAAAGAAAAGTTTTTGCATAACCTTGCTTAAAAAACTTATCGTCAATCGCTTTTAAAACATTAAACGTTTCGGAAAAAAATTTTTCCTTTCTTGCCGCGTATTGTATCAAGAAAATTTTTTCGCGTCAACTTAAATCACGGCTTGCCCGCAAAAATTTTTCCGTCAAGTAGTGCCGCCGGTGCCGCCCGAAGTACTGCTGCTACCTTTATAAAATTCACCTGCAGTTTTATCCCCAAGAACGGCTTGGACTTCTTTGGTTTTAGAATCAATTTCTTTAAGAGTATATTCCGTTCCCGGAACGGTTTCAGCTGTATCCTTACCAATGTAACAAGAACCCGTCGGCGGTTTGATATTTCCAATATCTCTTAAGTAAGGTTTAAGCTCGGTGTTACTTGAGTCGATGGTAGTACTTGTAGGATATTTTCCGTTCTCCATGTAATAAACTGCAACGGCGGTGTCGATTGTCGAGAGGTCGGCGCGAATTTTAGCGGTGTTGGCTTCGGCGGTTACATTACCGAAACGCGGCACGGCTATCGACGCAAGAATCCCGATTACCATGACCATCAAAATTACTTCCAACGTTGCAAAGCCTCTTTGATTCATAGGGGGTCGCTCCTTTAATTTTTTTGCAAATTTTAGAATAACTTTTTTGATTAAGCAAGAGTCGCAAGAAAATTTTTATCGGCGGCTCGGAATTTTTAATCCCTGATTCCCGGTATTGTAAATTCGGCAACTTTGGTTTATGATAAAAAAAATTTTTCGCGTGGGAGGAGTTACATGGAAGAAAAAATTTTGGGATGGGTGGTATTGGCGGAAAATTTTTCTTTGGACGGCGACGCCAAATCCATGCGCACCGCCGCACGCGAGATTTTTGACGTCGATAAAAATTCGGCGGAAGGACTTGCACTTATGGCGGAGTCCGCACTTTACTCGGACAATCTCGACGAGGCAGAATCTTTTGCGGGCTATGCTCTTTCCGTCGAACCGAAACATTTGCGCGGACGATTGGTATCGGGCGGCGTCGCGGCAAAAAATTTCAAGCTCCGCGATCAGCTGAAAATTTTTGAAGACTTGATAAACGATGCGCAAAATGAACTTAAAAATTTAAATGCCCGAATCAATGACTTGAAACGGAAATTTTCTTCTAAACGTCGCGAAAAAACTTCAGAGGACGAAGAATTTCAAAAGCGGCTTGAGAAGGAAATTTTTATCACGCAATCGATTTTGTTCAAGGCATTGTGTTGGAGCGCGAACGGACTTTATTTGGCGGGCGAACCTGCGCGGGCAGCGTCGAATCTTTTGGCGGCGAGTACTTTGACCGACAAAGAAGATCAGGCGGCGGAACTTTACTCCAAACATTTATTCTTGAAAAATTATCGTGACGTGTCGCCTAAACAAGCAAAAGAATCTGCCGCGCAATATAATCTGTTCTTCGCGCGTGTCAGACCGTTCACGCACAAAAAAAATTCCGACGAGGAGCGCAAACTCCACATCGGATATATTTCGCCCGATTTCCGCGAACATGCCATTGCAAATTTTTTGTCGCCGTTCTTCAAAGATTACGACGCAGAAAATTTTTCCGTGACGTGCTACTCGACGGGCAAGAAAGATTTTGTCACGACGAAGCTCAAAAAATTTAACGTCGAGTGGTGCGATTTAATCGGGAAGGAACCGGCAGAGGCGGCGCAAATTATTTATGAAGATGACGTCGACATTTTGATTGACTTGTCGGGACATTCGCAGGACAGTTGCCTCCCGATTCTTGCTTACAAACCTGCGCCCGTTCAAATTTGCACACTCGGCTACACGGCGTCGACGGGCTTGGACGCGACGGATTATTTTTTATCCGATAAAATTTGTTCGCCCGAAAAAAATTCGCTCGACACGTTCACAGAAAAAATTTTGCGGCTCGATACGTGTTGTCTTTGTTATTCGCCCGGCTTGATTCGCAAAATGCCCGCCCAAGAACTTCGCGCACCCGTCTTGAAGAACGGCTTTATAACCTTCGGCAGTTTTAACAATTTTGCCAAAGTCAGCGAAGATGTCCTTTACATTTGGCGGGCGATTCTCGACGGCGTGCCGCGTTCCAAATTGATTCTTAAGGGAAAAATTTTCAGTCTTGACGACGGCAAAGAAATTGTCAAAGAAAAATTCCGAAAGATGAGTTTTCCGCTTGACCGCGTTGAGATGCGTCCGTACAGTCCCGACTACCTCGAACAATACAAAGACATTGACATTGCACTGGACACTTTTCCCTACACGGGCGGAACCACGACTTGCGAGGCGTTGTTTATGGGCGTGCCCGTCATAACTTTTCGCGGCAAAACACACGGCGCAAGATTAAGCGCGTCGATTATGACTGCCGCCGACATTACGGAGCTGATTGCCTTCAGCCCGATGGATTACGTCAAGAAGGCGATTCAGCTCAGCCGCCGCAAAGAATTAATCGCGGCTTATCACGTCGGCTTGAGGGAGCATATTAAAAATTCCCCGCTCATGGACGAGGAAAAATATATTCGCGAGCTGGAAAAAATTTATCGGACGGTGTGGAAGGATTATTGCCGCTCGGCTTATAATAAAAAATATATTTCGACATCGCCATTTTAAAGGAGACTAAATAACATTGGATAAAAAATCAGTTGAACTTTTAGCCCCTGCCGGTCAATGGGAATCATTGGTTGCGGCGATTGAGGCGGGCGCGGACGCGGTTTATCTCGGCGGCAAGGCGTTCAACATGCGCGTACACCGCACGGATTTTAATTTCGACGACGCACAACTTAAAGCGGCGATTGAATTTGCCCACGAACGCGACGTTAAAATTTATGTCACGCTGAATAATTTAATCAGCGCGGAAGAAATTGCGCCGCTCGAAAAATTTTTGCAATATCTTAACGAAATTCAGCCCGATTCGATTTTGGTACAAGATTTGGCAGTTATAAATCTCGTCCGCAAACTCGGCATAAAAATTCCCATGCACGCTTCTGTTATGATGAACACGCACAATTTCCAAACGATTGAGCTGTTGAAAAAATTCGGGATAACTCGCGTGGTCGTCGGTCGCGAACTGACTTTAACCGAAGTTTCATTGCTCAAGGAACGCACCGGCATTGAAGTCGAATATTTCATGCATGGCGACATGTGTTTTGCCGAGTCGGGGCAATGTATTCATTCGGGCGTTGTTTTCGGGCAAAGCGGCAATCGCGGACGTTG
This sequence comes from Selenomonadaceae bacterium, assembly GCA_017446845.1. Taxonomy (GTDB): domain Bacteria; phylum Bacillota; class Negativicutes; order Selenomonadales; family Selenomonadaceae; genus Quinella. The sequence continues at coordinate 10,728 of JAFSOQ010000042.1, read as the reverse complement.
CATGAAACCTTGCCGCTGGAATTACAAAATGATTGACGAGGCGACGGGCGCGACACTCAATGATTGGTCGTACAAACTTGCGCTGAATGATATGTGCATGTTCAGAAATATTCCCGATTTGATTCAAGCGGGCGTCACGAGCTTTAAGATTGAAGGGCGCATGAGACCGCCCGAATTTGTTCACCGACTCGTCACGACCTATCGCCGAGAAATTGACGCTTACCTTGCCGACCCGACAGGTTACGTCGTCGACGAAGAACGCTGGAATAATTTATATAAAAATCGCGTCCGCGACTTCACGACGACTTTTGCCTTTGGTGCGCCGACGATTAAAGACATCGGCTTGACGGGCGAGCGTGAACCGAAAATTTTTTCCCGTGCAGTTGTCGAACCGAATTTTGACGACGACTCCGTTAAAGAAATTTTTTCTTCCGAACGTCCGATAAAATCTTCGGGCAAACCTAAATTATCTGCGCGGGTGTCGTCGCTTGAAAGTGCAAAGGCGGCGATTGAATCGGGCGCGGATTTAATTTACGTCGGCGGAGAAGTTTTCAAGCCGCTCAAGCCGTGGACGCTCACAGAAATAAAAAAAGCCGTCGAGTTTGCACACACGGCGGGCAAGAAAATTATTTTGGCAACGCCGCGAACTTCAAAGGATAAAGATTTATCCGAACTGAAAGAAATTTTTTCGCAAGCAATAAATTTCGACGGAGTGCTTGTCGGAAACTTGGGCGCATTGAATTTGGTAAAAATTTTGACGGACGCGCCGATTTATGCCGATGTTTCGTTCAGCGTGTTCAATCCCGTTGCCGCAGAATTTTTGCAAAGTCTCGGCGCGGTGCAAGCTACGGCGTCACTTGAATTGAGTTTCGCGCAAGTTCGTAGCGTCGTCGAGAATTCTCCCTTGCCGATTGAAATTATTGTTCACGGCGCAATCGAGTCAATTATTTGCGATCACGACTTCGCCAAACTTTATTTGCCCGATTATGACGAATTCGCGACGCCCGACAAGTTGAATCGTCATTACGCGCTGGAAGATGAGGCGGGCGAGATTCATAAATTGCGCGTCGACCAATTCAAGCGTTGGCATATTTTCTTCGGCAAGGAACTTTGTCTTTTGCCTTACGTCGAAAAATTTTTGGGGGCGGCGGCGTTGAGGATTGAGGCGCAAAATTATTCGCCCGAAGTCACCGCGCAGGTCGTCAAACTTTATCGCAACGCAATCGACGGCATTCCCAATTCCCAATTCCACATTCCTAATTGCCGTTTCGGTGCGGGCGTCTATCGTTTCAAGCAAAGCAAAAATTCAATTTAATTGTCTTCGTAAGGTCGGACGCGAAGTGTTAAGCCGCGTTCGTCGCAAATTTTTTGACACGCGATAATTTCTTCCGGCGGCGTAACATGGTCGACGACGGTCAAAACGACATGCGGCACAAAATTTTTCATATGCTCGGCAAAAGTCAACATCGCGTCGAAAGATTTTATCCCGTAAGCGGCGCGAGTCAGTTTGAAATATTTTTCGGCAGTCGCGGCGTTCAAACTAATCGACACCGTGTCCGGAATTTTTTCAAAGTCCGCCGCTATTTCTCTTCCGTGATAAAGTTCGCCCAAACCGTTCGTATTGAGACGCGTCGGCATTTGCGGGCGAATTTTTTTTATGTAAGTCAAAAGCTCGACAAGCTCGGCAAGTCTTATCGTCGGCTCTCCGAAACCGCAAAAGACTACTTCCTTGATAACTTGCCAAGGCGCGGCGTCCAACTCGGCTTTGACTTCCTCAACCGTCGGTTCACGTTCCAACCATAAGCTTGATTCTTTTGCCATAGATTTTTTTTGCCGCAAGCAGAAGACGCAATCGCAGTTGCAGCGATTGGTTAAATTTATGTAAAGTCCTCGCGGCGTCGACGAATCAATCTTCAAACTTTCGGCAAGCGGCAAATATTTTCCGCCCGCGTGCGTCGCGTAAATTATCATTTGAACCACTCCTTGACTTATTCGCTGATTCGTGATAAATTTTCCTTGCTTAAAAAGACAACTTTAATGGCAGACAGTTGATGTTAGCACGTCGACTTCCTTCCGATTAGTGAGTTATATTGAGTAGAACCGGGTTAAGAAGCCGTTGTGACGAACGGCTTTTTGACTACTTGCGCTTATTGAAGTAGTCGATGAGCGCGAGGACGAAGTTTCCTGCCGTGAAGAAGAGCTGCAACCAATCAAAAATATCCACACGCCTCACCTCCTCTCTTTCGGAGAGAAAGCCGACACATCGAACTGTCTGCCGCGCAGATAATATCATACGACTAAAACTTTTTCAAGAAAATTTTCATTGACGAATAAACAGCTCTATGATAAATTTTTCCGCGTCGATAAAAAAATTTCAAGAAGGTATCAATTATGTTGGTAAACACCGAAATTAAAAATCGTATCTGCTATGTGGAAATGCAAAACGCCGAACATTTCAACTGCTTGAGCGAACAAATGTGCAATGAACTTATGAACGCGTTGAAGTTCGGCTACGACAATGAGTGCGTCGGAATCGTAATCAAAGCGCAAACTCGTCGCGGCGTTTGGAGTGCGGGTCATGACATTCACGAACTGCCGCAGGACGGAACAGATCCGCTGGCATTTTATGTGCCTATGGAGCGTTTGCTCAGAAAGGTGCAGGACACGCCAATCCCCGTCATTGCTTGCGTCAGCGGAACCGTGTGGGGCGGCGCGTGCGACCTTTGCCTGTCGTGCGATATGATTGTCAGCTCCAAGAACGCCACCTTTGCAATCACTCCTGCCAAAATCGGTATCCCTTACAACGCGTCGGGAATTTTGCATTTTATAAATCAGTTGGGCATGAATAAAGCTCGCGAAATGTTTTTCCTCGGCACGCCAATCACTGCGGACGACGCCCTTAACGTCGGGCTGATTAATCGCGTTGCCGAACTTGACGACTTGGATAACATGTTGGAAGAACAATTCCTCAATCCCTTACGCCAAAACAGCATCTTATCTGTCAGCGCAATCAAGCGCCAGTTCCGTATCCTCAGCCGCGCCTCAACTGTTATCAGTGCCGAAAACTTTGAGCGAATCAATGCTTATCGTTTTCGCGTGTTCACCGACGAAGATTACAAGGAGGGTATTAATTCTTTCCTTGAGAAACGTCCGCCGCAATACAAAGGCAAGGCCTCGGATTTGGATTGAATTAATAATTAAAGTTGACACACACCAAGCTTAGTGATAAATTTTTCTCGCTAAGCTTGAAATTTTTTTGGGAGGGATTCTTATGAAAAAGCTCATTAACTCGGTCGACGCAGTGGAAGAGCAGATGATTTTAGGTTTGGTGAAATCTGCGCCCGATAAACTCTGCAAGCTCGAATGCGGCAATGTAGTCGTCCGCGCCGAAAAAAAATCCGACGATAAAGTTGCGCTCGTCAGCGGCGGCGGTTCCGGTCACGAACCTGCACACGGCGGCTTTGTCGGAAAAGGTATGCTCGACTGCGCGGTTGCCGGAGCGGTTTTCACTTCGCCGACGCCCGATAAAATTTTCGAGGGCATTAAAGCCGTCGCGACCGATCAAGGCGTTCTCTGTATCGTCAAAAATTATACGGGCGACGTACTCAATTTTGAAATGGCAATGGACATGGCAGGCGACGAAGACATTAAAGTTGACCACGTTGTCGTTAATGACGATGTTGCTGTTCAGGACAGCCTTTATACGACGGGACGGCGCGGCGTTGCAGGAACAATTCTCGTGCACAAAATCGCGGGTGCCAAAGCTGAGGAAGGCGCGACGCTTGAGGAAGTCAAAGCCGTAGCCGAAAAAGTTATCGCAAATGTTCGGACAATGGGCATGGCAATTTCTCCTTGCACGGTGCCCGCCGCAGGTAAACCCGGCTTTGAACTTGCCGACGACGAAATTGAAATCGGTATCGGAATTCACGGCGAGCCTGGAACTCACCGCGACAAAATTGCCTCGGCGGACGAAATCGCCAAAACTCTCCTCGACAGAATTCTTGCCGACATTGATTATAAAAATCAAGAAGTCGTCGTCATGGTCAACGGCATGGGCGCGACGCCGCTCATGGAACTTTACATCATCAATAATTTTGTTCAGGATTATCTTAAAGCGGCAGGCGTCAAAGTTTATGACACGATGGTCGGCAATTATATGACGTCAATTGAAATGGCGGGCTTTTCGCTGACGTTGTTGCGCCTTGACGATGAACTTAAAAAACTTTACGATGCTCCCGCCGATACTCCCGCGCTAATTAGGAGTTAGGAGTTAGGATTTAGGAGTTAGGAGTTAGGGGTTAAATGATTAATACAAAAAATTTTTTGGAGATAATTTCTGCCATTGCAAAAAAAATCGAGGCGGAAAAAGATTTTCTGACGGAACTCGACAATGAAATCGGCGACGGCGACCACGGAATAAATCTTGCTCGCGGTTTTAAGAGTGTCGAAGAAAAATTGCCGACGTTAGCTGACAAAGACATCGGCGCGATTTTAAAAGGTGTCGGCATGCAACTCGTCTCAACTGTCGGCGGCGCGTCGGGTCCTTTGTACGGTACGGCGTTTATGAAAGCCGGCAACGTCTGCAAAGGAAAAACCGAACTCACGGACGAGGAATTTGTTGCAGCATTGGACGCTGCGATTAACGGCATAAAAATGCGCGGCAAAGCTGTCGAAGGAGAAAAGACCATGCTCGACGCGCTCTGTCCTGCTTACAAGGTTCCCAAGGACGGAATTGACGGCGGCAAAAATTTAATCGACGCTTTGACAGATGCTGTGGACGCGGCGGTTGACGGCGTTGAGTATACCAAAACGATTATTGCCACAAAGGGACGCGCCAGTTATCTCAAAGAACGCAGCTTGGGACATCAAGACCCCGGCGCAACTTCCTCGCTTTACATGTTGCAAACGACGCTTGAAGTTTTGCGGGAGGCGTAATATGGTCGGGATAGTAATCGTTTCACACAGTCAAAAGCTCGCGGAAGGTGTCGCAGAAATTTCAAAAATGATGGCGGCAAATGCTCCGATTGCGGCGGCAGGCGGACTTGAGGACGGCGAACTTGGCACGAGCTACGAAAAAATCTGCGCGGCGGTCGAAGAAGTTTATTCGGCTGACGGCGTGATAATTTTGATGGATATGGGTTCTGCGGTCATGACGACCGAAATGGTTTTGGAAGATTTGGATAAACCGAACGTTAAAATGATTGATTGTCCGTTGGTTGAAGGAGCAGTTCTCGCGGCAGTCGAATCGGCGGGCGGTCGTTCCTTGGAAGAAATTTCCGAACGCATGGAAGAATCACGCACCATGAAAAAAATCGCGGATTGAATAAAAAATTTTTCCGACTTGGTACCGAGTCGGATTTTTTTTTGCGCTTTGGATTTACTCGAAACGTCGCTCTGTTGAATGACGATTCTATCACGGAAATTTTTCCTCCTATTTATAATTTGGCAGGTAACCATAAAAATATATCGCGATTGACAATCAATTTTTAAATGTTACAATCGTTTTGTACTTTGTATACATACAAAATTTTCTGTTAAAAGAGGAGGGGTTTTATGTTTTGGGCTGAGTTGTTGGTAGTGCTGGCGATGTTAATCATCGGCGCACGCTACGGCGGAATTTTCCTGGGCATGTCGAGCGGTTTCGCCATAGCAATTTTGGTTTTCGGCTTCGGTCTCGCGCCGGGCAATCCCGCTATCGATGTCATCATGATTATCATGACGGTCGTCGTTATCGCGGCGACTTTGCAGGCGTCGGGCGGCATGGATTATCTTATTCAAATCGCGGTCAAACTTTTGCGCAAGAATCCGAATCGCATCAGCTATTATGCTCCTATTATCAGTTGGGTTTTTACTTTCATGTGCGGCACGGGAAATATTTCGTTCGGTATCTTGCCGGTTATCGCCGAGGTTGCTCGTGAGGCGGGCGTCCGTCCCGAACGACCGATTTCAATGTCGGTTATCGCCTCTCAGCAAGCAATAACTGCCTGTCCGATTTCTGCCGCGACTGTCGCTCTCGTCGGACTTTTATCCCCTGCCGGTGTCACGCTGATTGATATTCTTATCGTCTGTATTCCGTCGACTTTAATCGGCGTCGTGTGCGGCTCGTTATGGGCGGCTCGCATGGGCAAAGATTTATCCGAAGACCAAGAATATCTCGCGCGTGTTGCTCGCGGCGAAGCAGCTCCGATTAACGAAAAAGCTCAAATCGCCGAGGCAAAAGAATTTTCTGCCGCAACCAAACGCGCCGTCTGGATTTACCTTTTGGCAACCGTTATCGTCGTTATCTTCGGCATTTTCCCCGAACTGCGTCCGTCAGCAATGTTGGGCGATAAAATGGTTTCCTTTACAATGACGATGTGTATCGAAATGGTTATGATGGCTATGGCGGGCGTCATGATTATCGCTTGCAGTGTCAAAGTCAGTTCGATTATCGAGCAATCTGTTTTCCGTAACGGCTTGATGGGCGTCTACTGCATTTTCGGCTTGACGTGGGCGGGCGACACCTTGACGCGTAACAACATCGATTTTATTAAGTCGGGCGCGGCTGATATGATTGCCGCTTATCCGTGGGTCTTTGCAATAATTTTGTTCCTGCTCTCCGCAGTTATCTTAAGTCAGGCGGGAACTATCGGCGCATTGGCTCCGCTCGGAATTACGCTCGGAATTACGCCGCCCGCTATGATTGGTATGTTCCCTGCAGTCAACGGCTATTTCCTCGTTCCGATTTACGCGACGATTTTGGCAGGTATCGCCTTCGACCGCACCGGCACCACTCAAATCGGTAAATTCGTTTTCAATCACAGTTTCCAAATCCCCGGCTTGATTACCTGTATCGTCAGCGTGGCAGTCGGCATGGCTTTGGCGAACATGATTATTTAATTTGCAGTACAAAAGTTTTAAAGTTTGAAAGCAGTGAACAGTAATGAAAAAGCATTTAAAAAAATTAGCAGTCGGTTTGGCGATTATGTCGCTTGTGAGTGTTGACGCCGAGGCTTGCACGATTATGCTCGTGACTAAGGGCGCGTCGACGGACGGCAGTGTTTTCGTTTCCCACTCAAACGACGGCTTCGGAGGAGATCCCAATGTCGTTTTTATTCCTGCGAAGAATCATAAAAAGGGCAGTGTGCGTCCCGTTTATCCTTCTGCCGCCGCCGTTGACGAGATGCCCGAATATAATTGTTTTTTTGTCCCGTATCTTGTTGCGCCCGAACGCAGCGACGCTTTAAATTATCCCGATAAGCCGCTCACCAAGGCAATCGGTTACATTCCCGAAGTCGAACACACCTACGCTTACATTGACGCCGAATATCCCGTCATGAACGAGCACGGCTTGATGTTGGGAGAATGCACCGACCAATCTGCTTACTTGCCTGAACTTCCTTATAAAAAAGGCATCGGGATTTTTTACTCGTCTGAACTGGGTCGCGTGGCTTTGGAACGTTGCAAGACGGCGCGTGAGGCGATTAAACTCATGGGCGAACTTATCGACGAATACGGACTTTACGGAACGGCAGAATCATTATTCGTTGCCGACAAGGACGAGGGCTGGCTTTTTGAAATGCAACCGACACCTTCGGGCAAAGGCAGTTTGTGGATTGCAGAAAAAATTCCCGACGGTCATTACTCCATTGCAGCCAATCAGTTGAGAATTCGCGCGATAAGAGAGAACGACCCGAATCAAATTTTTAATCCGAAGTTGCCGCAAATGTTAAAGGAACTCGGTTGGACTGCTTATGACGATGACGGAAATTTGGATTGGGTAAAATCTCTGCAAGCCGAAGAATTTTTTTATCCGTATTATTCAATGCGGCGTGTGTGGCGCGGGCTAAGTACCGTTGCTCCGTCAAAAAATTTTTCGTCCGAGGTCGATGATTGGGATTCTGATTATTATCCGTTGAGCATTCGCCCCGATAAAAAATTGGCAGTCACCGACGTTATGAGTTTGTACCGCGATTATTACAAAGATACCGAATTTGACAAGACGGCAAACCCGCTTGGAGGATTATTCGGTTCGCCTTACGTTTACGGCGAAACTGATATACACCGTTCAATTCTTTGTATAGAAACAACTTTTTCTTACGTCGCGCAAGCCAATGACAAATTGCCCGCGCCGATTTGCTGGCTGTCGCTGAATACGCCGCTTGAAAATCCTTACATACCGTTTGCCGTGTCGAAAATGCCCGACGCTTATTATCAAGCGTTGAGAGATAAATTTGACGATTCAAAAATGTTTTGGGCATCGACTCAAGTCATGGCTTTGACGCAAGGTTATTTCAACGTGGTGAGTCCGACGGTCGCGGCGGCTGTTGCTCAATCAGAAAAAAAATTCTCTGGAGCTGGTCGAGTCGTCGCTCAATCTGTCGAAAAATAAATTTGCTGCGACGTTGAATCAAAATGCGATAAAAATCTTCGGCGATTGGAAAAATCTTTACAAGCGGCTTTTAGTTCAATATAACGGCGGCGCAGGCGTCCAATATGACGAACGACATTTACCGACCCTCGACGCCCCCACGAAGTATTAAATTACGGCAGTAAAAAAAAATTTCTATAGAAGGTGCTAACATGAGAAAGGAACACGATTTTTTGGGAGAAATTGAAGTTCCGGACGAAGCTTATTACGGCGTCCAAACAATGCGCGCGATTGAAAACTTTACAATCACCGGACGCAGACTCGACGAAGATTTTATTAAGTCTCTCGCAAAAGTTAAAAAGGCGGCGGCTCAAGCAAACATGGAAACAGGTCGCCTCGACAGGAAAATTGGCAATGCACTCGTTCAGGCGGCGGAAGAAATTATCGACGGCGAATTCATCGACCAATTTCCCGTTGACCCGATTCAAGGCGGCGCAGGCACTTCAATCAATATGAACATGAACGAAGTCCTTTGCAATCGCGCACTCGAAATCATCGGCGAGGCAAAAGGTCGTTACGACATCATAAGCCCGAACAACCATGCGAACATGGCGCAATCGACCAACGACAGCTTGCCGACCGCCATTAAAGTTTGCTTGACTTACAAAAGCCACAACGTCACCGACGCGCTCGATTATCTTGCAACCGCGCTTGAGCAAAAGGCGGAAGAGTACAAAGACATTCTCAAAATGGGACGCACGCACTTGCAAGACGCCGTTCCGATTACACTCGGTCAAGAAATGGGTTCTTATGCCTCGGCAGTTCGTCGCAGCATTCGCCGCATTGAGTGGGCGATTGACAGTATCCGCTTGATTAACATGGGCGGCACCGCCGTCGGGACAGGTCTCAATGCCGAGCCGAGATATATTAAAATCGTCGCCCGCAAGCTCCGCGAAATTACCGGCGAAAATTTTGAAACGTCCACAAACATTATCGACGCAACCAATAACACCGACGGCTTTGTCGACGTGTCCAGCGCGTTGAAAAATACTGCGCTCGTCCTCATCAAAATGGCAAATGATTTCCGCTTAATGGCTTCGGGACCTCGTTGCGGTCTCAATGAAATTTTCTTGCCGAAACGTCAGCCAGGCTCGTCGATTATGCCCGGCAAAGTTAATCCCGTTATCGCCGAAGTCATGGACCAAGCGTGCTATCAAGTTATCGGCAACGACTTGGCGGTTACACTCGGCGTCGAGAACGGGCAATTTGAATTGAACGTCATGGAACCGATTATGGCTTATAACCTCTGCAGCTCCATGAATTATCTTGCAAATGCCTCGCGGACTTTCGTCGACAAACTTTTGACGGGACTTGAACCTAATCGCGAACAATGCCAAAAATGGTTGGATAGCTCCGTCGGTGTCGTGACTGCTCTGTTGCCGCATTTAGGTTACGAACAATGCTCCATGCTCGCAAAAGAAGCTTATGCAACTCGTCGCCCGATTCGCGAAATTATTTTGGAAAAAGGAATTCTCACCGAAGAGCAACTTAAGGTTTATATGTCGCCCGAAAAGATGACTCATCCCGGCATCACCAACTGAAAAAATTTTTATATTCGATAGCAAAAAAATTTCCTCGGCTACGGTCGAGGTTTTTTTGTTGCAAAGGCTTGTAAAAAGTTGTATACTTCGCGAATCAAAGGAGGAGAAAGTTATGCAGAAATTTGAGAAATGGCAAGGTTGCGGAAATGATTTTATTTTGATTGACCGCGCAGGTGATACGATTGACGAGCCGGAAAAAATTAAATTGCTCTGCGACAGACATTTTGGAATTGGCGCGGACGGCGTGATTTACGTCCTCAGCTCGAAAAAAGCGGCAACGCGTATGAGAATTTTTAATGCGGACGGCACCGAAGCTGAAATGTGCGGCAATGGTTTACGTTGTTTTGCGCGTTATCTTTTGAGCGGCGATAAATTTTTCTCCGACGACGATTTGACGGTCGAAACTGGCGCGGGGATTTTAACTGTCAGCATGAAATATGATTTGGTGACGGTCGACATGGGCGAACCGATTTTCAACGCGGATAAAATTCCTGTGGCGGGTTTTGGTTCTAAAAAATTGATTGCCGAGCCGATTGAAGTTGACGGCGTCAAATATAAAATGACTTGCGTAAGCATGGGCAATCCGCATTGCGTGATTTTCGTTGACGACATTAACAAAGTTGACTTGGAGAATATCGGACCGAAATTTGAGACGCATAAATTTTTCCCGCGCAAGACCAATACCGAATTTGTTCAGGTTGTCGGGGAAAATAAATTGCGCATGAGAGTTTGGGAGCGCGGTAGCGGAATAACTATGGCTTGCGGCACTGGTGCATG
>JAFSOQ010000006.1 GCA_017446845.1 Selenomonadaceae bacterium | reverse complement strand
TCGTCGATAAAAATTATGCACGGAGAATTTTTCTTTGCCTGCGCGAATAAATCACGAACTCTGGACGCGCCGACGCCGACGAACATTTCCACGAAATCCGAACCGCTAATCGAGAAAAATGCAACGCCCGCTTCACCGGCGACCGCTTTTGCCAAAAGTGTTTTACCTGTGCCGGGCGGTCCGAAAAGTAAAACGCCTTTGGGAATTCTCGCGCCCAAGTCATTAAATTTTTTCGGGTGCTTGAGGAATTCGACGACCTCGGCAAGTTCTTCCTTAGCCTCGTCCGCGCCCGCCACATCGTCGAATTTAACTTTAACTTTATCGCCGCCCATTAATTTGGCACGACTCTTGCCGAACGAAAAAACTTTTCCGCCGCCGCTCTGCGCTTGGGTCATCATGAAATACCAAAAACCCAGCAACAACGCAATCGGCAAAAAAGACGTAAGGAACGTCATCCACCACGGCGGTTCTTTCGGATTCTGCGCAACTATTTCCACGCCTTTTGCTTGCAGCACGTCGACAAGGTCTTCGTCATCAACCGGCTCGTCGGGGGCTATCGTCGTGAATTCGCTCTCGTCTTTTTTCGTGAACTTGATTATATTTTTAGTCAAGACAACTTTTGAGATTTCGTCCTTTTCGACCAGCTGCATGAATTGAGAATAGCTGACCTCCTCAACGGGCTTTGGCTTAACCGCTGTGTAATCGTAGAGAGTTATCGCAATAAAAATCGCCAGCAAGTAAAACCCGACGTTGCGCAAAAAATGGTTCAATCAAAACGCTCCTTTGCTTTGTAAATCAACCTTGCATCATTGCTTCACGGATTTTAGCCGAATCTTTTTCTATTTCCTGCAAACCTTTGTTTAAACCTTTTTCAAGTGCATGTGAGGAAGAACCACTGCCGCGACCAAAGATACTGACATTAACTGTTTGAGAAGAGCCTTGAGTTGTGGCGCGTTTCATGTAGGAAAAATCTTTTTTGGCATTCGACCAAACGCGGAAATCGGTCACGACGTTCATTTTTTGACCGCTGGTAAAAACGCCCATTGAATGTTTCGGAGCGGTGCTCGTGACGCGAATATAAATTACGTAGTTGCCGCCGAAGTAATTGCAGATGTTGTTAATGTCTTCCTTCTTGAGCCATTTTTCTTCGTGTTGACCTTCGTCGGCACCCGTGGACATAATCATATCGTGTTCTTCGCGATAAATCTGAACGTAATTTTCGGTGTCGGCAGGAGAAATAATTTCGTAGTCAGAAGAGTTTTGCAAAATTTTTCCCAAAGAAGTTTCAACCATCGAGTAAACTTTTTCCGGCTCGGTGAAAGTGCCCGTCGGCGCGTCGAGAACGATAGCAACTTTGGCTGCAAAGGCCTGCGAATGAGCGGCGAACACAATCACTGCCGCCATACACATGACCGAAAAAATTTTTTTGAGCATGGAAATTTCCTCCCTACTTACCGCCGTAAACACTGCGATTCAAAATTCCCAGATAAGGCAGGTTGCGATAATGTTGCGCGAAGTCGAGGCCGTAGCCGACAATGAATTCGTCGGGAACGTCAAAGCCGCAGTAGTCAATTTTAACGTCGACTTTGCGGCGGCTCGGCTTGTTGAGCAACGTGCAAATTTTTACGCTGTTCGCCTTCTTGTCCATGAAGTAATCGATAAGAAAATTCATCGTCGTGCCTGAGTCGATAATGTCTTCTACAAGCAAAATGTCGCGACCTTTGGGGTCGTTGTCGAGATTTTTGAGAATATTGACTTTTCCTGTAGTGTGGGAATTTGCGTCGTAGCTGGAGGCGATAAGAAAATCGAATTGGACGGGAATGGTCAGCCGCCGCACAACGTCAGTGTAAAACATGACTGCGCCGTTGAGAACTCCGACCGTTAAAAGAGGCTTGGCAATGTCCTTGTAGTCCTCACTGATTTGCGCACTGATTTCCTTGGCGCGGGCGGCGATTTCCTCCTCGGTGTACAGCACGCGTTCGATGTAATCTTCTTTACTCTTCAAAGCAATCATTCCTTTCTTTTTAGGGACTGGGAACCGGGAACCGGGAACTAGTTTCTAATCACTAATCACTACTAGTTCCTAGTTCCTTCTTCCTTGTTCCTGTTTTATAATAAGTTTTCCTTTTCGTAAATCTGCACGGAAATTTTTGGGCAATTCGACGCCCGACAAATTGTTGAGTAAAACTTTTCGGACGCCCTCAAAATGTACGAAGCCGAAATCTTTTGTCGAGCCTGCAACTTGCGCGAGAAATTTTTTTATGACGACTCGTTGAAGTGCGGGGTGGAGTTTTAAAAATTCTGCGCGGACGATTGAATTATCGCGGACGACGACGGGAAAAATTTTTTCTGCTTGCGCGTCGATGAAGTCAATTTCTTCCGCCGTGACTTCCGCCAGTCGGCAAAGAGTTTCGACGAGCGCAGGATTAAATTTTTCAAGTTCGGGAATTAATTCAAGTCGAATTTTATTGCGCGTGGCGTCCGCTTTTAAGTTCGTCGAATCGAGGCGCGGCGATAAAAATTTTTTTCGGCAAAAGTTTTCAAGTTCAATTTTCCTGAATCTCAGCAACGGACGAATCAACAAGCCGTAATCCTCGGATAAAGTTCGGAACTTCATGGCCGATAAACCTGTCGAAGTTGCGCCGCGCAGAAGTCGCATTAAAATTGTCTCGGCTTGGTCGTCGGCGTGGTGAGCCAATGCTATCGCGTCACAATTAAAATCGCTTTTGACTTTGGTTAAAAATTCGTAGCGCAAAATTCTTGCCGCAGTCTCGATGGAAATTTTTTCTTGCGCCGCGAATTTTTTTACGTCACCTTTTCCTCCGATAAATTTTATTCCGCGCTCCTCGGCGAAATTTTTGACAAAAGTCGCGTCGTCGATTGATTCTTGTCCGCGCAAGCCGTGTTCAAAATGCGCAATGCAAAGTTCCAATTTGAATCGTTGGCGGGAATTTATCATCAGCTCAGCCAAGGCAAGAGAATCTGCGCCGCCCGACACTGCGATTAAAATTTTTTTTACGCCGTCAAAAATTTTTTCAGTCGCGCACAGGTCGATAAATCTTCTAAGTAAAAAAAAATCCCTCATGAATCAATCTCGGCGTGAACCTCGTCCGCCGCGCTTTGAATCCGTTTTGCGTTTGAGATCAGTCAAGCGTTCGTCGCTGTCCTTGAGGAACTTCGACAACTTATCTTCAAATGAGGCGGACAGTTGTTTTTGTGGTGGTCTGCGAAAGTCTCCGCGCCTTTGCTTGAAAGATTGCCCGTCGCTCTCCGGCGGTTTGGTCTTTGCCTGTTTCAAGGACAACGCGATTTTATTGCCGTCAATGTTCACGATTTTTACTTGGACGGTATCGCCCTCGTTCAAAAAGTCGTGCACATCGTTGACATAAACATCGGCGACCTCGGAAATGTGAATCAGTCCGACCTTGCCTTCTTCAAACTCCACGAAGGCTCCAAAGTTCGTGATTCGCGTGACTTTGCCTTCAACAATGCTTCCTGCTTCCATTACCAAAATACTGTCCTCCCTTTTAG
>JAFSOQ010000041.1 GCA_017446845.1 Selenomonadaceae bacterium | reverse complement strand
TGAGCTTGGATTTTGTCCTTCTCGACTTTCTTGACCTGTGCGCGAAGAATTCTGCCGCGAAGATTTTTCTGTGACACAATCGGCACGACAAAAGCGTTATTGCTGACCAATGTGTAGTTGACTTTCAACATGTTGTTGACAAATTGCGCGTCGACTCGCTTAATGCGATATTTCTTGTTGTTAAACTTGACCGAGTCGCCGATTTGCATCCAAGGAAAATCGCCGCTCACGTTCACGACGGAAAAATCTTCGGCAACAATGTTAATTCCTTCGGCAAGCAAAGATTTGTTCGCGTTGAGGAAATTGAATTGCTCATCGTCATATTCATGCGCGACGGAACCGCCAATCAATTCGACGTCCTCTTTTTTTTCGTCAAACATATCAATCGGAACATCAAGCAACCCGACCAATTCAAATTTGTCATCGCCTTTTTCGTCGGGCAAACCAATCATCACGAGAGGTTTGGGCGCAGTCAAATCAGTGAAAACACTTGCGCTGAATCGCGACGCCATGCGAAGTAGAAAATCCCACGGCGTTTCGTTGAGTTGAACAATCATCTTCGCAATTTCTTTGTCTTTCACATTGAGACGAAGCGTTGTGTCTTTAACGTCTTTGAGTGACTCTTTCAAAATGTCTTCGTACTTGGCTTTGAGATTTTGAAAAGAACGGCTCATGCGTTTCCGTTTCAAAAGACACGCGCTGTCGCAAAGATCCAAAACCAAACGATTGCCGTCGGCTCGCGCTTCAAAAAACGCGTTCATCAAGTAACCGCAGAAAAGCACGACATCATTGTCGCCGTCTTCGGCGGTGATTGTTATCGGCTCGTCTTTCGGTTGCGACAGAAAAGTTTGAGCTTCATCTGCGTTCGTCGACAAACTCAAACTTGCAACGGCGCATTCGTTGACTTCGTGCCAAATGTCCAGTTGCAAAACTTGCGCATCTTTAACCGCGCCTTCGACTTTAACCGTTTGCAAAAGTATCGACATGTTTGTCCTCCTAACCGGCCGAAAGATTTTTGTCGTCGGATAACCGCGGAATGTTTTCTTGCGTGCGGTCTCGGTCTTTGTCGCCGTGTTCGACGTTAATTTTCGCGGAACGATTGCCGGGATTGCCGCCTTCAAATTTGCTGAGCGAACCTGTGCCGCCGCCTGCCGCGGGAACGTACGCGACTTGGTTGAACACGCGAGTTTTCAAGTTTAATTTGGAACCGTCCAAAGCAATGGAGCTGTCTTGCACCTGTTGAATCGTCGAATTTTCCTTCGCGTCGAATTTCAAAGTTCCGCCCTTGCCGCCGCCGTCAGCTTTTTCTTCCGCTTGCTTGTCTTCTGCCTGCTCGTCTTTGCGACCGGTAATTTTGTAGAGTTCTTTGGCAAGGTCGGAGAGTTCAAGTTTTTCGGCTTTGACACCTTCTTTTTTTATTTCCGTGTCAAGTCTGCCGACGGTTGTGGCTTCGGGATCGAATTGCACGGGCGAAGGTTGACCCAACGCCGCGGTATATTGTGCGTAACCCGCCATTTGCGGCGCGACCATCTTCAACTGATTGTCGGGCACGAGACCTTGAGCCGATTGAATGTAAATGCTGCCCTTGGCGGAAAAAGTAATGTCTTGATCCGTTTTCAAGGACGTACCTTTTTCGTCGTGAGTCATTTCGGTTTTGTCTTCGGCGGCGAACGAAAATTTTTTCGGGTCGAAAAGAAGCGACGCGGTTTTAATTTTGAACGAGCGATTTTTGTAATCTTCGTTGACTTCGTTTGTGCGCAAAGTGAATAAAGCAGCTTCGCGAATTTTGTCGACGTAAACGAAAATTTTTTCGCCGTCGTCGGGCATGGTGTAAAGGTAATTTCCCGCGCACGTCTCGAACGGAATTTTCAAAGCGTCGCTTTTGCTCTTCGTGTCGTCTTCGTCGAACTTGATTTTGACGTTGGTGCCTTCCGACTCAAGGACTTTGCCCGTCAAAAAATAAAACTCGTCGAAATGTTTCATGACATCCCAAGCGTCAGCGCGACAACCTTTCGGATCTCGCAACTTGATTTCGTTGAAAAGATTGACGCCGTCGACGTAAATTCGGCTCGCTATAACCGCCAGTTTTTTTTTGTCGTAAGTGACTTCGCTGCCGACGCCGATTTTCAATTCGGGCGTTACCAAATCCGTTTCGAGGAAGTAAAGCGAACGCGCTTCCGCGTAAGTGTTTTGCTCAAGCCGCTTGTAAAAATCCATGGGCAAAACTTGACGCACCAACTTGTTTTTTTCCTTGTCGCATTTGAATTTGGCAAAAGCCTTGTATCCGACGCTCAACCAAAGCTTGTCGGTTTTGGAGTTGACGAACAGAATGTGCCCAATCCGTTCCGCGAAACTTTTGAGAAAATCCCAGTCTGTCAAATTGTCGCGGTAAAAAATTTCGTCATCTTTTTTGTCCCTCCAAATATCGAATTGTGCGCCCGCGTAAGATTGTTTCACGTCGTTGACAATGTCCGAACGTTTTTTCTTCTTTGACTGGTAAAGCTTGCTTTTAATCGCCGACTCCAGTTGACAAGACAGCGTCAACACCCGCACGAACAAAATTTTGCCTTCGGGTCGCTCGTCAAGTTTGCAAAAGCTTACAAGACCGCAAAAAATAATGTCGGTTTTGTCTTTGTCGTTGACTTTGACGGTCACTTTCTTTTTATTCCACTGCAAAATTGTCGCGGGGTCGAAATTCGCAGGCAAAGTGAACGTCAAATCGCAAATGCCGTGACTGTGAAGAGACTCGGCAATCGTTATGTTCGTCAAAGAATTGGGCGGCAGACCTTCAACCGTCAAATCGTTAAGCGTCATTGGAATTTAATCGTTCCTCCGATTGTGCACGTCAAAAAGCTGTCTTTTGTCAATACGGGTGCGCCTCCGACGAAATAATGCATGTCGCAATTTTTCCACGCCATGATTATCGCGGGAACACACGGACCGGGACCCGCAGGCGTTTGCAAAAGTTTGCACGTCCCGAACGGCAAAATATTCATGAACGGGACGTGATCATTTGCGTTGAGAACCGGCAGATGAGTCTTGCACGAAATCACTCCATGGCTCACTGGCAACAACACCGTCGTCGGAATCATTCCCATGTTGCATTTCACCGGTGACATCGCCGTCATGTACTCTTTGCTCATTGTATCTCCTCACTTCGTTTTGAACTCGCAGAACGTCTTCGTCAAAAAAAATTCGTTGTTGCGCACTCATAATTTCGCCTCACTCGGTTTCAAACCGCGATAAGTGACAGTCAGCTCAGTCAAACCGTCCGCCGACGCCACCGCCAAAGATTCTTCGTGACAAAGTTCGACGTGCGACCCGCGATAAATTGGCGTGTTCAATTTGACAAGTGTGCAAACGGATTTGTTTTCGACATAAACGCCGTTCGCGCTCGGACTGAAAATTATCTCGTTTGCACCGTCAAATATCGGTTCAACACGCAAATTCTTCAAGACCGTCGCCAAGTCAATTTCATCCGAAGAATTCAGTCTGAAAAGATTGAACGTTCGCGGCGACAAAAATTCTTCGTCGACGGTTTTGGTCATGAAAACGAGAAGTTCGCCCTTGTACGAAAAATTCTTGTTGCGAATCAAAGGCGTGTTGACGACAACGGGCGGCGCAATTTTCGGCGCGACAACTGTATTGGAAACGTCAACTGTCAACTTCGGATGATTTTTTCGCCAGAGCATTGCCGACAAAGTCAAAATCACCAAAATGCCTGCCGCCGTCAAAAGCCACGCCAAAAAGTTTCGTTCGCCGATTTCAATTCGCGCCGTGTCATCTCCGTCGAACTTCAAACCCAAATCAGCGAAGAAAATTTTCTGCAACGTAATTTCGTCGCTCGAACCGTCGACTTCGACTTTAATTGTTCCGCCGTGAATCGGTGCAGTGACAATATTGTCGTCAACTTGCACGCGAATTGTTTTCCCGTCAAAATATTTGTCGCCCAAAATCTTTTCGTTGCCGTGAACTGGAGTGATCTCCAAAACCGTTCCCGAAAAAAGCGACGTGCCGATTTCCGTCAACAAACTGCCTTCCACTTGAGCGAGAACGTCAAGAGTTAAACCCGTGCCGGTCGGAAAGTTCAAGCTCAGTGAAAATTCGTTTGTCGGCGGCGAATTGACTTCAAATATCTTGATGAAATTTTCGTTCGTGATTTTGTCGGCTTGCAAATTCGTCAGCGCAACATTTCCGTCGTTTGATGACAAAAGCATCAGTTGAACTTTACTCGCCGCGACAAAAGGCGCATTGAAAGTGAATTGACCTTGCGGATTTTGTGGCGTCAAAGTCAAAGGCGACGAGTGAAATTCGTCATGAATAACAGTGCGAAGAGTCGTCATCAATTCCGAATATGCGCACGGAATTTCCTTCGCATCGGCGGCGAACGAGTGATAGTTTTGCGCGTCGCCGAAATATCGAAGATTCAAGATGTAAACTGGAATGTTCAACCACTTCGCCTGTTGCAAACCGGCTTGAAATTCTTTCAGCGATTTTTGCGCGGCAGACGAGTCGTTAAGAAAAATTTCGCCGTTTGAAATGACAACGATGATTTTCTCCGTGTTGAATTTCGACGCAAGCACGTCAACCGCTCTCAAAAGCGCGCCACCGGCATTGCTTCCGCCCGAATAGTTGAAAGTAAAGTTGTTGTTCGACGCAGTTCCAATTTTCGACAGCGGTCGCACAATCAAAGGCGAATCTTTGAAAGCAATGACACCGACCTCGTCGTCCTCGGAAAAAATTTCCGTGCTCCACGTCAAACTTTCACCGACGACACGCAAAGGATCAGAATCGTTCATTGATTGACCGTTGTTCACGACAAAAACAATTTCGCGACATTCGGCGACGGGCGGAGAAGAAAAAATACACGTGACCGCAAGCCCGACTGCGGCAAACATTTTCGCAAAGCGGTTATTCATTTTATTCACTTCCGTGCTGATTAAATGTGGAAATCATTATATTCAGCATGACAAAAATGAGCAAACCAACTTTGAAACGAACGGTTTTCGCGTAAAAAAAATCCTCGACGTGTTGTCGGGGATTTTTTTGCGTTCAATGTTTCGATTCGCGCCGTTGTTTTACAAGATGGAGCGGTAAATTTCGGCGATTTCTTCTTTCGTGACATCGCGGGGATTGCCCGGCGTACACGCGTCCGCCAAAGCCGAGGCAGCCAAAAAGTCAATGTCTTGAGCTTTGACGCCGAGTTCGGAAAGTTTTTCGGGTATGCCGACATCCGCACTGAGTTTGGCGACGGCTTCAATCGCGGCGGCACGGTATTCGTCTTGCGTCATTTCGTCGACGTTGGCAACTCCCATTGCACGGGCAATTTCGCGATAACGTTCGCCGGTTGCGGGCGCGTTGAATTTCAAAACGGGAGCGAGCAAAATCGCGCAGGCCGTTCCGTGCGGAATGTCATAAACCGCGCTCAACGGGTGAGCCATCGAGTGATCAATGCCCAAACCGACATTTGAAAAGCCCATGCCTGCGACGTATTGACCGAGTGCCATTTGTTCGCGACCTTTCGGGTCACCTTTGACAGAGCGACGCAAGTTCGCGGAAATGATTTCAATCGCTTTGAGGTGAACCATGTCGGTGAGTTCCCAAGCACCTTTGGTGATGTAACCTTCAATCGCGTGAACAAGCGCATCCATGCCCGTCGCGGCGCAAAGTTTCGGCGGCATTGACGCGGACATTTCCGAATCGACAATGGCGACAATGGGAATATCTTTCGGGTCAACACAAACGAACTTGCGATTTTTTTCAACGTCGGTGATGACGTAATTAATCGTGACTTCAGCGGCAGTGCCCGAAGTTGTCGAGACCGCAATAATCGGCAAGCATTTGTTTTTCGTCGGAGCGACACCTTCAAGAGAACGAACGTCGGCAAATTCGGGATTCGTCATGATAATCGCAATTGCCTTGCTCGTGTCAATGGCAGAGCCGCCGCCGACCGCAACGATAATGTCCGCGCCGCATTTCTTGCAAAAGTTGACGCCTTCTTGAACGTTTTCAATCGTCGGATTCGCCTTGATGTTGTCGTAAATCTCGAAGTCAATCTTGGCGGACTGCAAAAGTTCGGTCACTTTTGTTGCGACTTTGAACTTGAGCAAATCTTTGTCCGTCACGACCATGACTTTTTTGCAACCGCGACCGTTGATTTCGCCGACGATTTCTTTAATCGCGCCGGGACCGAAGTAAGCGGTTTCGTTAAGGATGATTCTGTTCGGCAAGGTGATCACTCCTTACAAAAATGATGTTCGCATACTAACACGAAGATCAATGCTTGTCCACGAAACGCAAAATGACGGAATTCATGACGCGAACGCCGACGAGTTTACACGCTTTTGGTCACAAAATATCAATAAAATAACGCCCGTTGATACAGACGGACGTGTACAAAAAATCGCGAAAAAATAAGCTCGACGAACTTGCATACCAAAACCGCCCCAGACGATTCACCACGGTTTTCTGAGACGCTTAAAACGGCAATTTTGAGCTGTGCCGTCTTCACGCGGAAAATTCGGCGCACTATTCCAAGTTGCTCATCGAATTCGCGGTCGTCAATTTCATGAAACAAGGTCTTCCTGTTCCCACAAATTCGCCAAACCGTGCGACATGACAAATTCGTCGGAGCACCGGCGGAAAGTTTTGGTTTCGTCGTCGTAAAGTTCGGCGACACACACGCGACAAAATCTGGTGAGCGGACATGCCTGACAACGCGGCGTCAAAATACTGCGATTGAGTTCGTCGAAGCATTTCATTTGCGCCCAAATGTTTGCCAAACTTTCACGACGAAGAGAACCGAACGCTTTCTTGAAACCGACGCACGGTCGCACACCGCCGAAAGGATCAATCGCCAACGAATTTCGTCCCGCAAAACAAAGCGAACCTTCAGCAGGCAACGCGATTTTCGGATTGACAAAGTCACGTGAACCGTTTGATTTGAAAAGCGAATCTGTCGAGAAAAAAGCTTTGTAACTGTGCGACGAACCCAAGCGATAATCTTCGGCGCAGTGCCCATCGTGACACGAATAAATTTTCGGAGAGACGTTCACATCAATTTTCAAACGTCTGCCCAGCTCGTAAAGTTTTTTAAGACCATGGAAGTTCTGCCGCATGATAACGCTTTTTATGACGGTGTTGACGCCCGCAGAACTAAACATTAGCACTGCCTTTAATGTCCTGTCGAACGAACCTTCCGCACCGGTAATTCTGTCATGAAGTTCAGCCGTGCCGCCGTACAAACTGAAAGATACGCTGTTGATATTTGCGGCGCAGAGTCGGTCAAAAACTTCATCGCTCATGCCCAAACCCGTCGTGTAAAGGTCAACAACAAAGCCGATATTAACGGCGTATTCGACAATGTCACACAAGTCGGGGCGCAACAAAACTTCGCCGCCCGTCAAAAGGATTCGCACAACGCCAAATTTCGCCGCGTCGTCGAGAATTTTTTTGTATTCGTCAAGCGTCAATTCGTCCTCGGCACAGAAATTTTGAGTGTTGTCAATGCTGCAATGAATGCAGTGTTCCGAACAACGCCACGTCAATTCCAAACTCATCGAAAACAGTTTGTGCTTCACGGCAATCAACTCCTTTCGCGGGCATTATAAAACCGCGTCGGTGAACTCTCGTTTGAATTTCCGACGCGGCTCAATCAGTCGGGCGATTTCCGTTCGGTCGCCTGCCGCAAAAGATTTTTCACCGCTTCAATTCGCGGGTGAGTTTCGTGAAAGATGAGGCGTTGCTTGTCCAAAAGTGCTTGCAATCGTCGAGCGGCTTCGTCGAAATTTTCCAAGCGCATCAACGATTTGCAAGCCGAAAGTGTCGCCAATTCCATAACCGAATGTTCGGGATTCGGATTTTGTCGCTGAACGTCAAGTGCTCGTTCAAAAGCGTTGAGAGCGTCGACGTCTCGTTTCAATGCTGTGTACACGTCGCCCAAAAGTATCAACTCTTCGCTGAACTTGTCGAAGTTTTGAGGCGTTATCTTTTCCTGAACCGTCAGAGCACGCAAAATTATCGGCAGTGCTCGCGAAAATTCTCGTCGCCGAAATAAAATCCGTGCCGCAGTGAAAAACGTCGACGAAACTTCGATCAATTCGGTTCGTTCCGAAATGTTTTGCATGGACAATACGATATATTTTTCCGCCGAATCAAAGTCCGACAACTGTCGACAAGCTTCGGCGGCTTCGCGATTGTATTTGACAAGGTCGGCAGATTTACTTTCCGTCAACATTTTCGCGACGTCGGGATTGTTGCGCAAAATGTTTTCGTCGACTGGCACTTGAGCCGCTTCAATCAATCGCCGCGCATAATCAAGTTTGTTTTGCCAAACGTTGCGTTGCACCTTGAAAAAAATGTCACTTGCTTTTTCGTCGCAACGCTTGTGTTCTTCGACGCGACCGGAATTCTGATAAATCGCACACAAAAGCTTGTACGTGAACAAAATTTCGGGATTGGTGTCGGGGAAAAATTTTTCAAGCATGTGCAAAGACTTGAGCGCGAATTCTTCGGCATGTTCGTTGTCGCCCGCCAAAGCAAAAGACTCGGCAAGCTCGCGGTAAGCCTTCGCCAATTCGGGATGATCTTCGCAAATGAGTTGCTCTTTTATCGCCACGTCAATTTTCGACTGTTCCAAAGCCTCGGCGTAACGTTTGCTCAACGTGAAAGATTGCGACAAAGCTTGATGTGCGTGCGCTTTCTCGTAAAGATTTTGAGGCGGATGTTCGTTGAAGATGTCAACGGCTTTTTGAGCCAACGGCAATGATTTTTCAACGTCTTCGCGATTTCCCAAACTCATCGCCATGCTTGCATAAACGTTAGCCAAATTTTGTTTGTCTTCAACGGTCGACAAAGATTCCAAAAGCTTGCATGCGTTGTTCAAGTATCTGATGCCCTTGTCAAAGTCGTCGCCGCCGAGAGCCGAAAAACCTTCAAAAGCTGCCAATCCGCCGTCGGAATACACGCCGAAATTTTCACTGCTCAACGCGGCAACTCCGGCGTCATTGTACGTGCGCGCCAACTCACGCGGGGCATCGGACAAAGCAACTTCGCGAATTTTGACCGCTTTGTCTTCGTAAAAAGAAGCCGAGGAAATCTTTCCCAGCGCAAGAAAACAAAAGCCCGCGTAAAAAGCAAAGTCGCCGCGCTTGTCGGTCAAATTGTTCGTTGCCCGTTCAAAAAGTTCGGCAGACTGCCCGAACAATTCAAAATCAGGCGGATAAGCATTGTCCGCCAAAGTCCACAGCCGTCGCAAAAAATCAGCGCAATCTTCGTCGTCGGGTCGCAACTCGTTTTTAAAAACCGTGCGAATAAGCGGGTGAATGGTTAAGCGATTGTTTTCTTTGTGACGGCGAATCCACGAGCGATTTTCCAAATCTTTCAGTTGAGTTTGTAGCGCGACATCTTCATTGCCGATAAATTTCGCCGCGTCAAAACCGTCAAGAGGCAAAAGTGTCACGTGACACAATGCACGACGATATTCGCTCAAATTGCAAATGTCAAAAAGTGTGCGAATGTGACCGTAAATTTTCGCCTCACGTTCGGTCAGATTTTTTTTTATGCCGACGACTGGCAAATTGTTATCGTCCATGTTTTGGAAACGAAGTCGTTGCAAAAGTTCGCGACAAGAAATCGTTTGCCACGAAGCTTCGCGTGTTTTCGCCAAAAGCTCAACCGTCATCGGATGGCACGCAACTTCACGTATCAATTCGCGAACCAATGCTTCATCTTCAGCGGAAACGGGCGAAATCGATTTGAAAAGCTTAAGTGCGTTTTCTTCGCTGAGAGCGGTCAATTCTTTTGTCGCCTCGTCGGGACGCGAACGAGTTGTTAGCAAAATTTTCAGACCCGTGCCGTAAACCAAATCTTTGTACGCCGATTCGTTCATAAGCGTCGAGAGCGATTTTTCTTCGTCATCGAAGTTGTCAACAATGAGCAAGCAGCCTTGATAATTTTCTTTGAGCAGATCAATTCGGCGACGGTAATCGAGTTCGGAACCGGGCGCGTCAGATTCGTAACCAGAAAAATTCAAGCTCAAAACGGTGTCGCGAATATTGCCTTTGAAAGTAACCGAATATGCGGGAACGCCGTCTTTTATTTGTCGACGAGCAAATTCGTACGCCAATTCGGTTTTGCCGATACCGCCGACACCGTAAATCACAAGCGGAATTTTGCCGTGTTCGGTTTCGCGTTGAAGTTCTGCAAGTTCTTCGTCTCGCGAACCTTCAACAAAATACGGACAACGCGTCAAGTTCGACGCCAAAATAAATTTCGGCGGAGCGGTCAAAGTTTTCAGTCGCCGAATGTCTTCAAGCATTTCCGCGCCGGATTGGTAACGATCTTCGGGACGGAACTGCAACGCCTTCGACAAAATTTTTACGAACAGTTTGCCCGCTTCTCGTCGATAGCCGTGGCGCACAGTTTCGGGAATTGAAATCGACGGAACTCGTTTCGACGCCGCCAATTTGTTCGCTCGCACCACCCGATATTTCATGCCGTGAAACAGGTAAAGCATAAGACAACCCGCCGAATATATGTCAGTTGCGGGAGTGAGGCGCAAAGTTTGCGTACCGTGAAAAAAAATTTCGGGCGACCAATACCCCGGCGTGCTGAAAAGTTCGTCAACGGGCGCGGTTTTGCCGTCGTCCAAAAGTTTTCGCGCACTGCTGAAGTCAAGCAATTGCCCGACACCAATGTCGCCGCGTTTGAAATCGTGACCCATCAAGTAAAAGTTCGATTCGTTAATGTCGGCGTGAATGTAACCCGCCGTGTGAATGTCCCGCAGAGATTTAAGCAGCTCCTCCAAAATTTTCGTTGCGACGAAAGGCGAAGGATTACCGCCGTTTCTGAGAGGCGAATCAATCGACGGTTCTTCGGCGCACTCCGACAACAAATCCGTCAAAAAAATGCCGCGCTTCTTTTCGTCGTCGGTGACTCGTTCCATCACAATGAAAAGACTGTCGGCGGCATCAAAACTTTGCCCGTCAATGATTATTTGCGCGACATTGAGCTTTCCCCACGGCGCGACGGCTCGACCGGTGACGTTTGCCAAAAGTTGACCGATTTCGTTTTCGTGCTCCATGTTTTGTTTGACAAGACGCAAATATTCGCAGGCCTCAATGTCAGTCGGTTTTGTCGGACGAATCACGCCGTCTTGTCGCTCAAAGCTGAATTTTTTAGTGTCGGGATAACATTCCTTGAGCACAAAATTTCGCAAGTTGCCTTCCAGACACGCTTCGTAAATCAACGATGAACCGCCCGACGCTATTTCTCGACGAATTTTGTAACGTGTTCCGTTCGCCTCAATCAGTTCGGTGCCCGCAGGTAAAAACTTTCGATTGCTGTTCATTTCGCTTCTCCAAAAATTCTTTGCTCAACTCGTAACTTTCATCTATCAACGCCGACAACAAAGATTGCGGCAAATCTTCTTTATCGACACGGTCAAGACGGAGCAAACACAGCAATACGCATTTGTCTTCAACGAACGGCGCGTAAAATTTGCTTCGGTTGAAAGTTTCGAGCAAGTCATTGAGTGCCTTAATATAAATCTCCACCGAATTGCCCGAATTCGCTGATTCCAAATTGTTGACAACTTCTTTGAGCGCGAACAACAAATCCGAAATATTTTCGTCGCGTTCTTTGTAAATTGCTTCGTCGAGTTCCTCGGCAAGTTCAGCCAAATCTTTTTGCGCACCGACAAGACGACTGATGAAAAAATACGCCAAGAACAAAACAGTGCTGCGGTCAATTTCTTTTGCGTTGTTGATGAATTTTTCGCCACGCAAATTTGCACGCAATGCCTTCGACAAATTTCTCAACGGCAAAAGTATTGCACCGTTAAACGGAATTGAGTCGTAAAGTTGCTTCGCTTTGAGCTCTGTTTTGCCGTCGGCGGATTTTTCGTTACCGGTCGGCAATCCGATTTCTTCGAGTGCTTCATCATCCAAGAAATAAATGTCATGAGATTCCCGAATGGATTGCATCAACTGTTCGGGATTTTTCGGCGAACCGTCGGCATTTTGTTCGACCGCCTTGCTTAACAAAACGGTATCAAATTCGTCGAGCGTTTTCAGTTGCAAAAAAGTCGGGTAAAGTTCCGTCAGGTACTTCAAAAAAACTTTAAGCTTGAGACCGTTCGACAAAGAAAATCCCGACGGATATTCCACAGTGCGAATAATGCCCTCACGAGTTTTGCGTTCAATCTTCGCCACAAACTCTTCTTGGTTTTGAATCATGTACGCCAAAATGTGCAACTGCTTGTCTTCTGCACAAAGTGTA
Organism: Selenomonadaceae bacterium; assembly: GCA_017446845.1. Taxonomy (GTDB): domain Bacteria; phylum Bacillota; class Negativicutes; order Selenomonadales; family Selenomonadaceae; genus Quinella. Next base: position 2,607 of record JAFSOQ010000041.1, on the reverse strand, counting down.
TCATCATCCAAAATTTTTCGCGTCTCATTTTCCAAACGCACAGTTGCGAAATTAACAACATTGTTTGTCCGCTCGTTAAAAGATTTTGTTCGCGACGCTTCAAAACTTTTCAAAAGAGCAATTGCAGTGTCGTAAGTGAATCCGCCTTCCAAACAAAACCGACAAAGATAATCGAAGGGGTTGCGCGTGCTGAAAACGTCTTTTCGATTCGCGATTAAAAATTTTGCGGCCGTAGCCTCATCCATTTTGAACGCAAAAATTAATTTTATCGCCGAAGTACGATTGCAAACGGCTTTTCCCGACAAAACATTTTTCCACTGCCGCCGGTCAAATTTGAAGTTTGTCACGCCGCCGAACTTTTCTTTTTCCAAAACACGACTCAAAATTTCGACCGCATGATCTTCCCAAAAGACATTTCCGCTTTTACTCAAGTCATCAAAATTGCAACCGGTTTTTTGCAACAGGTTTGGAAACACAGATTGAATGTGTCGACGCAAAACAAAATCCGCCGTACAAATATTTTCGCGTGCATTGAGGAAGTTAAAAATTCGCTCCAGCGTTTCTTTTTGCAAAAGTGAGTTGACGTCGTTCAATTCTTTTTCCCACGTATTTAAAACGCGTGACATTGTTTTTTCGGTAATGCTGTCCCGATAATCCATTTGTGCGCCTCCTCGGAGCATGTTTGAAACAGCGTCACTTTATCACAGGTGGCATTCATTTCAAAGCGCAAACAAACACGGCAAAAAAATAACCGCGTTGACGCGGTCGGTTTTGCAAATAATGAAACGTTATCGCACGTCTTCGCCGAACTTTGCTTTAAGAGCGGCTTTGTGATTGTACATGGCAGCGTCGGCTTTTTTCGAAACGGCGTCAAACTTCATGCCGGGTTCGTAAACGGCCAGACCGCGTGCGACGGACAAATTGAGAGTTTCGCCGCCCGCTTGAAAATGTTCGGCGGCAACTTTTTCGTCGAACAGACGAAGCAGTTCGTTTCGGTTCTCATAGTCTGAGCCTTCGAGTATGGCTGCGAATTCGTCGCCGCCGGTTCGGTAAGTGAGGCTGTTTGCGAAAACGGTTTCGATCACTTTTGCGGCATGACGAAGCAGTTCGTTGCCCGCATCGTGACCGTAATTGTCGTTGACTTTTTTCAAAAAGTTCGCGTCGAAAATGATGACACCGTAATTCAAATCGTCGCGAAGAGAAGATTGTTCATCGAGTTCGACCTCTTTGCTCATGTAAGCTGCGGGATTTCTTAAGCCTGTAAGTTTGTCGCGGTAAACATAGAATTCCAATTTGGCAGCCATGTCATGAATACTTTTGACCAAAATGCCCAATTCGTTTCCGGACTCGTAAGAAATTTTCACGTTGAGATCGCCCGAAGCAATACGTTTTGCCGCCTCTGTCATGCCCGCCAGAGGACGAATGGCTTTTGAGGCGAGAGTGATGCTGACGAAAGAAATCAACATTGCGACGAAAATAATCGCCGTGATTAAATGTCTCAAAATGCGATTTCGCTCGTCGTAAATTTTACTTAACGGTGTCGCGATTCCCAACCACATGCCGTTGGCCAAGTAGAGTTCAATCTCGCGGAATTCGGGATTGGGTTGAAAAAGCGCGCCCTGAGGTTGATCTCTGTGATAAAGCACAAGGTCGTTGCGATTCATCAAATAAACATAGCCGTAATCGTAAATGGACATGCGGCGCAATTCCTGAATGATGAAATCGAAATCGATATCCATGCCGATAACGCCGATAAATTTTCCGTCGACAAAAAGCGGCGCGACGTACGAGATTACATAGTCATGAGTGACAGGGTCAACATAAGGTTCAATCCAAGTCGCACATTTGTTTTTCATTGGGATGTAATACCAGCCGACGTTTTTGATGTCGTCAGGAGAGTAATCGTCCAAGTCGATGATATTTCGCGGAACGAAAGGCGACAGCGCCCCTTCCCAACGAACATCTTCTCTTTCCATTGAAAAACCGCCTTTGCCGCCGTCAATTTCCGGAATCAAGCGCAGATAGTAGGCAATGGTGCCGTCAGTTCTCAAAGCAATGGCATTAAAGTTGCGTTTCATTTCGTCGAGGTATTGAGATCTGTAAGTTGGATCTTGAGCCAAACGGTCGTAACTTTCCAAAGCGTCGAGGGCTTGCAATTTCATTCCGTTGACGGCTTGACGAACGCAGAAAAAAGTTCGGTACAACCTTTCTCTACAAATAACACTCATTGCTCTCAAAGATTCGTTCGCATGAGAGTTGACGAAATTTCCCATAGCGACAGAGCTACCCCAACCTAAAACGGAAGCCGAGAAAAATACTGTTTGAGCGACTAGAAAAACGACTTCCATCATAATAGAGCGGCGATAACGCAAGAGCAGATAAAGCATTAAGACGAGGTAAACGTCAATGGTAGTGAGGCACTCGGCAATAAAACTCATCCAATTCTCAATTCTGTCCATACCATAAATTTGGTACTTGTTGAGGTAAGCGATCGAGATCGGAAACAGTGCGTAAAACCCCAACGCAATAAGCCAAGCTTTGTGTGTTTCTTCTTTTTGTTCTTTCTCTTTTCGTTCTTTTTTTTTCTCTTCTTTTTCTTTCTCTTTT
>JAFSOQ010000040.1 GCA_017446845.1 Selenomonadaceae bacterium | reverse complement strand
GTTAGGAGTTAGAGGTTTTTACCCTAAATCCCAAATCCTAAATCCTAAATCCTAAGAAGGGACTGATAATTATGGCAGAAAAAAAGGACAACACTAAACTGATAATGATGTTGCTCAAAGGGCGAACCCTAATCGTGCTGGCACTTTTGGTCGTGTTCTTTAGCCTCGCGACGCCAAATTTTTTGTCGGCAAACACAATGCTCCTTTTGGCTAAGCACGTCGCTCTTTACGGCATACTTGCAATCGGCATGACTTACGTTATCATAACGGGCGGCATTGATTTATCGGTCGGCGCGGTCGTCGGTTTGGCAGGTATTATTGCAGGCGGCATGATTCAAAACGGCGTGACGATTGAATCAATGGGCGTGACGTTGTATTTCAGCATTCCGCTTGTCGTTTTGATAACTATCATCTGCGGCGCGGCGGTCGGTCTGATTAACGGCGCGATTATTACAAAATTCGGCGTGGCTCCGTTTATTGCGACGCTCGGCACAATGTACATTGCTCGCGGCTTTGCAATGCTCCATTCAAGCGGCGCGACTTATTCCAACATTCTCGGTCATGAGGCACTTGGAAACGTCGGCTTTACATTTTTTGGCGGACGAATTGCGGGCATACCCGTCGGCGCGATTATTTTGGCGATAATTGCAATCATCGCGGCTATCTTACTCAAGCGGACGGTTTTCGGCTGGCATATCTTCGCAATCGGCGGCAACGAGAAGGCGGCTAAACTTTCCGGCGTCAAAACCGACAACGTTAAAATTTTGGTTTATATTTTCTCGGCAATCTGCGCGACGATAGTCGGACTTATCACGACTGCTCAACTTGAGGCGGCTCACCCCGCCAGCGGTGAAACTTGGGAAATGAACGCAATCGCGGCGGCGGTTTTGGGCGGCACGTCTATGGCGGGCGGTATCGGAACAATCGGCGGCACGATTATCGGCGCGTTCGTTATCGGCGTCATTTCCGACGGTATGGTTATGTGCGGCGTCTCGGAATTTTGGCAAATGGTTATCAAAGGTCTCGTCATTATCCTTGCGGTTATCATTGACCAATTCCAGCGCAACATGGAAGCCAAGATGGCTCTGCAAGCTCGCAACGAATCTAAATGAGGATTTAGGATTTAGCAGTTAGGGAGAAAAAATTCCTGACCCCTTAAACAGGAGGCAAACAGCATGAAAAAGCATGGAATTTTAAATGCACAGCTCGCAAGTTACATTGCGGCACTCGGTCACAAAGATTTATTTATGATTGGTGATGCGGGCATGCCGATACCCAAAGGCGTCCCAATTGTCGATTTAATCTTAACGGCGGGCGTCCCGACCTTCAAGCAGACTTTGGACGCGGTACTTAAGGAAGCGGCGGTCGAAGGTTACATTTTGGCTGACGAAATCATCGAACACAACCCGACGCTTTATGAGTACATAAAAAAATCTTTGCCCGAACTCAAACCGGAATTCATGCCGCACGACGAGTTGAAAAAATTTTCTGCGGGCGTGAAGTTCGCAATTCGCACGGGCGAGTTCAGCCCCTATCCGAACGTAATTTTGCGAGCAGGAGTCGTTTTTTAATTATGATTTAGGAGTTAGGAGTTAGGTGTTAGAGTTTTTTCCCCTAAATCCTAAATCCTAAATCCTAAAAACGGAGGTTATAAGATGAAAATTGCAGTTGTCGGCTCCACAAATATCGACGTCGTGTCTTACATTGATAAAGTTCCCGAAGGCGGCGAAACTCGTGCGGCGCAAAATTTTCACACGGCTCACGGCGGCAAAGGAGCCAATCAAGCGGTGGCGGCGGCGAAGTTGGGAGCCGATGTTTTAATGGTCACTGCCGTCGGTGATGATATGTTCGGCAAAGGCGCGCTGGAAAATTTCAAGCTCAACAAAATTGACACGAGCCGCGTTAATGTCATTGCAGGTGTCGCGACGGGCGAGGCAACCATTATCGTCGAGGCGTCGGGACAAAATCGGATTCTGCTTTACAAAGGCGCAAATGATAAACTCACGCCCGAATTGGTCTTGCAAGCGGCGGACGACCTCAAAGCTTGCAATATAATCGTTCTGCAGTTGGAAATTCCGCTCGAAACGGTTTACGCCGTGATTGACTTCGCGAACGCAAATAAAATTCCCGTCCTGCTCAATCCCGCGCCCGCCGTCAAAAATTTGTCAATCGACATGGCTTGCAAGTGTGATTTCTTCGTCCCGAACGAGACCGAGCTTGGAATTTTAACCGATATGCCGATTAGCTCGCGCGACGAAATTAAAATTGCGGCGACTTCGCTCTTGAATAAGGGCTTGAAAAATATTATCGTGACGATGGGCAGTCTGGGCGTGTTGTGGCTCGCGAACGGCGTTGAAGAATTCGTTCCCGCGCGAAAAGTTCAAGCCGTCGACTCGACCGGCGCGGGCGATTCGTTTATCGGTTGCTTTGTAGAAAATTACGGCAAGACAGGCGACGTCCTCGAATCAATCAAGCGCGCCTCGCAATACGCAACTTTGAGCGTAACTAAGGAAGGCACGCAAGATTCTTACGCGACTGCCGACGAGTTTGAAAGGTTCTACAAAAAGTGATTCGATTTTGGCTAAAAGTGATTGAAAAATCTCCCGCGATTTGTGATTTAATATCACAAGCAAAATTGCGGGAGGTTCTTTTATGAAATGTGTTCGCGAGCCTTTTCAACGTTGCCGCTTTCCAACATCGCATGTATCAAATTATAATTGTGCCGCAAGTCGTGACGCATCACGGAAATTTTTTTCTGTTTCTCAATGATTTACTTGTTGTATTTTATAAAATTATTTCTTCGTCGCTTCTTCCGGTAAAGGTCGGTACGATTATCATCGCCGAAATTGTATGCTGAACCGGTGACAAAATCGCGCCCATGCCCAAAACAAAAATATGCTGCGGCAGTCCGAGCGGAATGTAAATCATGCAAATTAAAAAATACGGCAGCCAACCGAGCATCATTATTGCTTTGTAGGTCGTTGCAGTGATTCCGATACTGTTGAAAATAAAATCGTCCGGAGTTCCCGCTTTATCGACTGATAGCTGCTTAAAAACGCCAGCCATCTGATATGCGTTTCTATAAGTTACGACGTGGCGATTATGATTGACAGTACAAAAATTTTTCTTCACTCTCCAAAAAGTGATTGAAATTTTTTCTTCGACTTATTTTATAATTGCTTTGAACTGACCACGTTACATCTCCCTCGATAATTTCCGTTTGCAGTCAATTTTTCCTGCAACCAAAAAAACTCCGCGCAGATTTTTTCGGCGGAGTAATTTTTTTACGCTATTTTGAGTCTTTTAGCCTTTTGGGATTCCAAGCTTTTAAAATAATTTTTTCTGCCTCGTCGAGCGTCAAAGCTTGTTCGTCGATTTTCAGCGTCCGCAGCAGTTGAGTAATCGTTGGCGTCTCCAAACCTGCGCGGTCTAAAACTTCTTCGCGGGCAAAAAGTTCACGCGGTGTCCCGATGAATAAAATTTCACCTTGCGCGAGTACGACGACGCGATTTGCAAAGCGTGCAATGTCTTCCATGTTGTGCGAGACCAAAATTATCGTGACGCCCGATTTTTTTATCGCGCCGAAAATTTCTTTAAGCAAGTTTTCTTTGGCGAGCGGATCAAGTCCTGCGGTCGGTTCGTCCAAGATTAAATATTTCGGCTTGAGCGCGAGAATACCCGCGATTGCCACACGTCGTCTTTGTCCGCCCGATAACTCAAACGGCGAAAGATTTTTCAGCTCCGAATCTAATCCGACTTGCCGCATTGCCTCATCAACCCGCGCAGAAATTTCCTCGTCGCTTAGTCCGAAATTTTTTGGTCCGAATGCAATATCCTTCTCGACGGTTTCTTCAAAAAGTTGGTGTTCGGGATATTGGAAAACAATTCCGACGAGGCGACGAATTTTTTTATCGTCAACACTCAAGCCGTCAAACTCCACCGTGCCGCTCGTCAACTTAATCAAGCCCGCAATAATCTGAATCAACGTCGACTTGCCGGAACCTGTGTGACCCGCAATCGCCAAAACTTCGCCTTCCGACACGTCGAAGGAAATATTTTTCAGCGCAGTCTTTTCAAAGGGCGTGCCCGTCATGTAAGTATAGCTGACGTTTTTGACAGAAATCATTTTTTAATCGTTCTTGAGCGTGACGGTCGCCAACGAGGCAACTTTATCGTCGTCCTTGGTCTTCATGAGGATAACGCCTTGAGTATTTCGTCCGCGCAAGCCGATATCGTCAATGCTCGTGCGAATGACAATGCCTTCCGTCGTTATCAACAAAAGTTCTTGGTCGGGCGTGACAACTTTAATCCCGACGACTTCTCCGGTTTTCTCGGTGACTTTCATGTTGATTAAACCTTTGCCGCCGCGTCCTTGCGGACGATATTCCTCGGTCGGCGTGCGCTTGCCGATACCTTCTTCGCTGACGGTCAAAACTTCCGCGCCTTTTCTGAGTTTATCCATGCCGATAACGCGGTCGCCCTTTTTGAGTTTGATGCCGTGAACGCCGCGAGCACTTCTGCCCATTGAGCGAACTTCTTCTTCGGGGAAAGTAATCGTCATGCCCTGCGCGGTGCCGAGAATAACATAACGTTCGCCCTCCGTGAATTTCACGCCGATAAGTTCATCGTCTTTGTCGAGTTTGATTGCAACCAAACCGCGTTTCATCATCGAGCTGAATTCCGACAGCTGAGTTTTCTTGACGATACCTTTTCTCGTCGCCATGAACAGATAACGCGTCGGGTCAAAGTCTTTAACTTTAATCAGCGCGGTAATTTTTTCGCCGGGTTCAATCATCAACAAATTGCTGATGTGAATTCCCTTAGCCGTCCTGCCGGATTCGGCAATTTGATACGCCTTGAGGTGGAAGACTTTGCCCTTGTTCGTGAAAAATAAAATCGTGTGGTGCGTCGTCGTTATCAAAATTTGTTCGACGAAATCTTCTTCCTTGGTGCCCATGCCCGTTACGCCGACTCCGCCGCGTTTTTGCCGCTTATAAGCATCAAGGTCGATTCTTTTGACGTAGCCGCCGTGTGTGAGCGTGACAACAATATCATCGTCGTTAATCAAATCTTCCGCCTCAAATGCCGCCAATTCTTCGCCGACAATTTCGGTGCGTCGTTCGTCATTGAATTTTTCTTTAACCGCCGTCAACTCGTCTTTGATAATCTGCAGAATTTTTTGTTCATCGCCGAGAATGTCATAAAACTTTTTAATCGCGGCGAGAACGTTTTGATATTCTTCGTCGAGTTTGTCGCGTTCAAGTCCCGTCAACTTTTGCAGACGCAAATCCAAAATCGCTTGGGCTTGCGCGTCGCTGAAGTTGAAATTTTTTATGAGTTCGGCTTTGGCGTCGTTGACCGAAGAACTTTCGCGGACGATTTTAATTACTCTGTCAAGATTTTTAACGGCGGTCGTCAAGCCCTGCAAAATGTGTGCGCGAGCCTTAGCCTTTGTCAATTCAAATTTCGTGCGACGGGTGATGACTTCTTCCTGATGTTTTATGTAGTGCTGAAGAACTTCTTTGAGGTTTAAAATTTGCGGGCTGCCGTTGACCAGCGCAATCATGTTGACGCCGAACGAGTCTTGCATTTGCGTATGCTTGAACAGCTGATTCAAAACAATTTGCGGAGTAACGTCGCGGCGCAAGTCAATGGCAATTCTCATGCCCTCGCGGTCGGATTCGTCGCGCAAGTCGGTTATGCCTTCGATAGTCTTATCGCGAACGAGGTCGGCAATTTTTTCGATAAGCCGAGCCTTGTTGACTTGATAAGGCAATTCCGTCACGATGATTCGACTTTTGCCGTTGGAGCGTTGTTCAATCATTGTACGCGCCCGCATTTTAATCGAGCCGCGTCCGGTGCGATAAGCGTCGCGAATTCCTTCCTTGCCGATAATCAAACCTGCCGTCGGGAAGTCGGGTCCTTTGATGATTTTCATGAGGTCGGAGATCGAGGCGTCGGGGTCGTCGATTAAAAATAAAGTCGCGTCGATAACTTCGCCGATATTGTGCGGCGGAATATTCGTCGCCATGGCAACCGCGATACCCGATGTGCCGTTGACCAAAAGCTGAGGAAATTTCGCGGGCAGGACGGACGGTTCTTTAAGTGATTCGTCGTAGTTGGGCACGAAGTCGACAGTTTCTTTGTCAATGTCTTGGAGCATAAGCTCGGAAATTTTTGACATGCGAACTTCGGTGTAACGCATGGCAGCGGCGGGGTCTCCGTCGACAGAGCCGAAATTCCCGTGACCGTCGGCAAGCAAATAGCGCATGGAAAAATCTTGCGCCATACGGACAATCGCGTCGTAAACGGACGTATCGCCGTGCGGATGATATTTACCCAAAACTTCACCGACGATGCGCGCAGATTTTTTATACGGCTTGGAACTTGTCATGCCCGCTTCCTGCATGGCGTATAAAATTCTGCGGTGCACGGGCTTTAAGCCGTCGCGAACGTCCGGCAGAGCACGTGACACGATAACCGACATCGCATAATCTATGTAAGAAAATTTCATCTCGTGTTCGAGATTGACCGGAACAATTTTTCCGTGACCAAAATTTAATTCTTCCAAATTCTCACCCCATTTAACTTTTAGCACGGAAATTATAACACTCGCAAAAAAAAAAGTCTAACTTCACAGGAAAAGCATAAGCAACGCGCCGATAAAAAGCACGATGCTGAAACTGTGCAAGCCGTTTTGAACTGCGCGATTGTGCTTGCCGAAAAGTGCTCCGATTAGCGGGCGCAATAAAAATATCAGCAATGCGGTCGCCAGAAAGAAAAGCGGTTTATCGCCCTCGGCAAGACTGTAAATTAACATGACCGCTGAAATTGCAACGCCGCTGGTCTCCGCGTGCGAAAGTCTGAATTTCAGTTCGGACTCGTGCGACGAAGATTTTTTCTTATCCTCTGCCGCTTGAGTTTCGCTGTCGATAAAATTTTTGCTGTGGAAAGTTTTCGGGCGCGTTTCTTTTTCGAGTGAAATTTTTTCCGCGTAAAGGTTTTCGTCGTCAGAAGTTTCGCCCGAATAAAGTTCATCGTCACTAAATTTTTTGTCGTCCATAAAATTTTTTAATCGCCTCAACCAAGCCGTCGATTGTAAATTCTTCGGCGACAACGGCGGGCGTCACTCCAAAGCTTTGCAAAGTCTGTGAGGTTATCGTGCCGATTGCGGCGGAAGGAATTTTTTTCAAGGCGTCAACGTCGTAAGTAGCGACAAAATTTTTTACCGTCGAAGAACTCGTAAAAGTTATCAAGTCAATCGAATCGAAATCAATCTGCGCGGGCGTTTCAATTTCTGTTTTGTAGACGGGAGCGATTGTGACTGCCGCGCCGAATTTTTTGAGAGTTTCGGGCAAAACTTCGCGAGCCTCTTCCGCTCGTGCAAGCAAAATTTTTTTCCCGTCGACGAAATTCTTTAAAGACTCCGCCAAACTTTCTGCGACAAAATTTTTCGGAACAACGTCCGCGATTATCCCGAAGGTTGAAATTTTTTCAGCTGTCGCCGAGCCGATTGCCGCAACTTTGTTTAAAGCGCGTGCGTCAAGTCCGTGAACTTTCAGCCGCTCGAAAAATTTTTCTGCGCCGTTTGCACTCGTGAAGATTGTCCAGTCGAAGTCGCGCAAATTTTTTATCGCCGCGTCAATCTTTAGGAAATTATCTGACGGCGGGACGATTTTTATTGTCGGGCACTCGACGACCTCCGCGCCGAGATTTTTTAACGCGCTTGAAAGTTTCGACGCTTGAGACCTGGCACGCGTCACGAGAATTTTTTTCCCGAATAACGGTCGCAGCTCGAACCATTTCAGTTGCTCGCGCAGATTGACGACCTCACCGACGATAAAGATTGCAGGCGGTAAAATTTTAGCGTTCGGAGCCTCGGCAAGCGTCGTGACGAAAACTTCTTGATTGGATTTTGTTCCCCAACGAATCAACGCGGCGGGCGTGTCGGGCTTGCGTCCGTGTTCGATTAGTTTTTCGACGATTTGTGGCAAATTCGCGACGCCCATTAAAAAAATCAGCGTATCGACTGCCGTGGAAAGTTTTTCCCAGTTGATTGTCGATTCGGGCTTAGTAGGGTCTTCGTGCCCGGTTATAACTGCAAAACTTGTTGCAATGCCGCGATGAGTTACAGGAATTCCAGCATAAGCCGGAACAGCAATCGCGCTCGTGACGCCTGGAATAATTTCAAACGGCAAATTGTTTTCGCGCAGATAAAGAGCCTCCTCGCCGCCGCGCCCGAAGACAAACGGGTCGCCGCCCTTTAAACGCACGACGATTTTATTTTGCCGCGCCTCTTCGACCAACAATTTATTTATTTCCTCTTGCTTGAGCGTATGTTTGCCCGAAGACTTGCCCACATAAATTTTTTTTGCGCCCGCGCAGAAATTTAAAATAAAATCGTCAGCAAGTCGGTCGTAAATCACAACGTCCGCCGCCTCCAAAACTTCGCGAGCCTTGAGCGTCAAAAGTCCCGCGTCGCCTGGTCCCGCGCCTACAAGATAGACCATTTCCAATCCTCCGAAAATTTTTCCATGATTATATTTTGCCCGGAAAATTTTTTCAACATCAAAAAACTTTTCGGCGCATTTTATTTAACGGGAAAAAATTTTTTAGGAGTGTGTAACAAAATCAGATTTGGAACGTATAAGGAACAGAAAGGAAAAATCAAACTAAAGGAGACAGATAAAAATGGCAACACGCGAAGAAAATCTCAAAAAAATCAATGATGAACTCGAACTCATGAGCGACGAAGAACTCGAACAGGTCGCAGGCGGCACTTACAACAACACGGCGGCCGATTCGCGCGCACTCAACGAATTGGGACTCGGAATTTCGGGAAGAAGCGCGTTGGAATGCTTCTGGATTCCCACCTTCCACAAAACGGCAAGTGAAGT
>JAFSOQ010000039.1 GCA_017446845.1 Selenomonadaceae bacterium | reverse complement strand
GCGAATTGCGCAACCGATTGCGTGCCGTAAGTCGGAATGTTCGTGACGGGAATATTTTTTTCCTTGGCAGCCTCAATGTCGACGACGTTATAGCCCGTAGCCAAAACGCCGATATATTTTACTTGGCAGGCGTCGAGGATTTTTTTTGTCAGCGGCGTCTTGTTCGTGATGACAATTTCCGCGTCACCGATTCGGGAAATAATCTCGGCGTCGTCAGTCAAACTCGTGCGGTCGTAAATTTTACACTCGCCCAAAGTTTTGAGCGCGTCCCAACTCAAATCGCCGGGATTCAGCGTGTAGCCGTCCAATACAACAATTTTCATTTCTAAAACCTCCCTTTTATCAATTAGGAGTTAGGAGTTAGGAGTTAGAAGTTTTTTCATTCCACATTTCCTAATTCCACATTCCTAATTATTTTATACACTGTCGAAAAAAATTATTCAATAGAAAGCTTTAAAATTTGTCAGCAACATCATAAAGCCGCTGAAAATGCCCGCTGCTATTGCGATTAAATTTTTATGTCGCATGGGCGGCAAGATTGACAACGCGCCGAAAATCATTAACGCAATCGGAATAAAATATCGTCCTTGCACACCTTTAACATAATCTGCGCCGACCGGTGTCCAAATTAAATAATCGTAGAGAAAAAGAGCGTATATCGAAATTCCGGCGGCGAAAATTAAAAGTCCGCGTTCGTTGAGTTTGAGATTTAATTCGTTCGTCAGCGCAAAAAAAATCAGTGTCATTCCGTACATAAGGGAAAACATCGCGGGCATAAAAAGTTCGCCGTTCGCGCCCCACATGCCGACGAAACCAAACAAGTAATAAAATTTTGCAGTGTTGAGCGAGTGAATCATCGCACTGAAAAATTCCGTCGGGTGTTCGGTTATAAAAATTTTCTGCGCGGCAACATCGACAGTTTCTAAACCGCCATATTGACGGAGTGTCGCAAGTTCAACGCCCGTCATGCCGACTGCCAATTCCGTCCAAGCCAGCGACGTCAGCAAATTCAAAAATAAAATCGCCGCGCCGAGTGATAAAAATTTTTTCAGCGAGCCGACTCGTTCACGCGGGATTAAAAAATACAAAGCAAAATCGTTCCGTAAACCGATTTGGAGCAAGCAAGCATTATCGACAAAATTATCAGACCGAAAATTTCCGCGCGAGAAAATTTTTCTGTAGAATTCCTCAGCGACAAAAGCCACGCCGTCCCCAAAAAGCATACGCCGAAAGTCACCGCGTCCGCAGAAGTCGACGCCGCCTCGATTAAGAACATCGGCAACATCGCCAAAACAAAAATCAACGGCTTGGCTTCGGGCAAAAATTTCATCGACCAATACACGCACGCCGCCACGAAAATTAATCCGCTCAAGCCCATGAGATAATAAATTATTCCCGTGTTCAAGTTCAAAATTCGTCCGAAGAATGCGGCGACGGCTTGCGGCAAATATGTCGGCGGAGGATAAACGCCCGTGTTCGGAATCAAGCCTTCCTCGCGTTTGTCGACGTTCAGCGGCGTTGATAAAAATTTTTTCAGCTCGTCGAACGAAACTTTTACAAGCGTCGAATCTTCTCGTATGTCAAAAATAAATTCGTCGGGAATCAATGACGAAGGCACGCTTGCCGAATACATTTTTTCTGTTGCGGCTTCGGGCGAACGATTTTCCCAACCGAAATTTTTTTCCGGCAGTTGCGTTTTCAGCGGGCTGAGAAAAATTCCCTCCGATATTTGCCAGGCGCGCGCGAAGTGAACCGGCTCGTCCATCAATCGATAGGGCGGGCGCATGAACAAAATCATCAAGCCGAAGAATAAAAATATCCCGATGAAAATTTTTTCCGCGCCGAATTTTTCTATGCGCTGTTCAAGCGAATTCATCGTAACTCCTTTTTAACTCCGGTCTCGTCGAAAGTTTTCATGTCGTTAATCGCAGTCAAAGCCGCCTCGACAATCTCGACGCCGATACAAGACGCCTCGCCGTCAAAACCGTTGGGAGAGCCGTCGCTATTTTTGTAAGTAATCAAATGCTCGGCGTGCAGGATAAACGGACGAATCTCCGGACAAATTTTTTCAAGATAGCGGGTGATAATTTCAATCGCGCCGGTGTCGACGACAATCAAAGTTGAGTTATGCGCCGCCGCCACCAATGCCCCGATAATCGCGCCCGTCATGCATTGATAATCTTTCGGGACGCGTTGCAAAAATTCTTCGGGCGGATATTTTAATTCACCGTCGGCAGTCAAAAGCGCGTCGGCAAATTTATCGGCGAGCCTGTCTTCCAACAAATGCCCCAAATCCGTGACGGCGATAATCGGCGTGTCGAATGTAACTTCCTCGGCGATATTGCGCCCGAAATTAAATGCGACGTTTAAATTTTCTTCGGGGTCGACGACGCCCAAAAAAACTTTCATGCCGAAAGTCCGAGTCGTCGCGCTGAAATCCGTCGACAAATCGCGGCGAGCACCTTTAGCTTTCGGGTCGTAGTTGTCGGGGTCAACCAACGACGGACAATTTTCAAAATTGGTAAAGGCAAGCGCGGCGTGTCGAAGTTTATTTGTCGGACAATCTTCATTGGAAATGCCCGCGACTTGAACCGCAATTTCTTCCAAATAGCCCAAACTTCTTTTCGGCTTGGTCAAGTTGTCCAAAAGTTCGCGGCAATTATTCATCGGTCTATCGTGAAGACGCGGCATCGTCTGCAGATAAAAATTAAACGTCCTGTCCGTCGCGGCAATCAATTCTTCTTTGTCCTCACCCATGATACGAACATTCATCGGATAAGTGCGCGGGATATTCAAAGTCTGCGTGCTGAACGGCAACTCAACACTTTCCATGCGGTGTTCGCTGACGTGGAAATCAACGGGAATTTCCTCAATCTGAATTTCGTCGCCGAAAAGTTCCTGAATATCTTCAATCGTGTTAAGCCCTTCCACGCCGTCAAGTCCGAGCTGTCTTTTAAAAAGTTCAAGCGCGCTGTCTTCTTCGACAAGTTCGCCGTCGTAATCGGCGTCGGGTCCGCAGACAAAAATATAAACCAGATTATCGAGAACTCTGGCGGCGATTGACGAGGCGATTGCCTCACCCAAGGCAAGGTCGAGATTAAACATCGGTTGAAGTCCGAGATGGTCAAGAATTTTTTTATGCCCGATTTCGCGCCCGACTTGAGAGGCGATAAGACATTCGACCGAGCGCGGTAAAATTTCTTCGGCGACGAGCGCGGCAACCGCCGTGTTGAATCCGTCGAGAATCACAACGCATTTATGCTGATAAGCCGCGATAATCACGCCCGCCATAGCTCCGAATTCGTAGCCGCCGACTGCAGTTAAAACGTCGAGCAAACCATTTCTGTGCGGCTTGTTGACTTCGAGAGCACGACGAACAATTTCAATCTTGTGCGCCAATTTTTCCTCGTCGATATTTGAACCGCGCCCGGTGACTTCTTCGGGCGGCAAATTCAAATAAGCGGCAGTCATGGCGGCGGCGACGGTCGTATTGCCGATTCCCATTTCGCCGATAAGAAAACAGTTGCAACCTGCCGCGATTGCCTCTTCAGCGAGTTTCTTGCCGATTCGGACGGATTTCATTGCGGTTTCAAAAGTCATTGCGTTTTCTTTTGCGATATTTTTTGTGCCGCGAGAAATTTTTCTGTCGACGAGTCCGGGCAAATTTGAAATATCCGCGTCGACGCCGACATCAACGATATAAAGTTCGGAGTAAGCAAATTTCGCAAAAGCATTGGCGGCAGCACCGTTCTCAAGCAAATAATTTTTAACCATGTCGGCGGTGGTGGCTTGCGGGTACGCGCTGACATTTTCCTTGGCGACGCCGTGATCCGCGCAGAATATGAACGTACATTTTTGCGATTTGCCGACACTGCGATAAAGTTCTGCTACGTGAGTAAAAGTCATCTAATTTCCTCCTTAAGGGCTGGAACGTCCCCTCTTTGCCAAAACGTGGACTGCGCAGAATCGGCTGTCAATTTTGCGGCTACTCACGCTGATTCAGCTGATTAATATCCTTTATGTATAGCGAATAATCAAGCTGGTGCAACACTATCAGTTAGGAGTTAAAAGACAAAACAGATAAATTTCCACTCTTTGACAAAGAGGGGATATTTTTTTCATCGTTTATAAAATTAAAACTCAGTGAATGCCAAAATTTTTTCGCACAGTTCGGGGAATTCGATTCCGGCTGCTCTTGCGGCGTCGGGCACCAAAGAAGTTTCCGTCATGCCGGGCACAGAATTTATTTCGATAACGTAGGGAACATTTTCTTCGGATAACATCATATCGATACGAGCGACGCCCGCACATTTGCACAACTTGAAAGCCGCAACCGCCAAATTTTTAACTTCGGCGGTAATTTCGTCGGGAATCTGCGCGGGGACAATGTGCGTCGACAATCCCTTGGTATATTTGGATTTGTAGTCGTAGCGACCTGTCGTCGTGGTAATTTCAATAATGGGCAAAGCTTCAGCCTCGTCCTCGTTGCCGAAGACCGCAACGGTCAACTCGCGCCCTTTGATGAATTCCTCAACCAAAATTTCATCGCCGAAATTAAACGCGTTGTCAATCGCCTCGTCAATGTCCGAAGATTTTTCGACGATAGTCACGCCGATACTGGAGCCTTGAGAGGACGCTTTGATTACAACGGGCAAACCGAAATTTTTTTCAATCTCGGCGGCAAGTTCGTCCGTCCTGTCGATTTCGCGATAAACAGAAAATTTAGGCGTGGAAAGATTTGCAGAGTTAAGAAAATGTTTCGTGGCGACTTTATCCATGGTCAACGCGGCGGACAAAACTCCCGAACCCGTGTAGGGAATTTTCAACATGTCGAGCGTCCCTTGAATCAAACCGTCCTCGCCGTATTTTCCGTGCAACGCGTTAAAAACTATGGTGCAATTCTTTTCTCGAATCGTGGCGGCAAAAGTCTGCGGATTGAGTTCGAGCAGTTCGACGACGTAATTTTTAGATTTCAACGCGTCGTAAATTGCTTTGCCCGTGCGTCTGGAAACTTCAGCCTCCGTCGAAGTCCCGCCGCACACGACGACAATTTTTTTCCCTGTCCAATCTTTAAGCTGTTCCAAAAGTTCTTCGCCCGTTTTATAAATATCGCCCGCACCCATCGTGATAACCAAATCGCCCGGCGACAACTGGTCTTTAATCGCGGCGGCAATATCTTCGCGGCGCGGAATGTAGGAGACGGCTTGATTGGTCGTGCTCAAAACTTCCTTAAGAATTGATTCGCCGCTGACACCGGAAATTTTTTCTTCGCCCGCAGAATAAATATCGGTCAAAACCAACATATCCGCTTCTTTGAACGCGCTGCCGAATTCTTTCAGCAAAAGTTGCGTGCGGGAATATCTGTGCGGTTGGAAAATGCAAATGACTTTGTGCGGCTTGGTTTCGCGAGCGGCTTTGAGTGTCGCGGCAATTTCCGTCGGGTGGTGCGCGTAGTCGTCGACGACCAAAATATTTCTGACGCGTCCTTTTGCTTGGAATCGTCTTTTTGCTCCGTGAAAATTACTCAAACCGTTGGCAATCTCGTCGAAACTTATTCCGACTTCCAAAGCCGTGGCAATCGTCGCCAACGCATTCAAAATATTATGCCGCCCGTAAATCGCCAGCTGAACTTTACCCAAAACTTTTCCGCGATTGAAAACCACGAAATTAATTCCCTTGGTCGTCGTGCGAATATTTTTCGCCGTGAAGTCCGCGTCGTTGTCTATGGCGTAGGAAATTATTTTTCGGTCGATATTTTTGGCAAGCTCGCGCAGATTTTCGTTGTCGAAACATAAAACCGCGCAACCCGTCTCGCGGTCGATGTTCTCGATAAAAATTTTGAACGCCGCGCGAATTCTTTCCATAGTGCCATAGTGGTCAAGGTGGTCGTCCTCAATGTTCGTGACGACGGAAATTTTCGGCTTGAGCGTGACAAAAGAACCGTCGCTTTCGTCCGCCTCACTGACGAGCCAATCATTTTTACCCAAAACTGCGCTCGTACCCAAGTCGGTTGATTCGCCGCCGATTATAATTGTCGGGTCGACGCCCGCGCTGTGCAAAACGTAGCCAATCATCGAAGTCGTAGTCGTTTTTCCGTGCGAGCCGGCAACAGCAATTCCCTTGCGCGAATTTAAAAGCCAAGCGTTTATGTCGGAGCGGTGGAGCTTAGGAATTTTAAACTTGCTTGCCGCAATTATTTCGGGATTATCGGCGGGGATTGCCGACGAGCAAACGATTGCATCGACGGGGTTGCCCTTGTCGTCGAGAATATTTTTAGCCTTGTGCCCGACGAAAACTCGCGCGCCCAAACTTTTAAGCATGTCGAGCGTCGAAGAATCTTTGGCATCCGAGCCGCTGACCTCCAGTCCGCTCTCAATCAAAATTTTGGCAAGCGCACTCATGCCCGCGCCGCCTATTCCTATGAAATGAAATTTTTTCAAGCCGTCAAGTTTCAAATTATTTTTCCTCCCGTTTAAGTTGATTATTTAGTTTCTTATCGAAGGTGAATACCACAGAATTTTTTAATTCATGATATGCAACGAGTATGCAGTCAACAAACCCCAAATTTGTCTCGGCGAAAATTTCTACCGCACGAATCATAACGTCTTTATTTTCAATCTCAACCCAACGCAAAACGGTAAAAAGTTGCTTCGAGATATCCGGTCTGTCGATTTCGTAAAAAGTGCGCAAGACATGCGACGTTTCCATAAGAACTTCGGGAAGAAGATATGCGCCGCTTTCGATTAAAACCTTTGCAATCTGTGCTTGAGCCTCATTGTCGCGCAAAAGATAACGCAAGACAACATTTGTATCAACCAATATTTTTGACATATTTTTTCACCACAGCCCTTTCCCATGCGCCGTCCTCGAAAGGAATCATTGCGGGGTTCGCGTACTTCGCCAATGCACCGAACGCAGAATTTTTTTCTTCCTCTTCACTTTCCGGCGGAATCACAAAAGGTTTCTCGTCCTGCTCGACGTTGTACTTGACCAAAAGCGGAATTGCCTCTTCCAACGTCAAATCAATTCTTCGATAAAGTTTTTCGGCAGCCTCTTTTAAGTCGGCGTCCAATTTAATTTCAACGGTAACTTCGTTCGTCATCGTAAATCCTCCTACTTTTGTAAAAGTAGCAAACAGCGGACGCGCCGTGCGTTGTAAAAATTTTTAGCTGAATCGCCGCGACGGTACGCAACGCTGCGCATTGCTAGTCCAAAATTTTTTTTTACTTGTCGTTTCAATTTAAATCAGTTTAAGAATTAAGTCGGCGATTTCGTCTGCGGCGTTCGGTTTGCCCAGGGATAAACTTGCCGCCGCCATCGATTTTAATTTTTCGGGCGCAGATAATAATTCGTTGAGTGTAGCCGATAAAATTTCTGCCGTCAAATCTTTGTTGAGAATCATGCGAGCCGCCCCCGCCTCGACGAGTGAACGCGCATTGAATTCTTGATGATTTTCCGCCGCGTATGGATACGGGATTAAAATTGCGGGAATGCCTCGTGCCGTCAATTCGGCAAGACCCGTTGCGCCTGCGCGGAAAATTGCCAAATCAGCCATAGCCATAGCGGTCGGCATGTTGTAAAGATACGGCATGACTTTTATATTTTTAAACTCGTCCACATTCAAGCCCGCGTCGGATAATTTTTTCATGACGGAATCGAATTCGCCCTTGCCCGTGACGTGGAGGAACTGCGCAGAATTTTTTTGAGCCGCCGATTTTAAAACGTCAATCATTGCGTTGTTAATACTTCTTGCGCCGCGAGAACCGCCCGAAATTAAAACAATCGGTTTATCGTCAGTGAAATTGAATTTGCGCAGCCCGTCCGCTTTTTTAGCGGCGAGGACTTCCTTGCGAATCGGATTGCCTGTGTAAACGGTTTTATCGGGCGGAAAATTTTTCAGCGCGTCGCGAGTGCCGACGGCAATTTTATTCACGAACTTGGAAAGAATTTTATTGGTGACGCCCGCAACGGCGTTTTGCTCCTGAATCAGCGTGGGAACTTTCATAAGACTTGCGGCGAGGAGAATCGGTCCGCAAACGTAGCCGCCCGTCCCAACGACCGCGCTCGGCTTGAAATTTTTTACAATGTCGGAGGCATGCTTGATGCTCCAAACTGCATTGGCGGCGCGAGAAATATTTTCCAAAGTAAAGCGACGTTCCAGCCCGCCTTCCAATTTGAGAGCAGTGAAATTTATTCCCGCCTTCGGAACAATGTCCGCCTCCAAACCTTTTTCCGTGCCGACGTATAAAAATTCCGCGTCGGGTTTTTTATTTTTGATTGCGTCTATGAGCGTGAGCGCGGGATAAATGTGACCGCCCGTGCCGCCGCCCGATACAATTATTTTCACGACTCGTTTAACATCCTTCCAAGCTCGGCGCACATGGTCATTGCCGTTTCGATTTCCTCTTTGCCGAAATAATTTACTTTAACGCAAATCAAAAGCAATGTTTCGACGACGGCGATTTTTCCGTTTGCTGCGGACAGGAAATGTTTTTTATCTTCAAGCGTTGAATCAAGTTCACTCTTTGCAATGTTCGTCGTGATTTCAATCGCCGAAAGTTTCAGCTTTTTTGAAAGGGCGTTAAGTTCCTCATCAGGCAATTTTTCAACGAGCCGATAAACTTCGGCAGTCAATTCAATAGCTTTTTGTTTACTCACGATAAATTCTCCTTTAGTTATTCGTTCCAAAAAAATTACACAGCACCACGCCGACAACGATTAAAATTATTCCAATCGCGCCGGGCGTCGAAATAGTTTCGTGGAAAAATATTTTGGCGACGACTGCCGCGAGCACGACGCCCAGTCCGCCCCAAGTCGCGTAGGCAATATTCAAGTCGACGGTCTTCAGCGACAGCGCAAAGAAATAAAAACACGCGCCGTAAAAAATTAACGTTCCCGCCGCGAAAAATTTTTGACTGAAACCGTCCGATAACTTCATGCAAGTCGTGCCGCACAACTCCAAGATAATCGCCGCAGTTAAAAATAAATATCCCATGTCAAAGCTCATTAACAATCCGCTTGAAATCTCTGCCTCGCTCCTCAAAGTCGCTGTACATGTCAAAACTCGCACAAGCAGGACTGAGCAAAACAACTTGCGGCGGATGAGAAATTTCTTTGGCAAGTTCAACCGCACGTTCCATTGAGTAACCAGCCTCCAAAATTTTTTCGGCATGGAAATTTTTTTCCAGTGCGCAGGCTTTGAACCTTGCCGCCGCATCTCCGACCAAAATCAGATAGTCGACGCGCTCGTTGACGAGATTTAAAAATTCCGTGAGGTCGGTGCCTTTATCGTCGCCGCCCGCAATCAGAACGATATGCCCCGCAAAAGTTTCAAGAGCTTTAATCGCCGAATCGGTATTGGTCGCTTTCGAGTCGTTAAAATATTTTACGCCGTCAATTTCGCGGACAAATTCAATACGGTGTTCGACGCCTTGGAAAATTTTCAGCACGCCGGAAATTTTATCAACGTCGACGCCAGCCAAAAATGCAATCATCGACGCGGCAAGTGCATTTTCGACGTTGTGCCCGCCTTTTATTCCGAGTTCGTCAATCGTGCACAGTTCGTGAGTTTCGCCGCCGAATTTTATCACGAGCGAATTATTTTTTATAAAAGCACCCTCGGCAAGTTCACGTTGTCTGCTGAAGTAAACGACCTTGCAGGCGGCGCGGTCAATCATTTCGCGAGTCCGTTCGTCGTCAAAGTTCAAAATCAAAAAATCTTCGGCGGTCTGCTGAGAAAAAATTTTCTCCTTCATTGCCTGATAAACTTCCATTGAACCATGACGCTTGAGATGGTCGGGCGTGACGTTGAGGATTGCGGAAATGTGCGGCTTGAAATTTTTCGTCGCCTCCATTTGATAACTGGAAATTTCAACAGCCAAACAACCGCCCGCGCCGACTTCCAACGCAACTTCCGATAAAGGATAACCGATATTTCCGCCGACACCGACTTTAGAAAATTTTTCCTTGAGCAAAAGTCCGAGCAAAGTTACGGTCGTCGTCTTGCCGTTGGTGCCGGTCACTGCGCAAATCGGCGACTTCGCCAAATCGTAAGCAAGTTCGACCTCGCTGATAATCGGAATATTTTTTTTCGACGCCGCCTTGAGTACGGGAATTTTTATCGGGACGGCGGGCGAGACAATTATCAAATCCACGCCGCTCAAAAGTTCCTCTGTCTGTTTGCCGAGTCGAATTTCAACGCCTGTAATTTCAACGTCGAGATTTTCTTTAGCGTCGCTGAGAATGACATTTGCTCCGAGATTTTTAGCGATTTTGGCGGCGGCAATACCGCTTCGAGCCGCGCCTATGACCAAAACTTTTTTATTTGCCAAATCCATTGTTAAGACTCCTTATAACATCGACAGCCCTATCACGCCGAAAATCAAGCCGACCGTCCAGAATACGAAGACGACTTTAACTTCAGACCAGCCGCCAAGTTCAAAGTGATGGTGCAACGGACTCATGCGGAAAATTCTTTTGCCCGTCGTTTGGAACGAGATGACTTGCAAAATTACCGACAACGCCTCGCACACGAACACAAAGCCCACGACCGCCAATAAAATTTCCGTGCGCGTCAAAATTCCGACTGCCGCGAACGCTCCGCCCAAAGCAAGTGACCCCGTGTCGCCCATGAAAACTTTCGCGGGGTGGAAGTTGAATTTCAAAAAGCCTATGCAAGCTCCGACAATCGCCGCGCAGAAAATCGCCAAGTCGTTATGACCCGTCAGCAAACAAATCACCGCGTAACAACTCGCCGCAATCGCCATGCAGCCCGACGCAAGTCCGTCAAGTCCGTCCGTCAAGTTTACCGCGTTCGACGCCCCGACAATTACAAAAAACATGAACGGCAGATACAAACTGTCCGCGATAATCTTATCGTTGATTATCGGTATCCAAATTGTCAAATTGAAGTCAGTCAAAAGTGAATTCGCGATAAAAGTTACCACGACGGCAATTATAATTTGTCCCAAAAGTTTGTAGCGGGCGAGCAACCCTTGATTTTTTTTGCGGACGACTTTTAAATAATCGTCGATAAATCCCAAGATAAAATGTCCGAGCAAAATGAACAGCGCGAGAAAAATTTCCGCGTTCCAATCGGCAAAAATCAACGTCGCCGCGATAATGCCCGTGATTAAAAATATTCCGCCCATAGTCGGCGTGCCGCTTTTTATCTGATGACTTTTCGGACCTTCCTCGCGAATACTCTGCCCGAATTTCAAGCGGTGTAAAATCGGTATGCAAATCGGCGCGAGCATGATGACAACTCCTGCCGCGACCGCTCCCGCCATTAAAATTTTTTCCATAGTTTAACCCTGCTTATCCGTTAATTGTTCGCCGATTCCGCTCGCCATTAAGTAAATCGCCAGCTGATTGAGACTTACACCCTCGCGGGCAGCACACTTCGATAATTTTTTATGCAAGCTGCGCGGGATTCGCAATCTTAATTGTCCGTCGAATTTGTAAGGGTCGGGCGGTTCGGGAATCTCCTCATCGTCCTCAAGTTCAGCCGTCAACCAACAGCGTTGGGCGTCCTCAATCATTTCGAGAACTTCCAAACGAGTTTCGCCTTGAGTTATGCAGCCGGGCAAGTCGGGTATCGTCGCAACGTAACCGCCCTCCGGCGACGGTGTGACTTTAATTTCATAAGGCAACGACATATAGTAATTCACTTTTTTTTCGATTTCAGGATTATCCATAAAAATTTCTCCCTTGGTTTTATGTTATTAAATTCCGAGTGCTGTCAAGACAACACGAACGTAAATTTCACCCACATATGGAGTTTGACGCGGAATGGTCAACGAACGGACGCCGGGTTTCCTGTACGTGTAATGGCTTGAGCCGCCGCGAGGTTGCGAGGTATCATATCCTTCGCGCCGAAGTATTTTATCCAATTCTTCAAAGCGGACGGTCTTGGGATTATTTTTGATTCGTTGAAGAAGTTTTTCAAGTTTACTCATTTAAATCAGCTCGATAATTTTTTCCATGTGCATGACGTGCGAGGCCTTAAATAAAATCGTGTCGCCGTCGCGAACAATCTCCAAAATTTTTTTCGCGGCGTCTTCGTGCGTGTCAAACGTGTAAATATTTTTCAAACCCGCGTCGCATGCTCCGGCGGCAATAAATTTTCCAAGCTCGCCCAAAGTTATCAGCGTGTCAAATCTGTTTTCGGCAAGCTCTTCGCCAATCTCGCGATGAACTTTTTCGGAAATGTCGCCGAGTTCCATCATGTCGCCCAAAACCGCAATCAATCGCCCGTCGTAAACTTCCGAAGTCGTTTTAATCGCAACGCGCATTGACGCGGGACTTGCGTTGTAAGCGTCGTTGACAATCGTCAAGCCGTCGCGCCTGATAACCTCAAAACGCATTTTCGTCGTCATCAAAGTAGAAATGCCGCGCTGAATCTCTTCGACGTTCAAGCCGACCGTAAAGCCCGCCGCGATTGCCGCCAATGCATTCGACACGTTGTGGCGACCGAGCATCGGAATTTCAAAATCATAGTCCGTACCGTCGTAAGTCAACGTAAATTCCGTCGACATGCTGCCGATTAAAATATCCTTCGCCATCAAGTCCGCATGATTTTCCAAGCCGTAAGTTATGACCTTAACGCCTTCGCCCGCAAGATTTTTCATAGCCGCCGTATGAATGTTATCGGCGTTCAAAATAATCGTGCCGCCGTTCGGAATCGCCTCGACCAATTCGCCCTTAGCTTTGGCAATATTTTCAATCGTGCCCAAAAGTTCGATGTGAGTTTCGCTGACGTTGGTGACGATACCGATTGTCGGCTTGACGACTTGCGCCAATTCTTCAATCTGTCCAAGCCCGCGCATACCGATTTCAACGACCGCCGCCAAATGTTTATCTTTGAGTTCAAGCAGAGTCATTGGAACGCCGACTTCGTTGTTGAAGTTGCCCGAAGTTTTTTGAACATGCCCCAAGCCGTTCAGAGCGGCGGCAGTTAAATCTTTGGTGGTAGTTTTGCCGTTGGAACCTGTGACCGCGATTATCGGAATGTCGAAACGATTACGCCACGCGCCCGCGATTTTTTGATAAGCTTTCAAAGTGTCGTCGACTTTTAAAATTATGCCGTCGAGATTTTTATCAAAGTTTTTGCTGACGAGAACAGCCGCCGCACCTTTTTGGAGCGCGTCATCGGCAAAATCCTCGCCGTTAAAAATTTCGCCCTTGAGCGCGACGAAAAGTGAATCGCTCGTAATTTTTCTGCTGTCGGTTATGATGTCCGCGAAAAAAATTTCAGCGTCGGAATTTTTCTCTGCGCCCGTGACTTTCGCGATTTCTGTCAAACTCAATTTATCCATGGGTAGTAGCCTCCGTTTTTAGGATTTAGGATTTGGGATTATTTAGGATTTAGGATTTGGGATTTAGGATTTAGGGTTTTTTCTCTAACTCCTAACTCCTAACTCCTAAATCCTCATCAATAGCTTCTTTGGCAACTTCGCGGTCGTCGAAATGAATCGTGCCGCCGTTTAATATCTGATAAGTCTCGTGACCTTTGCCGAGAATCAAAACAATGTCGCCCGCCTCGGCAAGCTCAACTGCTCTGAAAATCGCGGCTCGTCTGTCAACAATGCGTTCGTGAATTTTATCGCCGATACCGACTTCAATGTCGTCCAAAATTTTTTCGGGGTCTTCGGTGCGCGGATTATCCGAAGTGGCAATGACAACGTCGGAAAGTTCGGCGGCAAGCTTGCCCATAATCGGTCGCTTTGAATGGTCTCTGTCACCGCCGCAACCGACGACTGTAATAATTTTTCCCGTGACAATTTGCCGCGCAGTCTCCAAAACATTTTTAACGCCGTCGGGCGTGTGCGCGTAGTCGACAATAACTTCAAAAGGCGCGTCGGAAAAAATTCGCTCGAATCGTCCGGGAACACTCTTGAAATTTTCTAAGGCAGTTTTTATGACGTCGGCTCTGATATTTTCAGCAGTCGCCGCGCCGACCGCCGCCAACACGTTGCAGACGTTAAACAGCCCCGTAATATGCAGGGAAAGGAACAAGGAAGCGGGAACCAGGAACAAGTTCATGCCGTCGGATTTTATTTCAAGCTCGGTGCCGCGCAGGTCGGCAGAAAAATTTTTCAAGCCGTAAGTAATTTTTTTGCAAAGACAATGCTTGAGGATTTCATCACTCGCCGCGTCGTCGACGTTGATTATCGCCGTTTTATTTTTCTTGCGCCCGTGCCGCGAAACCATATCGAACAGCTTACACTTTGCCCGCAAATAATTTTCTATCGTCAAATGAAAATCCAAATGATCTTGCGTCAAGTTCGTGAAAATCGCCGTATCGAATTCGACGCCCGCAACTCTGTGTTCTGCCAGCGCGTGGCTCGAAACTTCCATAATGACAATTTGAATTTTTTTTGCGCGCATGTCGTTCAGAAGGTGTTGCAAGTCGATAACGTTGGGCGTGGTATTTCGCACGGGAAAACTTTCGTCGCCGATAAGAATTTGAATTGTGCCGATAAGCCCGACTTTAAAGCCCGCGCTTTTAAAAATTTCTCGGAGCAAATAGGTCGTGGTCGTTTTGCCGTTGGTGCCCGTGATTCCGATAACTCGCATTGCCCGCGACGGATAATCGTAAAAATACGGAACGATAACCGCCAAGGCGTTGAGCATGTCGGGAACAATCAGCGCGGAAATATTTTCGGGCGGCATGAAATTTTTTCTCGTCGTCAAAATCGCGACTGCACCTTTAGCCGTCGCCTGCGGAATAAAATTATGTCCGTCAACGTGTGCGCCTTCCATGCACACGAATAAATTTTTTGCCGTGACCTTGCGCGAATCGTGCTCAATGCCGCTGATTGAAATGTCGTCGCCGATAATTTCACTGTCGGGAATGAGCAATGCAAGTTCGCTGAGTTTTTTTGTCAAGGTCTCGCCTCCCTCCTGTTTGCCGATAATTATAATTGAACTTTGCATGAAAAGACAATGCCGCAAAAAAATTTTTCCGACAGCGTTCATGCAGTGAGTCAAAAATTAATAAGCCGCCTCGAATTTTTCAAGACGGCTTATTTTAATTTCGTTGTCCGCGCAGATTTTTAAATTTCGGCTAAGAAAGCGGAGTAGCCTTTTTTGGTTTCGTAGATGTCAATTTTTGAAGTAGCCTCCCAAGGCGCGTGCATACTCAAAACCGCGACGCCGCTGTCGATAACTTCCATGCCGTATTCAGCCATCATGTAAGCAATCGTGCCGCCGCCGCCCAAGTCAACTTTGCCGAGTTCCGAGAATTGATATTGAATGTTGTTTCTGTCGAGAACAGAGCGGAGTTTGGCAACGTATTCCGCATTGGCTTCGCTTGAACCGCTTTTGCCGCGCGCGCCGGTGAATTTATTGAAAACCATGCCTTTGCCCAAGTAAGCGACGTTATTTTTTTCAAAAGCGTTTTGATAAAGTACGTCGTAAGCACTGGACACATCGGAGCTGAGCATAAAAGAATTTCTCAAGGCGCGACGCAGAGCAAGTTCGCTGTATTGCCCGCAAGCATTCATAAGTTCGGCAAGTGTATTCTCAAAAAGTCTGGACTTCATGCCGGTCGCACCGAAGCTGCCGATTTCTTCCTTGTCGACGAGCAAACAGCAGGCAGTCCTGTCGAAAGTTTTATCTGCTGCCTCCAACATTGCAACGAGTGACGCATAAGAGCAAACTCTGTCGTCCTGCCCGTAGCCGAGAATCATACTTCTGTCAAAACCGAGTTCGCGAGCTTTGCCGGCGGGGACGAGTGCAATTTCCGCCGAGAGAAAATCTTTTTCCAAGAGATTATATTTTTCCTTGAGGAGTTTGAGAATTGCTTTTTTGACAGATTTTTTATCGCCATCACCGCCGGGATAATTGCCGACGAGGATATCAAGTTTTTCGCCTTCGATAACTTTATCGGCAGTTTTTTTCAACTGTTCCTGCGACAAGTGAATCAACAAATCTGTCACGCAAAAAACGGGGTCATTTTCTTCCTCACCGATTACGATGTTGACAGCGCGTCCGTTTTTCTTGATAACGACTCCGTGCATTGCCAAAGGAATGGTCACCCACTGATATTTTTTTATGCCGCCGTAGTAATGCGTATCCATGTAAGCAAGCCCGCTTTCTTCGTAGAGCGGATTTTGTTTAAGGTCAAGACGACAGGTATCAATATGTGCGCCGAGAATTTTTAAACCTTTTTCCAGCGGTTCCGTTCCGATATGGAAGAGCACGACAGTTTTTTTCATGCAGACGTAATAAACTTTGTCGCCCGCTTTGAGTTGAATCTTATTTTTAATCACGTCGTTGAGATTTTTATAGCCTGCAGCTTCCGCCAACTTTACCGCTTCAATGACGCATTCACGTTCGGTCTTGCAGCGGCTTATGAAGTCGATATAACCCGCCGCCAATTTTTCCATGGCATCTTTGTCCTCGTTGGTATATACACTCCAAATAGAAGTATTTTTAGCCATTTCTTTTTCCTCCGATTCCGGAATATTTTTTTGTGTTTGAATTTTTTTCCACTCGCGCAGTTTCTCTTTAAGTTCTGTTATCTGCGTGCTGAGCATTTTTTCATCCATGTATAACCTCGATAATTTTTAAAAAGTCTTCGGCGGTTTCGGCACGATTAAATAAATTTCGGAGCGTCGCGCCGCCCGTCAAGCCTTTGGTGTACCACGCGGCATGAGCGCGCATTTCTTGAACGCCGACCCGCTCGCCCTTGTAGAAAATAATTTTTTCCAGATGTCGACGCATAACTTTTGCACGTTCGTCAAGATTCGGCGGCGGAAGTTTTTCGCCCGTCAAAAAATATTTCAGCAGACGATTTATAATCCACGGATTACCCTGCGCGGCTCGACCAATCATCACACCGTTTGCTTGAGTTGTTGCGAGAATTTTATCCAGCGAATCAAAATCTTTTACGTCGCCGTTTGCAATGACGGGAATTTTTACGGCGGCTTTGACTTTGGCAATTTCCTCCCAAGAAGCCGAGCCGGAATAAAATTGTTCGCGAGTCCGCCCGTGCACCGCTATGAAGTCGACGCCGGCATTTTCAGCGCGTTTGGCGACTTCGACGGCGTTGATGTGTTCTGCGTCGACACCGAGCCGAATTTTGACGCTGACAGGAAATTTAACAGATTTTTTTACGGCGGACAAGATTTTTTCCAAGAGCGCGGGATTTTTCATGAGCGCGGAACCTTCAGCATTTTTGAAAATTTTCGGCGCGGGACAACCGCAATTAAAATCAATGACGGCAGCCGAGCCGAGTTCTTCGACGTAAGCCGCCGCCTCCGCGCAGATTTCGGGGTCGGAGCCGAAAATTTGAATTGCCGTCGGTCGTTCCTCTTTAACCGTCTCAAGCATCGCCAAAGTTTTTTCGTTGCGGTAGTGAACGCCCGCCGCGCTGACCATTTCCGAAAACATCAGCAAATTTTTTTTTGCAAAGTCATCGTCAATCAGCTCGCGCACCAAAATTCTGAACGCGGTATCGGTGACGCCCGCCATCGGCGCAAGAAAAATCGGCGTCGAAAAAATTTCTTTAACCGTCATTGCGAATTCCGCTCGTGAAGGACGCGCAAGCCCGTCAGCGTCAAGAAGTGGTCAATTTTATCAATCGTCTTTGATTCACGCTGAATCATGGTTGCAAGACCGCCCGTCGCGATAACTTTTGCCTGCCAATGCGCGCCCATTTCCGCACGAATTTTTTCGACAATCGCATCAATCTGCCCGACGTAACCGTAAATAATTCCCGACTGCATACAAGTTATAGTATTGTGCCCGATAACATTTTTCGGCGGGACAAGTTCAATGCGCGGGAGTTTTGCCGTGGAACTGAAAAGAGATTCCGCACTGGCGACAATGCCCGGAGCTATGACGCCGCCCAAAAAATCGCCCGTGTCCGAGACAACATCAAAAGTCGTCGCCGTACCGATGTCAATTACAATCAGCGGACCGCCGTATTGCTCAAATGCCCCGACGACGTTAACAATCCTGTCCGCGCCGATTGCTCGCGGGTTTTCGTAATTTAGTTTGATTCCCGTTTTGATTCCCGGTCCGACGACCAGCGGCTTAATTTTAAAATAACGCTCGCACATTTTTGTTAAAGGCACGATAAGCGGCGGCACGACCGAAGAAATAATTATGTCCTTTACGTCGGAAATTTTCACGCCTTGATAGCGGAAGAGGTCGTTAATCAGCATGCCGTATTCGTCGCCGGTTTTCTGTCGGTCGGTCGATATGCGCCAATGTTTCCTCAAAATTTTTCCGCTGTAAGTTCCCATGACAATATTGCTGTTGCCAATGTCGATAACTAAAAGCAAATAATCACTTCCCAAATTTTTATCGCCAAACCGGCTTGATTGTCGGTTGAATCGTTGTCATAAAGATAAAAGTGGTCGACGCCCGCCGACAGGTGATAGTCGAGCCACTCTTTAAGATAACGTCCCTCATTTTTTAAAATTGCAACAATCGCCAAGTCATACAGAAATAAATTTTTGTCGACTGCCAAAAAATTTCACTCCTTGAAAATTATCTGCGCTTGCGGAGTACCGATTCAATAAAGCCCAGTCCGTTTTCAGAAATATTCGGCTTTCTTACATGACCCGCCGCAGATGATTTATTAATTTCGCTGATAACGGCAAAATCGCGTGTTTCCGTCATAATTATCACGGGAACACTTCTGAGCTTCGGATTGTTGTTGACGAGCGACAAAAATTTCAATCCGTTGACGAACGGCATATCCAAACTGACGAGCACCAAATCCGCACCGTTGTTCTCCAAAAGTCTCATGCCTTCCGCTGCACTTTGTGCCGAAGTTATTTCGCAAGGCAGACGATTTTTGAGAGCTTCTCTTTCTTGACGCAAATCAAAAATATCATCGTCAATGAGCAAAATGCGGAAGGAAGCTTTCTGCGGAGTTTCGGCAACGGGTTGTTTTTCGGTGGCGGCGACGGGTGCGGCATAGTCCTTACCGGTGATTAATTTATTGACACGTCCGACCAAATCTTTCGGAGCGCAGGGCTTTGAAACATAATCTTGCACGCCGAGCGAAAAAACATCCGATACAATTTCTCGACGCGTTGAACCCGACATCATCATCACGGGGAGAGTTTTAAAGCGGTCGTCCTCGCGAATACGACGCAACATATCCAGCCCGTTATAATCCGCGTCCAAAACGACAAGATTTATTTCGCGACTGACAAGAGTATTAATCATGGTCAAAGGATTGTTCGCCGTGATAATTTTATAATCCGTCAAGCCGCGTTCCAAAACGATTTTGGTAATGCTCAAGTTGCGTTCGTCGCTGTTGACAATCAGAATTACAACTTCGTTCCTGTCCTCGGCAAATTTTTTTAAAGCGTTGCTTTTAAGGGTTTCCATACGCTCGCCTTGAACTTTTGCCCGTTCGCGAAATTTTTCAAGACACGATTCGCAATAAAGTCCGCCTCTTATCGGTCGCCCGCAGCCGGCGCAAGGTCGTCCTCCGCTCGTGCGAGTTCTGCTGTCTGAAGATCCTCTTCTTATCATTGCAATCTCCTTTACCTCCTCTGCGGAAACACCAATACTTTTTCTTAGTTTACTAAAATTCGCCGATATGTCAATAAAAAAAATCTGTCGAAGTCGGGAAGCGTTTTCTAAGATATTTTTAATACGCTGAAAAAAATCTGTAAAGAATATTGGCAAGCGGCGGCAGATTATGTATAATGCAGGAGGAATCATTTTTAATTCATAGGCGGTGATAAAAGTGAGTGATATAGTTACGATTAAGGGGCTTAAGTACGGTTTGCAGTTGACTTTTGCCAAGGGCGCGAGTTTTGACGATGTGCAGGCGAATCTGCTCGACAAGCTCCAATCGGGTAACGGTTTCTTTATTCGCGGGACGACGGTTTTTGTCCCGAAAGGTTATTTCGCCGAGGAACAGAACGAAGCTTTGCGCCGTATGTTCCACAGGCATGGGATGCTTTTCAGCACGGAATTAAAACGCCCGAATCTTGCTCCGCCCTCCCGTGACACTTCGACCAAAGCTCCTGCGCAAAAGTTTAAAGAGAGCGTCGAAGAAGCTCAAAAGATGATGGTGATAAATCACACGGTGCGCGGCGGACAGGAGATTAAGGCAAATTGCTCGGTGCTGATTTGCGGCAATGTAAATCCCGGTGCGCAAGTCATAGCGGGCGGTTCGATTGACATTCGCGGGACGTGCAGAGGTTTTGTTCACGCGGGAGCTTTCGGCGATAAAACGGCCTGCGTCGTGGCGGACAGGCTTATGCCCGTGCAAATTCGCATTGCCGACTTGATTGCTCGTGCGCCCGACGAAGATGTTAAAACCAATCAAGCCGAACGCGCCATGATTAAGGACAACATGATTATCTTTGAACCCGTTGCGCGGTAAATTTAATTAGGAATTAGGAATTAGGAAAAAACGGTTCCCGATTCCAAATCCCGGGTTCCTGAGAAAGGACTAATTTTATGAGTCAGATTTTAGTAATTACTTCGGGCAAAGGCGGCGTCGGCAAAACGACCACCACGGCGAATATCGGTGTCGGACTCGCCATGCGCGGCAATAAAGTCGCGTTGATTGACACCGATACGGGCTTGCGCAATCTCGACCTTTTTCTCGGCTTGGAAAATCGAATCTTGTACGACCTTGTCGACGTGACGAGCGGGCGCGTTCAATACAAAAAAGCTCTCGTCCGTCATAAAAAGTTTGAAAATCTTTATCTCCTGCCGACTTCGCAAATTAAGGACAAATCCGCCGTCAATCCCGACCAACTCGTTAAACTTTGCGACGAGATGAAAAAGGACTTCGATTTTATTATAATCGACTGTCCGGCGGGCATTGAGCAAGGATTTAAAACTGCGATAGCCGCCGCCGATACCGCGATTGTCGTGACGATGCCGGAAATTTCTGCCGTGCGCGACGCGGATAAAATTATCGGCGAACTCGGTCGCGCGGATAAGGAAAATGTCAAGCTGATTGTCAACAGAATTCGTCCGCAGATGGTTGAGAAAGGCGACATGCTCGACATGACCGACATTGATGAAATTTTATCGGTCGTGTGTATAGGGCAGGTTCCCGATGATGAAAACGTTGTTGTTGCGACGAACAGAGGCGAACCCGTCATAACAATGAACAACTCGACGGCGGGGCAGGCGTATAAAAATATCGTCGCTCGCATTTGCGGCGAGAACGTCCCCTTCCTCAAGCCGCAAAAGGAAGGCTTCTTTGCTCGGCTGAAAAAACTTTTCGGCTTACTGTAAGGAGGGCTGTCCATGCTTGACGTTTTAAAGAGAGTCTTCGGCATGAGCGAAAAAAAATCGGGAGCAGTCGCCAAAGAACGCTTGCAAGTCGTTTTGATTCACGACCGCGCCAGCATTTCGCCGGAGATTATGGAAAAAATTAAAGAAGAAATTATAACGGTCTTGTCCAAATACATGAACATAAACAGAACGGAAATGGAAATTGCGCTTGAAAATGATTCCGACTCGGTGGCACTCGTCGCCAATATTCCCGTAAATTCCATGCGGCACGCGAGATAAAAATTCCGGGGCGGTCAAAGGTGACCGCTCTTTTTTTCTTGATTTAAATTATGCTTTTATGTAAAGTCAGCATGTCGGTCACGGACGACCTCTGATCGTTTACGAAAGGAGGTGACGACTATGTTGTCTACATTCGTGGTAACCGTCGCAGCAGGTGTTGTGGTTCACATAATCTGCAAGTGGCTCGACGGCCGTAAGTGACCAAGAGCACGTGGTTATCGTTAACCTATAAAACGAACGAAACCCCCGATGTCGCAGTCGGGGGTTTCTTTTTGACGACTATGTTGTCATTACGTTCTTTTGTAACCAAAGTAATCTTAACACATCATTGAACCTCTCACCGCCTAAAGAGGCGGGAGATTCATGAGAAGATTGACTTTCGCCCTTATTCTCAAAGGCTAGTCCAAGTAGCCCACACACGGTCGCCCGAAGGTCTCCGCTTGCTTT
>JAFSOQ010000038.1 GCA_017446845.1 Selenomonadaceae bacterium | reverse complement strand
GGCTACATGGATTTTTGCGGGAATATGGACATGTGCATTACGCTACGGACGTTGCGTATCGAAAATGACGTTGACGCCATGATTCAGACCGGCGCGGGCATTGTCGCCGATTCAATTCCGCTCAACGAGTACCGCGAATTTCTGCAGAAGGCCAAAGCTTTATTCGAGGTCGTCGAGGAGGTCGAGAATAATGCGTAATGCGCAATGCGTAATGCGGAATGATAAAATTCTCCTGCTTGATAATTACGATTCGTTTACCTACAACGTTTATCAACTTTTGTCGGAACTCGGCGCGGAAGTCGAAGTCGTTCGCAACGATAAAATTTCCGTCAACGATGTCAGAAAAAATTTTTCGGCAGTGATAATTTCTCCGGGACCGGGCGTTCCGAGTGACGCGGGCATTTCCGAAGAATTAATTTCCGAACTCAAGGGCGAGTTGCCGATTTTGGGAATTTGTCTTGGTCATCAAGCTATCGGCGAAGTTTTCGGCGGCAAAGTCATTCGCGCCAAGGAAATCGTCCACGGCAAAACTTCAAAGCTGATTCACAACGGCAAAGGCATTTACAAAAATTTAAATCAAGGCGTCGAGGTCGGGCGTTATCATTCGCTGATAATCGAGCGCGAAACTTTGCCCGATTGTCTGGAGGTTACGAGCGAACTTGATGACGGAACGATTATGGGCGTGCGTCATAAAAATTTCGACGTGGAAGGAATTCAATTCCACCCCGAATCAATCTTGACGCCGAGCGGTAAAATTATGATGCAAAATTTTTTGGGGAGGTTGGACTAAATGAAAATTTTATTTGTGTGCAGCGGAAATACGGGACGTTCGCCGATGGCGCAATTCGTCATGCAAAAGTTGATTGCGGACGCGGGCTTGAGTGAAAAAATTTCGGTATCGAGTGCGGCGAGTAAACCGACTGAAGGCGGAATACTTCACCAAGGCATTGCCGCCAAACTCGGCATGGAAAAAATTCCTTTCAGCGGGCATATAGCCCACACAATCACGCCCGAAGATTATGCCGCGAGCGATTTGATAATTTGCATGGACTCCGGCAACGTCGAACAGGTCAAAGCGATTTGCGGCGACCCCGATAAAAAAATTTCAATGCTCCTCGATAAAGACATTCCTTGGGACAAAAACGCTTTCAACACGACTTACAATGACATTTTGCGCGGCTGCAAAGCTCTGCTTGAGAAAATTGCGTAAAAAAAATTAATCGCCCGATTAAAAATCCGTCGGGCGATTTTTTTTATCCTTCCTTCGGCGATAAGACTCCCGCCTCTTTAGGCGGTGAGATGAATCGCCTCTTGACTTTGTAAACCTAAAAAAATATATTTTAACTGTAGATGACTACCACGTAATCAATTTGGAGTTAGGAGTTAGGAGTTAGGATTTAGGAGTTAGTAGTTTTTTCATTCCACATTCCCAATTGGTAGAAAGGCGACCATGTGTGGGGTTTTTGGACAACCCTTTGAGAATAAGTTAAACTTCTCATGAATCGCCCGCCTCTTTAGACGGGATTAGCTCAAGCGTGTAGATTTTAATTAATCTGCCAACATTAAATCTTTAATTTTTTAACATTCACAACGGATGAATTAGAAATTGTTCTTTTAACTTGTTCGGCGACTTTTTTCATGTCATCGACGGTCTGCACAAGTGCCATACGTACAAAACCTTCGCCGCTCGGACCGAACGCACTGCCGGGAGTAACCATCACATTTGACTTTTCCAACAGAGTTTTGACGAATTCTTCCGAAGTTCCGAAATTTTTTGGAACGGGTGCCCAAACGAACATTGTAGCCTTCGGTTTATCAATCTGCCAGCCCGCCGCGCTCAAACCGTCAATTAATACGTCGCGCCGTTCGATATAAGCTGCGCGGGTCTTGTCAATAATTTCCTTGGGACTTCTCAACGCAGCGATTGCCGCCTTTTGAATCGGAAGAAAAATCCCGTAGTCTATATTGCTCTTGAGAAGTTTTAAGTGCTTGACGACTTCCCGATTGCCCAAACAAAAACCGACTCGTGCGCCCGCGAAGCCGTAAGTTTTCGACAGCGAATTAAATTCGACGCCGACATCTTTGGCACCGTCGAAACTCAAGAAACTGAAACCGCGCGAGCCGTCGAAAATAAGTTCGCTGTAGGCATTATCGTGCAAAACGATAATGTCATTTTTTTTGGCGAAGTAAATCAATCGCTCGTAAAAATCGGCGGGCGCAATCGCCGTCGTCGGGTTGTTCGGATAGGAGACAATCATAAATTTTGCGCGGGCGGCGACGTCGGCGGGAATTTTATCGAGTTGGATAATGTAATCGTGCTCGCGAAGTTGCGGCATGAAATAAATTTTTGAGCCGGCTAATTTTGCTCCGTCAGCGAAAATCGGATAGCACGGGTCGGGCACCAAAGTTAAATCGCCGTCATCAATCAAAGTCAGCGCGATGTGCGACAAGCCTTCCTGCGAACCATACAACGAGCAAACTTCCGACGCGGGATCAATTTCCACGCCGTAGCGTCGACGATACCAATCGCTTGCCTCGTTTAAAAGTTCGCGGGTGTCGGTTAGCGCGTAGACGTAATTTTCCGGCTTGAGTGCTTCCTCCGCCAAAACTTGCATAACGTGCGCGGGCGGCGGAATGTTCGGCGCACCTACCGATAAATCTATGACTTCTGTTCCCGTCGAAATTTTTTCTCGTTTCATTGCGGCGAGCTTTGAGAATATTCCCTCGCCGAAATTTTCCATGCGCTTTGAGAATTTCAAAGTTTCAACCTCCAAAAATTTTTTTACCATTATACAAAATAAAAACCGCTCAATCAAATTATCTGAGCGGTTAAAAAATTTTTATACGCCTTAAAAAATTCCGTCGCCGGTTTTTAAAAGTTTATCAGAGAGAAGGGGAAATTTTATTATTTGCTGAGGAGTTCGCGTTTGATACGGTCAAGAGCTTCGGGAGCTTGTTTATCCATTTTTTCGGGGAAACCGAAGTAGCTGACGCAGATAATATTGTCGCCGCCGACTTTCGGAGCATCGGGCTTGAGTTGTTTATTTGCAAAGTCCATTTCGCGGAGCGTCTTGAAGATACCGTCGAAGTCAACTTCACCCTCGCCCATAGCCGTATGTTGATGAATCGTGTAATCGGCTTTACCGCGACCGTTGAGCCAAGGCGGATTGACGATATAGCGGCAGTCAATAGTTTGATTCCAAGTGTCCGCCAAAAGAACGTGAGTCAAATCATCGCCCGCATATTTGAGCATGTGACGAACATCGCCCTTGCCTTGGTCGTAGAAGAAACCGTGACTTGCGGAATAAACGTAGCCGAGATTTTTTGAGCGGAAAGATTTTACAATGTCGCAAGTCTCGTCGTTGAGTTCGCAGAAGTCGTAGGGGTGCGATTGAATTTCTACGCGCAGTCCTTCGCGTTCGATTATCGGCAGAAGTTCTTCCATTGAGCGGAAAAACATTCCGTTACAAATTTCCTGCTGATTGGGGTCGCCGCTGAATTCGGTGTTGATGACGGGCACGCCCATATTCACCGCGATTTGAATAATTCTCTTCCAGTTGGCGACGGCGTGTTGACGCTGCTCCTCGGTCGGACCCGACCAGCGATAGACGACGATGAACGAAGAAATTTCAACGCCCGTTTCCTTCAACGCCTTGCGATATTCCGCCTCGCACTCTTGTGAAAAAAGCGGGTGCTTATAAAACGGATTGATGCGCGGATGCGGGGATTGCTCAATGTACTTGTAACCCCAGTCGGCAACTTTGTGAACGTAGTCGTTGATGCTCATTTGTTTTGCCAGAACGTCAACGTCAAAGGCTATTTTCATTTCAAGCCCTCCTTTGATTAATTCTTGACTCGTAAGCTATCACATAAATAAAAGCTTGTCAACATTTCGCAAGCAAATTTGCAGCTTTGTAAAAAAAGTAAGCAGGATTTTACAATTCTTAGTAAAAATATCTTCAAAAAGCTTTGTGAGGTGTTAAACATGGCAGTCGTTTATTACAACAATGAGAAATTTGAAAGTAATCCTTCTTCCGAGCAAAAAATTAAATTGCTCTATGTTTGTCAAGCCGACTGCGAAAAAACGATTATCCCGACGGCTCTGCACGCGCACCCCAATCATCTGGAATTGCAGTACATAAGCGGCGGCAAGGCGTATCTGAGAATAGGCGGGCACAATTACGTTGTCCAAGAAGGCGACGTGGTTGTTTACAATGCAGGCGTTCTTCACGAGGAATATTCAGACCCCGAACGCGGCATGTCCTTTTACAACTGCGGAATAAAAAATTTTCAATCATCGTGCTTGCCCGACAATCATTTTTTGCCGCAGGGAATAAAACCGATTTTGCATACCGAAAATATGTCCGATACCGTCCGCGCGATATTCCATGCACTTTTTGAGCAAGTCTCTCAAAAAAAATCATCAGCCGGCTCCGCATGTTATCATTTGCTTAATACCTTGCTGATAATTTTGGCTAATCAAGTTCCCCATGAAAAAATTATTCCTAAAAAATTCGATGACTCTTTTAAACGTTGCAAGGATTTTATCGACGAAAATTTTACCGAAAATATTTCGGTTGAAGACATGAGCAAAATTGCAAATATGAGCGTATCGGGGTTCTCGCATCAATTCAAAAGAGTTTTCGGACTCGCGCCGGGGCAATATCTCATTCGGCTGAAAATCGGTCTCGGACAAAAGCTTTTAATCGGCACGGACAAAAGCATTACCGAAATAAGCATGGAACTCGGCTACGACAACGTCAGCCATTTCAACAATCAATTCAAAAAATATGTCGGAGCTTCGCCGCAAAATTATCGCAAGCTTTGGGTCGGCAACGAGCAATTTAAAAATTTGAATCACATTTACAACGAGCTGATGAAAAATTAATTAACGCGTTGCGAGGTTAAGAATAGCGCGTACCCGTAAAAAAAAATTTTGTTCGGCAATGAGCCGATTTTTTTTTGCATGAACACATTTTATCTGGTATGATTAAAAAAAATTTTTCTCAAGGAGTGGTTCAGCATGAAAGTCAGAAAAGCGGTTATTCCCGCCGCAGGATTGGGCACGCGTTTTCTACCCGCGACGAAATCTCAGCCGAAAGAAATGTTGCCGATTGTCGACAAGCCGACTATCCAATACATAATCGAAGAGGCGGCAGCAGCGGGCGTCGAAGATATAATCGTCGTGACGGGACGCAACAAACGTTCGATTGAAGATCATTTCGACCGCTCGATTGAATTGGAATGGGAACTTGAACGCAAAGGCAAAGAAGAACTTCTGCAGATGGTCAAAGCCATTCCCGCCATTGCCAACATACATTTTATCCGTCAAAAGCAACCGCTCGGTTTGGGACATGCCGTCTTGACTGCCAGCCATTTTATCGGCGACGAACCTTTTGCCGTCCTGCTCGGCGATGATGTTGTCGTTGCAAAAAAACCTGTCCTTCAGCAGATGGTTGAGGTTTTCAACGAATACAAGACTTCGATTCTCGGCGTGCAGGAAGTTTCGGAAGATGTCGTTCACAAGTACGGCATTGTCGATTGCAAACACGTCGACGAAAGCATTTATAAAGTTAAAGATTTGGTTGAGAAACCTGCGCGGGAAGAGGCTCCGAGTCGCATTGCAATTTTAGGCAGATATATTTTAACGCCGACGATTTTTTCATACCTTGAGACGCAAGCACCGGGCGCGGGCGGCGAAATTCAGCTGACCGACGGACTTAAAAATCTTGCGAAGAATGAGGCGATGTACGCTTACATTTTCAAGGGGCACCGCTACGACGTGGGAACCAAAATGGGATTTTTGCAAGCCAATATTGAGTTTGCTCTGCGCAACCCCGAAACTTCCGACGACTTGAAAAATTATCTTGACGCTCTTCATGACAATATGGAGCAAATGCTTGACTATGATTGACCCGCTTTAAAAACGCAAGCGTGACGGCAACGTGACGTTGCATCCAATGGTCGCGCCGTGCCGTTTAACGCTTTAAACGTTGTAGCCGCGCCGGAACGAAGCGCATTTCTAGCCTAATCATTCCTAACTCCTAACTCCTAACTCCTAATTCCTAATTGATAGAACCGCTGCGCATTGCCGGTTTCATAATTTTTAACATTGAGGCTTAAACATGATTAAAATTATGCCAAATAAAAATCGCGGCGGAGAGGTCGACACTTCGGCTTACTCTTTCGCCGCGACAGAAAATGTTCGCAATCTTCACACCTCGCTTGACGTTTACAAAGAAACGCCGCTCATTGAGCTGAAAAATTTTAAAGGCGTTCGTTCTGTTTTTATTAAGGACGAGTCGCAAAGATTCGGACTTAAAGCTTTCAAAGGTCTCGGCGGAATTTGGGCGATTTATAAAGTTATCAGCGACGAACTCGGCTTGGAAAATCCGACGCTCGAAGAAATTTTTAAGCACGGCGATAAACTTTCCGAAATGACTTTTATCACGACGACCGACGGCAATCACGGCAAAGGCGTTTCTTGGGCGGCGGGGCTTTTCGGTTGCAAGTCTTATGTCTTCATGCCAAAAGGTACCGTCGAAGTTCGCGCACAAGCAATTCGCGACGCCGGCTCTGCTCAAGTTGAAATTACCAATTTAAATTACGACGACTGCGTTAAGTTCACTGCGCGGCTTGCCGAAAAAAATCATTGGCATTTGATTCAAGACACGTCCCGGGCGGGCTACGAAGAAATTCCCGCGCAGATTATGCTTGGCTACTCGACTTTGGCTTATGAGGCATTGCGGCAGATGAATTATCAAAGACCTACGCATATTTTTTTACAAGCGGGCGTAGGTTCAATGGCGGGCGCGATTGCCGCAGTGTTCGCCGAAAATTTCAAAGACAATTCGCCGCGAATCACAATCGTTGAGCCGATTGAAGTCGCTTGCTTTTATGAAACCATGCGCATTGGCGACGGGAAAATTTATTCGGCGACGGGCAACGGTCAAACGATGATGGCGGGATTGAATTGCGCGACGCCTTGTGAACTTGCTTGGAAAATTTTACGTCGATACGCTGCCGACACCGCGATAATTTCCGACGACATTGCCGCCGCCGCCATGAGAACTTTAGCCGCACAAAAAATTATTTCGGGAGAATCGGGCTGCGCGGGTTTTGCTTTGGTCAATGCCGCTCTCGATTCGCCCGAATTGAAAAACGCTCTCGAACTCGACGAGCAATCAATTATTTTTGTCATAAATACCGAAGGCGATACCGATCCTTCCAACTACAAGAAAATTTTACAAAGGGAGGTTTCACCATGAGATTTTTAAAACTTTTGCTTTTACTTCCGATAATCGCGTTATGCTTCGGTTGCGGCGGAGAAAATTCTGCCAATCAAGATATTCGATTCGGCACGGGCGGCAAGGGCGGCATGTATTTTGCTTACGGTTCCGAACTCGCCAAACTTGTTCAAGCCGAAGACAAAAACCGCAAGTTCGATGTTAAAAATACTGCGGGTTCAGCTGCCAACCTCCGACTTCTGCGCGAAAAATTTTTAGACATTGCAATTGTTCAAAGCGATACACTTTCCAACGCAATTAACGGACGCGGCGTCTTCGCAGCGGCGGGACCGGGTTTCGGTTATGCTGCCGTCGCCGGACTTTATACCGAGGCTTGTCAAATCGTCGTCTCAAAAAATTCCGACATCAATGACGTAAGCGAACTCGTCGGCAAAAGAGTTTCCGTCGGCGAACGTGAATCGGGCGTTCTCCAAAATGCCGAGCAAATTTTAATGGCGCACGGTTTAACTTTTGAAATGATTGAACCGCATTATTTATCATTCGCCGAAGCCGCCGCTGCTCTCGAAAACGGAGAGATTGACGGATTTTTTATCACGGCAGGTGCGCCTACCGCGTCAATCGCAGAACTCGCCGATAAAAAAGAAATTAAAATCCTGTCAATCGCCTCCGACGTTCAGAATAACATGATGCAACTTTACAAGGGCTACACGCGTTGCATTATCCCCGCCAACACTTACAAGGGACAGACTCAAGACGTTCAGACTGTCGGCGTTAAAGCGGTTCTCGTCGCGAGCACCGACTTAAAAGATGATGACGTCGCTTTCCTTACAGAATTCGTAATCAAAAACGCAAAAAATCTCCCGCATAATACAACGAACACCGATTTGAATACCGATTACGCAGTCGCAGACATTCCCGCGAGTTTCCACGCCGGTGCCGCCAAATTTTATGAAACTCAGGGAATCAAAGTGAACGTTTACAGCGGAAAGTCGGGCGAAACTATCAAAGCCGGTCAAGATTAATCGGGAGGTGATTTTATGTTCACGATTGAATTTAACATGTACCAGACGCTGGCGATTGCGGTTGTCATGCTTTACGTCGGTACTTTGCTCAAGCGCAGAATTCAATTCCTGGAAACTTTTTGTATCCCGTCGCCTGTCGTCGGCGGTTTGCTTTTTGCGATTATAAGTTGTATTCTTTACACGTCGGGCGTCGTCGGTTTTGCTTTCGACGAGACGCTTAAAACGGTTTGTATGGTTGCATTTTTTACATCAGTCGGTTTCCAAGCCAATATCAAAGTTTTGAAAAGCGGCGGCACGAGTCTTCTAATTTTCCTCGGCTGTGTTTGCGCGCTGATTTTTGCTCAAAACTTTTTGGCGGTCGCTTTGTCGGGAATTTTGGACATCAGCCCGTTTATCGGACTTTGCACCGGCTCAATTTCGATGGTCGGCGGTCACGGCACGGCGGGAGCTTTCGGACCCGTTCTTGAGGACTTGGGACTTGTCGGCGCAACTACTCTTTGCACGGCTGCCGCAACTTTCGGATTGGTCGCAGGTTCTTTAATGGGCGGTCCTCTCGGTCGCAGATTGATTCTCGGCAAAGATTTGCTGAAAACCGCCGTCAAAGCTGACGACACTCCGCTTGTCGAGGAAGAAAAGAAACATGAACGCTCCGTGAGCATGTACGCGCCCGCCGCTTATCAACTTGCTATCGCAATGGGTTTGGGCACCGTCGTTTCCATGCTCCTTTCCAAAACCGGCATGACTTTTCCGATTTATATCGGCGCAATGATTGTCGCGGCGATTATGCGCAACTGGAGCGAGTTCACCGGCGCATTTACCGTTCATATCGGCGAAATTAATGACATCGGCGGCATTTGCTTATCGTTATTCCTCGGAATCGCAATGATAACTTTAAAACTCTGGCAGTTGGCGGAACTTGCGTTGCCGTTGGTCGTCCTTTTGGTCGGTCAAACTACTTTGATGTTCCTGTTCGCGTATTTTATTATTTTCAACGTGCTCGGTCGCGATTACGACGCGGCAATTTTATCGGCAGGCTCTTGCGGTTTCGGTATGGGCGCGACTCCCAACGCTATGGCAAATATGCAGGTTCTCACAGGTAAATTTGCTCCGTCCGTCAAAGCTTATATCCTCGTCCCGATTGTCGGCTCCATGTTCGCCGATTTCATTAACAGCTTGACCATTACGTTTTTCATTAACTTTATTTGATAGAAGGCGATTAAATGTTTGACAGAGGCATGTCCAACGAACAATTTAACTCTCATCTTGAAACTTTGGCGAAACTCATTGAAGCAGAGGCCAAGACCGTCGAGGAGGCCGCGCAGATTGTTCGCGACGCAAAAATCGACACGACTAAGGAAGAGCACATCAATACCGCGTTGAATTTTGTGGCGGATAATCTCGCACTGCCCGAAGTTCACGTCGAAGAAAAAATCGATTCCAAATAAAAATCAATTCATCACGCAAAAACCCGCCGCTCAATCGAGTGACGGGCTTTTTGTTTGAAAAAATCATTTCCACGCTAAAAAGACAGTGGCTGAAAGCAAGGTGCTCGACTTAGAAGTGTTTTTTTTTTTGCGTTTGTGACTTAGATGGAACTACACGATTTATATCAGCCGTAAAATTCTTTTGCAAGCTACCCGTTCATACTTACGACAAAAAGTGACTAAATGCCGTTCAATTTTTTGACAAAGCTCGTTTAAAAATTTTCAGAGGATAAGACGGTCACTTTACGAACCTTCGATAAAATTAAAAAGCCCGTCAATCAAATCATTGACTCGCGAATAATAATTTGCCTCCTGCGCGATAGAATTTATTTTCTGATCAATCTGTTCACACGTCAGCCCGACGGCAAAACAATAATTCGTAAGGGCGTTGCAATGAATGTTGTAGCGATTTTCGTAGAGGACGTGCACCAAATATTTGC
This sequence comes from Selenomonadaceae bacterium, assembly GCA_017446845.1. GTDB lineage: Bacteria > Bacillota > Negativicutes > Selenomonadales > Selenomonadaceae > Quinella. The sequence continues at coordinate 3,139 of JAFSOQ010000038.1, read as the reverse complement.
AAAGCCCCGCTTGCAGAGGTGTGAACGTGTCGAAATTTAAATTCGCCCGTTGCTCGACCTCGTTAAGATTGTACGACGACCAATTTTTCAGCGCGTCAACGTTGCGGAAATTTTTTTCGTGTTCAAGTTCGGCAATCGCCTTGACAGAAATTGTCCGCATGACTTCGACAAACGGCAGATTAAAATAATTTTGGGACGCCTCGTCGCAAAACTCGCGCTCCCTGCCCGTTAAGTCGCCGCAAGGATTATACTCTTTATTCCGTAAATTTTTTATCAGTTCATTCATTTTATCTTCCTCCCCGAAAATATTAATCTTTGGTTTCGTAAATTTCGTTGAGAAGTTTTTCTTGCTTATCTTTACTTGCTCGCGCAAACGAACGACTTGCGAAAATATTTGGTATCGCCGCGCCGATTGCTATCGCCAAAATTATCAGAAGAGCGTCGACGCCCGATTGAATTGCCGATAAAAGTTCGTCGAGAGTGATTCTGCGGATATTTATCACTGCGAAGAGGAATCGATAAATCAAGACGCCCGGGACGAGCGGAATAACTGCGGGCACGACCAAGACCAGTGACGGCGTGTGCAGCCAATGAATTGCTTGCATGGCTATCAAGCTGACCAAAGACGCGCCCGCCAACGTTCCGATTGCAGAACTCATTCCAAGTTCAAAGATGAAAAAATTTCTCGTGCAAACGCAAATTGCTCCGCCTGCCGCCACCGCGTAAAGAAGTCTGGGCGGCACGTTGAAGAAAATTGCAAAACTCGTCGCGCCGATAGCCGCCGCCACTGCGAAGATAATATAATCGCTGTCGGGGAGCATGTGCAAATTCGTAAAAGAATCAAAGTCCGCCATGCCGATTGCAAAGACCAGCCCGAAAGTCATTGCGCCGACGATTATCAGCGTGTGAATAATTCTTGCCGCGCCGCTTATCAGATAAGTGTTAATCATATCGCTGAGCGCGTTAATCATCGGGACGCCGGGCACTAAAAATAATGCGGCAGCTATCAGCGGATGCCAAGGTGTGGCAGTCGGCAAGAGGTGTGTAAGGTAAGCGACAATCGTAGCCGAAAACGCCGCGAACGTCATCGAAACATAGGGATTGATTCCGAATCGTTCGGCGCATTGCATTTGAACTATTTTGCCGATAATCGCCGCAATCGCCGTGTAAACTGCCGCGTTGAGGTCACAACCGAACAGCGTACAAAATGCTCCGCAACCCGTGCCCGCCGCGCAGATTGAAACAAAATGCGGATAGCGCGGACGTCTGGCGACGGCCTCAAGTTCGCCTTTGAATTCGTCAAGCGTGTAATGGTCGCGCATTGCTCGCCACGTCAATTTACTTACGGCGGAAATTATTTTCATGTTGACCGCGTGCTTAACACATTTTCTAAACGAGGTGTGCGAGTGGTGTTCATCGCTTATATTGAGAAGCAACGTGGTATACATTATGTGAAGATGAAACCTCTCATTATCAATACCCATATACGCGGCGACCCTCTTCATGTCCCGGACAATCTGCGAAGTATCCGCGCCATTCTCCATCAATAATTGACCTACCGTCAAGATAAGCTCCGATTTTTGCCCGATTTCGGCGAACGCCTCGCGCAAAAGTTCCCGTTGCTCCTCGTAATATGTTTTGAAGTCGTCGTCTCTCATAACAAAAACCCCCCGCGCAAATTATAGCATACACGAGAGGATTTTTGATTGTCTTTGAAAATTTTTATTCGGATTGTTGCGGGGTCGCCTTGCCGAGCACTTCTATTTAGGCTCGCACTTTAAAGCCAAGTTTTTGCGCAAACTTTTGACGAGTTAAAAGTTGCTTATTCAGTTCCGCTTGTAATACGGGAAAAACGGTTTTTTCAATCTCCACGAAACTACTTCGCAAGTTTGATTCAGCCGTATGTTTAGTGCCTTTATTGCCGTGAGGTTCCGGTGACGTTCGCGTTCGGGCGCAATTTTTTCGTCGCACACTTTTTCCCAACCGAACTCGCGAATCGCTTTGTCGGTTTGTCCCCATACGACGTTTAAAATTTTTAGTTGCTCCGACATTGTCCATAGACCCTCTCGTTTGAGCGTGTTAGAATTGCAAATTTGTCAGGGCTTTTCCGTCAATAACTCCGAACTTTTCTCGGTTATAAGAGTTCTTTAATAGAGACCGCTGGGAGCCTCGCTGAGACTGATGAAAATATTCTTTTTCTGGGTGTAAGCATTCATTATCAGCTTGTGAGTTTCGCGACCGATACCCGATTTTTTGTAGCCGCCAAAAGGTGCGCCCGCCGGTAATTCGTTATAACAATTAACCCACATGCGGCCGCTCTCGACTGCACGAGCCACTCTGATTGCCCGATTAATATCTTGCGACCAAACAGCTCCGCCAAGTCCGTATTCGCTGTCGTTTGCCATTTTGATAACTTCTTCTTCGTCGTGGAACTTGACGACAACGGCGACGGGTCCGAAAATTTCTTCGCAAGCTATTCTCATTTTATTATCGACGTCGGCAAGGATAGTCGGCTGCATGAACGCGCCTTTCTCGCCGCCTTCGACGACAGCTTTCGCGCCGCCGGTGATGACTTTGGCACCTTCAGCCTTGCCAATCTCAACGTAGTTCAAAATCTTTTCGAGTTGGCGATTATCGATTTGACTGCCCATTTGCGTATCTGGTTCCCAAGGAAGACCGACTTTGACGCTCTCGAATTTTTCTTTGATAGCCGCGAGGAATTTGTCGTAAATCGTATCCTGCACGAAAATTCGCGAGCCCGCGCAGCAAACTTGACCTTGATTGAAAAGAATACCCAAGCACGCACCGTCAATCGCCTTATCGAAGTTGCAATCATCAAAGTAAATGTTGGCTGACTTGCCGCCGAGTTCCAACGTCGCGGGGATAAGTTTTTTGGCTGCCGCATCCGCCACGGAGTAGCCGACTTCCGTCGAGCCGGTGAACGCCAATTTGCAAATGTCGGGGTGGTCGAGGAGATATTGTCCGGTTTTTCCGCCGCTGCCGGTTACAATGTTCAATACGCCCGGCGGCAATTCTTTTTCGATTAATTTCATAAGCTCAAGGACGCTCAAGCTTGTAGTGCTGGACGGTTTGAAGACAATACAATCGCCCGCGCCGAGAGCCGGAGCCAACTTCCACG
>JAFSOQ010000037.1 GCA_017446845.1 Selenomonadaceae bacterium | reverse complement strand
TGTCTCATTCCGACAAATAAAGGTGCAATGATAGCCCATTGCTCATCTGTCAAGTCTGTCGGATAACTCGCTCGTTCTAAGTATTCTTTTTTCATACTGTCATTATACAACTTTTCTACTGTGAAAACATCTTCTAATTTCTTCCGTGTTGACAATCCAAACGTTCGATTTATCTTTTGTTCCCGACAAAATATTTTTAACCGCCTCGAAAGACGTACACATTGAATGATCAATATTGTTGTAACGATGTTGCCCGTTGCGCCCTATGCAATAAAGATTCGTGCTCGTATCCAGATAAGTTTTCAGCTCGTCGATTTGCGCGTAGGTATCGAAGTAAGACGGGTAAGCTTTTTTCACGCGTTCAATGTGATAATCTTTCACGGCGTCGGCAGAGGAAATCAAATTCTTTCTAATCATTTCATCAATCGCAAATGCCGCAAACTTTTCGTCGGGACTCGTCCACATTTCGTCGCCCTCTTGGCAAAAATATTCCAAGGCAAGCCAAATTGTATTCGGGTCTTTGAGCATGGAGGGCGACCAATTATTGAAGACGAGAAATCTGCCCATTTTAACATCGTCGCCTTGAACGTAAACCCAATGGTCGGGAACTGTGACATTCAAACGCGGAACCAATATGCCGATTGTCATATAATCGCGGTAAGGAAGACCTTCGGCAATCTTTTGAATATTTTCGGGAACATTTTCCATACCCGCGACCAAATCTTTCAACGGCATGGACGAAAGCAAAATATCGCAGGGAAGTTCAAATTCTTTCCCGAATTGCTCGTAAACGACGCCGCTTATACTGTTGTCGGTTGCGCGGTGAATTTTTGTTGCCTTTGCCTGCATGATAATTTCCGCACCGTTTTTTTCCGCCGCCTCAGCCGCGATTTCCCAAAGTTGTCCGGAGCCGCGTTTGGGATAATAAAAACTATCGGCAAGCGAAGTTTCGATTTTCTTGGGCGTTATGTTCAATGCTTTGTAAATCATATTTTTCAGCACGGCGACGCCCGAAAGTCCTTTTACACGTTGCGAACCCCATTCGGTCGAAATGTCTCGCGGGTGTCTGCCCCAAACTTTTTCCGTGTAACCTTCAAAAAACATCGAGTAAAGTTTCTTGCCGAAACGATTTATAAAAAAATCTTCCAAAGAATTTTCTTTGCGCTTGAAGAGCAAACTTTTAAAATAACTCATACCGACTTTGAGAGTTTCGCCTAATCCGAGATTTTCAAAAGTCGTGGCATTCATCTTAACTGGATAGTCGTAAAATTTTCCTCTGAAAAAAATTCGCGTGAATCGATTTTTCTTGAGCAAAATTTTTTCGTCGGGAGAAGAAACATCGGCAAGCGGCATTAATTTTTTCCACCAATCTTCTACCTCTTTTACTTTCGTAAAAAAACGATGCGGTCCCATGTCCATAAGATTGCCATTGTGCTCGACGGTTCTGGAAATGCCGCCGAGCGACGAGCTTTCCTCCAGCACGATAACTTTAAATTTATCGGGAAACTTGCTCAGCTCATAAGCCGCCGTCAATCCTGCAGGACCTGCGCCGATTATAATTACTCGTTGCAAATTCAATTCATCTCCCTTTATTCCTTAAGCCGATAAAGTCTTATTAAGTCATACCATTCCATTTTTTCCACTAAAATATATTTTTCGTCAAGAATTTCTTCGACGCGCGGATTTCTCTGGCGTCTGAAAGTATCTTTAAAATAGTCTACTTCCTCACCCGAATATTCTTCCGGTAATGTACTGTAAACTATCCATTTGGGATAATCGCTACAGACGTTTTGAACCCATTCATCTATAACCGCAGGGTCTGATTTGCCAAAGAAACTTTTTATATTTCCAAAAAAACGACAGCGCGGTTTAATACCCGACTCCAAAATAAAATAAGACATAGGAATACTGTCACCCCAACAAACTACAGAATTTCTTTCTTCGCTTGGAATGAGATTTTGTAATTCATATAATTCATTTTGTTTAAATCGAATATATTCAATGAATTCAGCTGAATTGTTGGTTTTAAAGAATCTTGAAAATTTTTCGTTTGACGTTGAATGTATATTGTAAATAAAAAGTGACACCAGGGATAAAATTAAAGCTTTACAAAAAATTCTTTTTAAAGATACGCCGCGAATATTCCAAATTTCTTTTAACCTTGGCAAAAAAATTATTTTGAGTGAATAAAGGACAGCAAAAAAAATTGGCAACACGCCTGCAATCAATTCCAAATAACCTATAAAGGGACGACTTTTTATCAACATGAAAAGCATCGTCGCCCCTGTAATGAATCCAGTCCATGCCAATTTACTTTTCGGATTAGAAAAAATATTGAGTAGAGATGCAAGGATTAGCCAAAGAAGCGACATGAAATAAGATATCGCGTAAATGAACATATATTCATAATATTCTTCAGAATGAGTATCATAATTCATAACGTGACTTATGTTTATAAGAATCGTGCCGTAAATCATGTCGTAAAGTGCTCCGTGCGCCGCGAAGTAAATCACAAACGGCAAACAGATTATCACGAAGCCCGCGCAGAAACTCAAAAAATTTTGCCAAATATTTTTGAACGCGCTCGCGTGAATCAGAAATATCGTAGTCAGCAGGACGTAGCAGCAAATCGGCAAGCCGTTGGTCGTGCGCAAAAGTACACACGCTCCGAATCCCAATCCGTAAATAAAGCCGACGAACGGCGGAAGAAAATTTTTTTCCTCCTTGAGATAGCGCAAGAAAAAATATGCCGCCGCCATCAAAAAAGGCATGGAATATTCTTCCGTTCGATTGCCTTCAGAAAAAATGGAGGCACGCCAAAAAATCATAAACAACCAAATTAATGCGGTTGCTCTCTGCGACCAATACAGTTCAACAGCTCGCCACATGAACAAAAACGAAAAATACATGAACGGGATTTGTAACGGGAAAATTCCATAGCGCGGATAAATCATGTAGCCGAGCGCGTTGATTAAGAAAAGCAAAGGTCCTTTGTTTTCAAAAGCCCCGACGTAAGGAAGCATTCCTTCTGCCCAACATTTTCCGACCGCTTGAAAAATTATTGAATCCATGCCGATAAAAAAATAGCGCGGGCTTGTCGAATAGGAAAAAAAATACAAGAAAAAAATACTCACCGACAAAATCATAAAATGAAAAAAGGCGACTTTAAATGTAAAACTTTTCTCATCGCCAAAAAATACTTCTTTAAAATTCATGTCATTTCCTCGCAAAAAACTTATTGCCGTAAAATTTTTGTAAACTGTCGCCGATTATAGCATTGCCGGACAAAATTGACAACATCTCGTTCAAATCTCACGCGGATTAAAAATTTTTGTAAAAAAAAATCCCCGCTCAAAGTCGGGGAAAATTTTTTCTTCGTTGAGTGTCAAGATGTTTTTTCAAGCCAAGTTCGTGCAAGTTCAATTTGAATTTCAACTTGACGTGGAGAAGTTCCGCCTTGAGAGTTTCGAGCGGCGACGCAAGTTTCCGGCTTAATCGCGTCGTGAATATCCGAATCGAACAGCGGAGAAAATTTTTTGAATTCGTCGAGCGTCAAATCTTTCAGATAAATATTTTTCTCAATGCAATGGTGGACGAGCTTGCCGGCGACTTCGTGCGCTTGACGGAAGGGCAAATTTTTTTTGACCAGATAATCGGCAAGGTCGGTGGCGTTTGAAAAGTCTTCTTCGACGGCGCGACGCATATTTTCCTTGCGAATTTTCATGCCGGCGATAATCTGCGCGAAAACTGCCAAAGAAAATTTCACGGTGTCGAGCGCGTCGAAAACTCCTTCCTTGTCTTCCTGCAAATCTTTGTTGTAAGCGAGCGGCAACGCTTTGACCGTCGTAAGCAACGCCAACAAATGTCCGAAAACTCTTCCCGCCTTCCCGCGAACCAATTCCGGCACGTCGGGATTTTTTTTCTGCGGCATCATTGATGAGCCTGTACAATGTGCGTCGTCCAACTCCACGAACGAAAATTCGCGACTGCACCACAAAATTATTTCTTCGCTGAATCTGGACAAGTGAACCATCAAAATCGACGCGGCGGATAAAAATTCCAGAAGATAATCTCTGTCGCTGACGGCGTCCAAACTGTTGGAATAAATCGCGCCGAAATTTAATTCGCGAGCGACAAAATTTCTGTCGATTGGAAGAGTGGTGCCCGCCAATGCTCCCGCTCCGAGCGGCATAATATCTGCGCGGGCGTAAACTCCTTCAAAGCGGTCGTAATCTCGTTGCAACATGGAAAAATACGCCAACAGATGATGAGCAAACAAAATCGGCTGAGCGCGTTGCAAATGAGTATAGCCGGGGAAAATTACGTCGGAATTTTTTTCGGCGGCTTTGACAAGTTCCGCTTGCAAATCGAGAATCAAACGCTGAATTTCACGAACTTGACGGCGCATGTAAAGATGAGTGTCGAGGGCAACTTGGTCATTGCGACTGCGAGCCGTGTGAAGTCTGCCGCCTGCCGCGCCGATTGAATCCGTCAATGCCTTCTCAATGTTCATATGAATATCTTCCAGCGCGACACTGAAATTAAATTCGCCCGCTTCTATCTCCGACAAAATTTTTTCCAACCCCGCGCAGATTTTTTTAGCGTCGTCGTCCGAAATAATTTTTTGTGCGGCGAGCATTTTGGCATGAGCAATCGAGCCTTGAATGTCTTCGCGATACATGCGCTTATCAAAATTAATCGACGCTTGGAACTCGTTAATCATTTCGTCGGTTGACTTCTCGAATCTGCCACCCCAAAGTTTTTCGCTCATTTTTTCAAGCTCCCTCAAATTATTTGGTAGTTATCGAATTAAGCGTGGCGCGAAATTTTTTATAAGGCATCGGCAAAATTCCTGTCGATACTCCTTTGATCAGTCCCAAATTCGCGAGCAAAACCGAAATCATCCGCGTTGCTTCGTCTACGTCCTCTTTTGTTTCAAAAGCACCCGTAGCCATGACATTTTGAGCGTCGTCCAAGACGGCAACTACCGTTACATTTTCAAAAGGAATTCTTCTTAATTCCATGGCTTATTTCTTGTTTACCAGAGCACGAACTTTGAGCGGCAAGCCGAACAGATTGATAAAGCCGGTCGCGTCCGCCTGATTATAAACGTCGTCATGCTCGAAGGTCACGAATTCTTGACTGTACAGAGAATACGGAGACTTACTGCCCGCAGAAATTATGTTGCCCTTGTAAAGTTTCAGCTTAACGGTGCCGGTGACCGTCTTTTGAGTTTCGTCGACGAAAGCCGCCAAAGCTTCGCGCAATGCACAGAACCACATGCCATCATAAACCAATTCGCCGTACTTAACTGCAACGTGCTGTTTGAAATGGAAAGTAGCGCGGTCAAGGCAGAGATATTCAAGTTCGCGGTGAGCGTAGTAAAGAATGGAGCCGGCAGGATTTTCGTAGACGCCGCGACTCTTCATGCCGACCAAACGATTTTCGCAAATGTCGACGATACCGACGCCGTTGCGTGCGCCGATTTCGTTGAGCTTGGTGACCAATTCAACCGCGCCGAGTTTTTCTCCGTTGACGGCGACGGGAATTCCGCTTTCAAAGTCGACGGTAATTTCTTCGGGCTTATCGGGAGCATCTTCGGGCGCAACACTTATCAAGAACATTTTATTTTGCGGAGCGTTCCACGGGTCTTCCAAATCGGAACCTTCGTGCGACAAGTGCCAAATATTTCTGTCCATACTGTAAGTTTTATTGGCAGTGGCAATCGGAATGTCGTGCGCCTTTGCGTATTCGATTTCGGCTTCGCGGCTGTCGAGTTCCCATTCGCGCCACGGAGCAATAATTTTCAATTCGGGTGCGAGTGCTTTAACCGTCAATTCAAAACGAACTTGGTCATTACCTTTACCGGTCGCGCCGTGCGCAACTGCGTCGCAACCCTCGGCAAGCGCAACTTCCACGAGTTTTTTGGCGATAATCGGACGGGCAAAACTCGTGCCGAGCAAATATTTTTCCTCGTAAGTCGCGCCGGCTTTGAGTGTCGGGAAAATGTAGTTCTCGATAAAATCTTTGGTGAGGTCGGCGATGAAAACTTTCGACGCGCCGGACTTCAAAGCTTTGTCGTGCACGACGTTAAGTTCGTCGCCTTGCCCGACGTCCGCGCAGACCGCAATGACTTCGCAGCCGTAATTTTCTTTGAGCCACGGAATGATAACCGAAGTATCAAGCCCGCCGCTGTACGCGAGTGCAACTTTTTTTACATTATCCTTCATACTTTTAATCTCCTTCAATTTTAGGATTTAGGATTTAGGATTTAGGAGTTAGGGTTTTTAATTCCTCATTCCTCATTCCACATTCCTAATTCATTTTACCTTCGCGCTTAGAGCTTGTCAATTTGGCAAACGGATTGCATTTATGCGGTGTGTTCCCAGACGTTTTATCAAAGTATGATAGTCTTTGATAAAGAGTTAAAAATTTATAATCACTGACAACCGGTCACTAATTACTAAAACTGCTTGCAATATTTTTTTACGTGTGTTAGCTTAAGCATTGCAAAGGAGGCTTATTAATGGAACAACAAATAAAAGAACTGCGCGAGCGAGCACAAGGCGCAATAAATTCGGCGTCCGACTTAAAAGAACTCGACGAAGTGCGCGTAAAGTTTTTGGGCAAAAAAGGCGAACTTACCGGCTTACTGCGCGGCATGAGTAAACTTTCTGCCGAAGAGCGTCCGCTTGTCGGCAAAATCGTCAACGAGGCACGGGCAAAACTTGAAACTTTAATCGCGGAAAAAAATTCGGAGCTTAAGGCGTCCGAACTTCAAAAAAAATTGGCGTCGGAGAAAATCGACGTGACGTTACCCGGTCGCCGCGTTCACGAAGGACATTTGCACCCGCTGACTTTGACTTTAAATCGCGTGAAAGAAATTTTCGTAAGCATGGGCTACAGCGTCGAGGAAGGTCCCGAAGTCGAGACGGATTATTACAACTTCGAAGCACTCAACTTGCCCAAAGACCACCCTGCCCGCGATATGCAAGATTCTTTTTACATTACGGAAGATATTTTGCTCAGGACGCAGACTTCACCGGTGCAAGCGCGAACGATGGAACGTCATAAAGATAACGAGCCGATAAGAATGATTGCGCCGGGCAGAGTATATCGCCGCGATGATTATGATGCGTCGCATTCGCCGATGTTCACGCAGGTTGAAGGACTTGTTATCGACAAGGGAATTTCTTTTGCCGACTTGAAAGGCACGCTTGAAGATTTTTCCAAGAAAATTTTCGGCGAGAAAACTAAAATCCGTTTGCGTCCGAGTTTTTTCCCGTTCACGGAGCCGAGCGCGGAAGTTGATGTTTCGTGCGTGATGTGTCACGGCGAAGGTTGCCGCGTTTGTCAAGGAACGGGCTGGCTTGAAATTTTGGGCGCGGGCATGGTTCACCCCGACGTTTTGAAAATGAGCGGCTACGACCCCGAAGTTGTCAGCGGCTTTGCGTTCGGCATGGGCATTGAACGAATTGCCATGCTCACTTACGGGCTTGACGATATGCGCTTACTTTATGATAATGACGTGCGGTTCTTGAAACAATTTTAGCTGTCGGCTTTTAGCTTTCAGCTGTCAGACTTTTTCCCTTCTGAAAGCTGAAAGCTGATACCTGAAAGCTCATAACGGAGGTTTTTTCATGCAAGTTTCTACTAAATGGCTGAAAGATTACATTGACATAGATTTGACGGCGGACGAGCTGGCGGAAAAATTTACGCTGGCAGGCATTCCCGTCGAAAACGTGATTCACGCGGGCGAAGGTCTCGAAAAAGTCGTGACGGGTAAAATCGAAGAATTGAAGGTTCACCCCGACAGCGACCACCTTTTAATTTGTCAAATGGACGTGGGCGAAGAAAATCTTTTGCAAATCGTGACGGGTGCGCCGAACGTCAAGGAGGGTCAAATTGTTCCGGTTGCGTTGGTCGGCGCGAATTTACCTTGCGGCAAAAAAATTTCCAAAGGCAAAATGCGCGGTGTCGCGTCGAACGGAATGTTATGTTCGGCAGATGAACTCAACCTTGAGATTGAAAATTTGCCCGAAGAACAAAAAATCGGCATTTATATTTTGCCTGAAGATACGCCGATAGGAGTGCCCGCCGCCGAAGTTTTGGGGCTTGACGATGACATTTTGGAATTTGAGTTGACTGCCAATCGCGGCGATTGTTTCAGCGTAATCGGTTTGGTTCGCGAGCTGGCTGTCCTTACAAAAAAAATTCCGCGCTATCCCCAAATTAAATTCGACGAGGACGACGAACGCAAGGCAGAAGATTTGGTTAAAATCGGAATAGACGCGCCCGACCTTTGCTCCAGATTTTCTGCGCGGGTGTTGACCAATGTTAAGCTTGCTCCGTCGCCCGATTGGATGGTTAAACGTCTGGAAGGCGCGGGCATGCGTGCGATTAACAACGTCGTCGACGTGACAAATTTTGTTATGTTGGAAATGGGGCAACCGCTCCACGCTTACGATTATGATAAAGTTACATGGCACCAACTGACTGCGCGGCGTGCTGTTGAGGGCGAACCGCTCCACACGCTTGACGACACGAACAGACTTGCAAAGGGCGGCGAACTTGTCATAGCCGACGCGGAAAAAGCGGCAGGTCTTGCAGGAATCATGGGCAGCTTTGAAAGCGAGATAACCGAGGCAACTACGACCGTTATTCTTGAGGCGGCTAGTTTCAATTCGGCGTCGATTCGTCGGACAAGTCGCGCAGTCGGTTTGCATTCCGAAGCGAGCGGCAGATTTGAACGCGGCACCAACGAGAAAAATACAATCGCGGCTTTGGACAGAGTAGCTCAACTTTTGCAGGAAATGGACGCGTGCAAAGTTTGCAAGGGCGTCGTTGACGTTTATCCCAATCCCAAGCCCGAAGTCAAAATTAAATTCACGTCCGCGCAGATTAATCAGCGGCTCGGCACAAACTACACCGACGAGGAAATTGTTGAAGTGCTGGAGGCTCTCGGTTTTGAAATTGACCCAACCAACAAAGTTGAGGAGCTGACTGATGAGGTTGTCGATAAATTTGCTGCGGCGACAAAAAGTATCGGCAAGGCGGCGCGCAAGATTGGTGAGAAATCGAACGTCGAAGAACTCATGAAAAATCTCGGCTCGACTTTCGGCGGACTGTTTAAAAATGCCGACAAGGCTCAAGACGCCGGTAACGATTCGGGCGTCGAAGATTTTGTAAAAAATATCAGCGACACGTTCGGCGGCATTGCCAAAACCGTCGATATGAAAATTGCCTCCGCTTACGAAACAATCGTCCCCGATTGGCGCAACGATGTTAAATTGCCCGACGATTTGTCGGAAGAGGTCGCCAGGATTTTCGGCTTTGATACGATTCCTTCGACGCTCCCGAAAGGCAATCAGCAAGGTCGGCAATCCGCGACGCAAACTTTTATTGACAAGATAAAATCTATCCTCTCAAGCTTGGGCATGTGCGAGGAATTGTCTTTTGCGTTCACGAGCGAGGCAATGTTTGATAAAATGCGAATCCCTGCCGATTCTGAATTACGCCGCGCAGTTCCGATTATGAATCCTTTGACGGACGAGGCACCGCTTTTGCGGACAACTTTGTTGGCATCGATATTCGAGAACACCGCAAGAAATTTCAGCCGCAAAAATGAAGATGTCAGACTTTTTGAAGTCGCGCCGGTATTTTTCCCGAAAGCATTGCCCGTGACGGAATTGCCGCTTGAGAAACAAAAATTGGCGGGACTTTTAATGGGACGCCGCGAGCCTAAAGGTTGGTCGCAAAATCCCGCGCAAGTCGATTTCTACGACGCAAAGGGGATTGTCGAGGAACTTTTGGCGGGCTTGTCGATTAATAATTATTTCGTCGAGGCGGGCGAGCATTACGCCCTGCACCCCGGTAAAACTGCAATCTTCAAAAAAGGTCGCGATGTTTTGGTTACGGTCGGCGAAGTTCACCCCGCAGTTGCCGAGGCTTTGGGCATTAAGAAAAAAATTTACGTGTTCGAGGCGGACGTTGAGACTTTGCAGAGATTCGCCGCGAAGAAGTTCAGCTTGGAGAGCTTGCCCAAATATCCGTCAATCAGTCGTGACTTGGCGATTTTGGTTGAGCACGACACGGCGGCGGGCGAAGTCGAAAAAGTTATCTCGAAGAGCGGCGGAAAATTTTTCAAGAGCGTGACGTTGTTCGACGTGTATACGGGCGAGCGAATTCCCGCCGATAAAAAATCTTTGGCGTTCGCGATTGAGTTCCGCTCCAACGAGCGCACGCTCAAGGACGAGGAGGCGGACGAGGCGTTCAAAAATATTTTGGCGGCGGTTGAAAAGGACTTCGGCGCAACCTTGAGGAGTTGATGTTATGGCGTTGAAGGAGCAAAAACCTGTCGGCGAAATGCGACGCGTCGAGGTTGAAATTTTCGGCGAAGTTTATCGCTTGCGAACCGAAGACCCCGACGGCTTGGCAAAACTCGTGCGCATGGTCGATTCGACGATGAAATCTATTTCGCAGAGCACGCGGACTTTCGCGGGCAGTCGCATTGCAGTTTTGGCGGCACTCAAAATCGCCGAGGACTATCAGCAACTCAAAAAAGATTATGATGAACTCCTGCAACTTCTCGACGAAAATAAGTGATTAGTTGTTAGTGATTAGCGATTAGGGAAAAAATTCCTAATTGATAAAACTCCCGTCAAAAGCGGCGGGAATTTTTTTGTCTCAAGGTGAAGGTTGAATAAAAAAATTGTTGACAAAAAAATGTTATCCTGCGTGTAAAGCGGGGTATATATAGTTCGCCGGTTCTTTGAAGATTTTTTCTTGGTCGATAATCCAAACGGATTAGTTAAAGTAATCGACGTTCAAAAAATGTAGACAAGATAAAAGCTTTGTGCTATATTCTGCAAACGGGAGGCGAAAGTTGTAATGAGTTCAAAATTATCGGGCAAGGTGGCGTTCGTGACGGGAGCCTCACGCGGCATAGGACGAGCGATAGCATTGCGACTGGCTCAGGACGGCGCAAAAGTTGCGTTGAATTTCTCAAGCAATGTTTCAAAAGCCGAGGAAGTCAAAAACGCGATTGAGTCTGCAGGCGGCACGGCAATTCTCGTTCAAGGTGACGTTTCAAGTTTCGCGGTCGTGACGGAGCTGATTAAAAAAGTTGTCGACGAGTGGGGACGGTTGGACATTTTGATAAACAACGCCGGCATTACTCGCGATAATCTCCTGCTCAAGATGAGCGAGGACGATTTCGACAGAGTTATTGCCACGAACTTGAAAGGCGTCTTCAACTGCACGAAAGCCGTAACCAAACTGATGATGAAACAGCGCGGCGGGCGAATCGTAAATATGTCGAGCGTCGTCGGACTCAGCGGCAACATAAGCCAAGCAAACTACGCGGCGGCCAAGGCGGGCATAATCGGCTTTACAAAATCTGCGGCAAAAGAACTTGCCTCGCGCGGCGTGACGGTCAACGCGGTCGCGCCCGGCTTTATCAACACCGATATGACTGCCGTGCTCAGCGAAAAAGTTAAGGAATTAATGTTACAAGAGATACCTGCGGGAAGAATGGGAACTCCCGAAGACGTTGCCAATGCAGTGGCGTTCTTGGTATCAGATGAGGCGGCGTATATCACGGGGCAGGTTTTGTCAGTAGATGGCGGAATGGTCATGTGACGCAGCTTTGAAAGGAGGTGACTGTAAGTGTCAACGTTTGAACAGGTTAAAAAAATCGTCAAAGAGCAACTTGGCGTCGAAGAGGACGAGATTCAGATGA
>JAFSOQ010000036.1 GCA_017446845.1 Selenomonadaceae bacterium | reverse complement strand
AGTAGAGCGAACGTTTGCTTGGCTCAATCATTCTCGCCGACTTTCTAAAGATTACGAGATACTTACTTCTTGTGCCGAGTCCATGATTAAAATTTCTCATCTACATTCTTTACTTAATCGCTTGTGAAAACACCTTCTAAAATCGTCGACGGCAAGAACGACGTTTACGGTCCGCTGTATTACGTCGTTAATCTTAAGGAAAAAATTCGTCATTTCTTTATGCCCGGCTGGTTCGACGACATGAACGCGCCCGTCAGAGCGGTTGTGCTTTTGAGACCGCATTACAAAGGTTTGATTGAGCCTATGCAACAGCTTGAACGCACAAAGGTTATCGATAACTGGGAATATACGAAAAAATATCTAATTAAAACAGGCGAACAAATTTCGGGCGGCAAATGGAATCACTATCAGGCGGGTGCGGGCTATGGCAGTGGTGACAACAAGGGCATAAAATACACAAGCGGCAATGTTTATCGTACAGAAAGCGTAATTGTCAAAGCGACCAAAAAAAATAATAGGGATGACGACTCCAGCAGCGGTTGGAATACCGATGCCAACGGCGGCACATTTTATACCGAGGACATAGTTGATTCGATAAACATTGACTTTCGCGCCGAAGTTTCTAAAACATTCACCACGGACTGGGATCTCGGTCAACCTTTGTCAGCACAACAGAGTTACCGCTTCACGGAGGGGTGGAGTGCCACTGACGGAGCAGATAAACGAATCCTTTTCAATGTCGAATTTAACAATGCTTTTAAGAAACGTGAATCGGTAAGCGGAACCGACCCACTTTGGGTCAGAATTGAAAGCGACCCGATAATCAAGCAAGAGAAAGCAGATGGAAGTTATGCCAGCGATTATAACTCCGTTCGACAAGTTACTTTGAACTTCAACGTAAACAATACCACGGTTGAAGGCGACCATTATAAAGATCGCCCGTATGTCATCTTCTACACCGGTCCGGAAAATATCGACTATAAGACAGACAAGAACGGCGTGCTGATTCGCCATTCGCAACCCGTCGTCCTCAACCTCAACCAAGACACGAACGCGATTATCTACATGCCGAATAGCCCCGTCATCATAAACGGCAATGATCACGCTCTGCACGGCTTTGTTATTGCCAAATGTTTCCTAGAGTCCGTGACTTCTGAAGACATGACGAGAGACGGCTCTTTCGTGCGCTACGACGGATTTAACACACCGGAGACTTTTGAGGCAGGTTATCTTGAAGGCACCGACGGCTACGGCAATACGATTTATGTCAAGCAAGACAATCTGTTTGATATGAGCGAACTTGAAACGATTTATCCGAACACGAGCACGACAAACGAAAGCACGTACACTATAACCGAAGAAGAAGACGGCAACCTTACCGTCACAGGAAAGATTGAGGCTACACATCGTCTGTTGCTTGAATACACCAAAGCCGATTCCGAAGCATACGAAGTTATAGAAAACGGCAAGCACAACGAAAATAAAACTTTTGCCGCATATGTCAACGCAATTTACGAGGACAAATTCAAAACGTACACCGGGCTAAACGATTCGCAAATTGTGGCGGTCAAATTCCCTAACAAAAATTATAACGAAACCACCGCGACTTATTACGTTGAAAACAGCACCGACGTCATCAAGGATTCATCCCCAAACGACGATTACGTCGAAGTTCTTATCAACGGTGAGACAAAATACATTGACAAAGCAAATTTGCCCTATGTCAAAGTCAGAGTCAATGAACATTGTTTTTATGTTTGTGTCTACGACCTCAAATTGATGTCAAGCGGCGGCAAGGGCACCCGAATGATTGACAACAGTTATAGCGACGAACAGATTAATGACTCATACGGAACAGTCAAAAACAAAGGCATAAAAACTTCCACCAACGAATATAAAAATTTGAAGGACAGTGCCACATTTAGCGACGCTGACGTTTATTTAAATCCCGATACTACCTATTCCGCTTATGGTGACAGCTGGGCAATCGACAGGACTTGGTGGGATAATAAGCATTACGAAAAATGGAAAAAAGATAAACTCGAATTTGCCAATGCTAACGGCTCCAAATACTTCATGCTTAAATCGGAAATAGTCAATGACCCGCAAGTCGTAGCCAAATATCGCAAAGTCGTCGTCGGCGTCGACGATGACGGCAAGGAAATTGTCAAATATGTCAAAGAGGGCGACAAGCTCTATTACACGAAAATCGACAACAACAAAGTCGTTGAGAACGGCGTAGAAAAAGTTGCTAACTACATCATCGTCGACGAGAACGGCAACATTTTGACAAAACCCGTTACTTCCCCCGATATTTTCAACATCACATCGCCCGATAAGCCCGGGACGATGAAGAGCAAGAATGAAGACCTGGAAAATAAAGCGAAGACGATCGGCAACCAGACTTTGTATGATTATTGGAACACCTATACCCGCGACCCGAAAGATCCCAAAGAAATTCCCGGCGACAGAGGCGAAATCAACGACGATGGTCAATATGTGGGCAAGAGCGAATACCGCAAGGATGAAGATTACCGCATACCTGCATTTGAACGCGTCTACAATATGTCAACGTTCAAACTGAACACTAATTCTTGTTACAGTTACTTTGACATTGAAGAGTTGTGGCGCGTCAATTACCTTTATCTGAACGTGGACGAAATTAATCACACCGTCAACAGAGAGGCGAGCGACAACTGGAAAGTTGACGATATGTTTTTCGTAAAAGAGCGCGCTCTTTGGATTGACTGAATTGCGCCGTTGTCAATACGTTGGAGACAAAAGAACCGCGATTTTGGATTGTCGGATATTTATGCCGCGCCTGAATTGCGATAAACATTCCGGCTTTTGTGTCGTGGAGATTGGCTTTATGAACTTTAAAGCAAACAGCCGAGAGTATCAGTAGATATATGACGTTTTCTGCCTTTTGTTTTTTTACTTAAAACAAGGATAATTAACCTGTTAATAAGATTGAATGTCTGAATCTTATTAACGGGTCAATTTTTTCAGATTGTCATGACGTTGAGCGGCAACTGACCTGTTAAGACTTGGAACGAGAAAATTAATCTGTTGATAAGATTTTATATCCGAATCTTGTTAATGGATTTATTTTTTTTCAGATTTCCACGGCTTTGAGCGGCAACCGACATTGAACGAAAAGATTTTTAGTTGCGGGTGACCGATTCCTCCGAGAGAATATTCGCACAAATTAAGAATTGGGACAAGAATAATTAACACCTTAATAAAGATTGGACGTTTGATTCTTAGCAACCTATTAAAAATTTTTTTCAGATTGACATAAAGAAAATAGAGTCCTAGAATAAATAAAGACATAAACCAAAACATAAAATAAACAATAATTCTTAAGTAAAATATCACTCCGGGAAAGGAAGATGGTGTTTAATGTTCAAGATAAGTACTCGCAACAAGATTAAATCACTTAACCGGCGCGGACAAGTTTTGGTATTTTATGCTCTACTCATTCCCTTAATGTTTATGTTTGCAGGCATCGGGCTTGACTTGGGCTGGTACTATTTGAATGTCTCACGATTGCAAAATGCGGCGGACGCGGCGGCTCTGGCGGGGGCGCAAGCCTTTGTTGACGACGATGAAAATTTCCCGACGATTACAGCCGGGGCGTTGCTCACAAACAACATGTCATTTAATTCCGAAAAAAAATATTTCGGCAGTACTTCAGGTGAACAAGCGACGATAGAGACCGCCAATGACCTCGCCGAAGAATACGCCGTTAAAAATTTGGGCAACATGAAAGAAATTATTTTTGAAACAGCCGAGGCGACCGAAACAAAAAATTCGATAATCGATAGCTGGAGCAAATCTAAAGAAGATGTTGACCGCGTAGTTACTCCCGATTATTCTTTCTATGACTACGGCACGAGTTTTTATTATGTCGTCCGCCTTAACGAGAAAATCGAACATCTTTTTATGCCGGGCTGGTTCCCCTCAATGAATGCGCCCGTAGTTGCTGTTGCAAAATTGGCGCAAACTCCTAAAATGCAGACGATAATAAACAGCAACGTTATCGTCGGCAACTGGGAAGTTCAAGAATTCTACAGAAAACAGGCTCTTGAATATGAAAAAGACGAAAACGGAAATTTCGTAATGGTAAATGGGAAAAAAGTGCCCGTTTATGCGACAGAAAAAGACGGAAGTCCTATCTTAAACGCGGACGGTGAACAAATGCAGGATTACATTTACACAAATCAAGAAAAATATATCGAGCGTTTCGGTTTCAATTTTTATTCGGGCGCATGGAATCACTTCCAAGACTTTTTCCATCATTATGCGGCAGGCGACTTTTACAGGACGGAAACCATAACCGTTCGAGATGACGTAAACTACAGCAGTGAAAAACCGTATGGCGCGAACAGCAGCGTTGCCGGCACTTCGGCAAGCATAAATTTAAAACCCGGTCACGCCTATAATCCCGGCACCAGTGCGCGAAAAACTTACAAAGACGGCATAAACGATACAGGCACTATCGGCTTGCCTTACACATGGGACAAGTTGGATTCGATAAATATCGACTTCAAACCGGAAGTAGGTTTCAGCACAGACTCTTCTAAAGCGAGTTATAAATGGCTCTCCGAAGATTGGGATTTGTGGATGGATAATACGGACGTATCTTTTAACAATAGAAAATGGAGCACTAAAGGCAACGTTATCACCCAAGAAGACGTAAAACGTATGCGGGTGCACGCGAGTATTAATTTTGAGGAGCCTTACAAAGAACGCACGAATGAGTTATATCTTGACAGAGACGAAAAAGGAAATTTATTGCCCGATATTTTGTGGTGTCGTGTTGAAAGCGAGCCTATGCTCTCTCACCCCGACGCCGTGAACGGTTATACAAGTTTTATGAACAAAACTGTAACCGGTTTGAATTCCGTTCGACAGATAATCATCAACGCGAATAAATCCAATTACGACACTGCAGCGCAAAAATATCGTCCCATTGTAATTTTCTATGACGGTCCCGAACGCTACAGCACCGAAAATTCTATTCGCGATTCCAAGCCCGTGATTTTAAATCTTAAAGAACCCTTCCGCGGTATCCTCTACGCGCCCAACAGTCCCGTCGTCGTAATCGGTGACAAGAAAGATAAATTTATAGGTTTTGTCGTCGCAAAAAGTTATCTGCGTCTGAAAGATGACAACGATTTTGAATCGGGCGGCTACAAATATTTCAACAACACCAATAAAGAATACGAATACACCAGGGAAGAAGACTCAAACGGCAAAGTAACATACAGGGATAATAACGGGAAGGTCAAAAATGACCGAACAGACGCGAATACCGTGAAGGTTGAATATTTCTACGACAAATACGACACGAGCGAGAACAAGACCAAATATTATAAGATAACCGACGAGAACGGAATTGAGATGTACATCGACGAAAACGGTGAAATTCAATACGCTCCGCTTAACCATTCCAATTACAAATGCGGCGAGTATGACAACTTCGGCAGGACGGACTTCACGACGCACGATTATCATATCAATCAGACTTCGGCAACGAATCTGCTCTTAAGCGGCAACTGATTTTGAACGATTTTAATCGCGGGCGGCTATCTTGCAATCGTCAATGTCGTGACGTTCGGATTGTTCGCTTGGGATAAATATTGCGCTACTCACGGCAAATGGCGCGTCAAAGAAAGTACGTTGTTGCTTTGGTCGGCGATTGGCGGAGCATTGGGAGCGGGCGCGGCTATGGAAATTTGTCATCATAAAACTCTGCACGCAAATCCTGCTGTTTGTGCAAATTATTTTAGTCGGACTTGACGAATCCCGGCAACATTTTGGAAAAAATTTTTCTATGAGGTAGTGTCATGAAAAAAAATTTAATCTTAGGGGCGGCGAAAGGTTATGATTGGGATACATTGGAGCCTTTTGTCTTCTCGTGCAAAAAAAATTGTCCGAGCGCGGAACTCGTCTTTTTTGTCGACGATATTTCCGACTTCACTCGTGCCCAATTAATTCGGACCGGCGTGTTGCTTAAAGATTTTCCTGCTGAAATGTGCGAAGGTGTTCCCAATAACACTCGTTGGAAAGTTTTTTCCGACTTCCTTGAAGAACATGGCGATAAATACGAACAAATTTTCATCTCCGACACTCGCGACGTAATTTTTCAAAGTGATGTTTTCGAGTGTTTCAAAGGCTATTCAAATTATCTCGGCTACACGACGGAACCGGATGACATTCGCGGCAGCAAAACGGGGGACAGATTAAATTACAACTGGCTTTTTGATTTTTTCGGAAAAGAAAAAGCAGACAGACTTTTGGACAAAAAAATTATTTGTTCCGGCACGGTTATCGGCACGAGTCGCTACATGCAAATTTTTTGCCGAGAAATATGGCAAACTTTAAAATGTAATATATCAGGTGTTTTCGACCAAGCTGTAGCAAATTATCTTATCCATGAAAATCTTTTACCGCTTGAACATCTTATCGAGATTGACGTTTACAGCGGAGAAATTTTCACGTCAGCATTGTTCCACACAATGAATCCTGTTAAAATTCGCGGTGATAAAATTTTGCGCGGCGACGACGAAATTCCGGCTGTAGTTCATCAATATGACCGTAACGAAGAATCGGTTCAGCTTGTCGATGAAATTTATCGTGACAAAAATTTTCAGCTGAATGAACAATTCCACGACACGAAGAGCATGATCGAACAGACAACGTCCCTTGTGAGAGCAAATAAAATCGGTGCAGCAACACGGATTTTTATGAAAGAATATCTCGCGAATCCTGACTTCAGAAGTTATGACCGAGTTTTGAAAAGAATTTTGGAAGCAACCTTAAAAAAGTCGTCTACACAAACGCTCGAACTTTTGTTGCTTGCCGTTCAAGATGCCATGACAGGCGTAAAAATAATGACGGATAGGGATTTTTTTGTTATTCATAAACTAATAAAACGTGAGAAAGAACTTGGTTACCCTATCGAACCCGAATTTAAAAAATACATTACGGATTTTATGTATCATGTCGCAAAACAGGATTTTAAAGCAAATAACTTTTCTCATTGTTTATATCTTACAGACATGCTTAATGAACTTGATATGCCGCCCGATAAAGATTTTTATCTCTTCGTGGCGGAAGTAAATCGAATTGCCGGAAGGAAAGATGCGGCTCTTGATGCTTACAAAAAAGCTCTCGAACTCAGTTGAATTCATTAAGGGAGGAAAAATTTTTTGGCTAAGAAGTTAAAGAAGACCAACGCCGCTCGAATTCTCGACGGGCTGAAGATTGACTACGAGATAAAAATTTACGAAGTCGACGAAAACGATTTATCGGCGGTGCACGTCGCGCAAATCAGCGGGCTTGATATTGAGATGATTTTTAAAACTTTGGTGGCTCGCGGCGATAAGTCGGGAATAATCATGGCGGTAATCGGCGGCGGCGACGAATTGGACTTGAAAGCGTTGGCTAAGGCAAGCGGAAATAAATCCGTCGAAATGATTGCGCTCAAGGAACTTTTGCCGTTGACGGGCTATGTGCGCGGAGGTTGTTCGCCGCTCGGAGCAAAGAAAAATTATCCCGTGTATCTCGACGCTCGTGCTTTGTCTTTGGAAAAAATTTCGATAAGCGCGGGACTTCGCGGAATGCAAATAATTTTGTCGCCACAGGATTTGATTAAAGCCGTAAATGCTACAGTCGCTGAACTCGCACAATGATGAGAAATTTTTTAACTCGGCTGAAAAAATTTTTCCGCGAAGATTTGAGCGAAATTATCGGTGCATATTTTGACGGAGAAAAAATTTTTATCGCACGCCTGACTGAAAAATTTGAGACTGTTGAAGTCGACGCGGACAGCTTTGAGATTGAACGACTTGCCGAACAAATTTCAATCGTCTGCAATCAAAAGGGCTGGAAAACTTCGTTGGTCGGTTTTTGTCTTCGCGAGGAAGAAACCGTTACTTATCTTTTTGAAGTCAGCAACGTCCCCGAAAAAGAATTTCCCGCACTCGTCAAAAGTTGGGCGATAGCGCAGGCGGGCAAAGACGCGCCATTTTCCTTTGTGAAGGTCGACGGGGAACTTTGGATGGAAACTTTGCCGCGTACCAAGCTCGAAGAAATCTGCGCGGCGTTCAAAAAATTTAATTTGAATTTATGCGCACTGTCAGTCATGCCCGCTCATTTGCTCGATAAAATTTCGCCGTTCGACAGAACAGAATTCATAACCGAAATCGTCCGCAATAAAAAAGCTCCGAACCTTTTATCGGCGCGGGGCAGTCTGTGGAATTGGAAAAGAATTTCGCCGGCGACGGCGGCTATTTTTTTTATCGCAATGCTTATCGGCTCGGCGCAAGTCTTATGGGATTATCGCACGGCTTTAAACAAACTCGACGCGGCAAAAATTTCAATCGACGAACTCGGCGAAGAACTTGCCTTGAAAAAAAATATCGACGACAACATTGCCGAACTCCACAAAATTAATCGGTTCGCCGCGCAGATTGATGTTAAGCAAAATTTCAATCTGCTAATCAATCTCGGAAAAATTGCGGGCGGCGACGTCAGCTTGACCAAAATCCGCGTCGAAGAAAATTTTTTGGAACTCGAAGGAGTGGCACAAAATTCCGACGTCGTAAAAAATTATCTCTCCCGCGTAAAAAATTCCGTCATAAATTCTGCACGCCTTGAAAGTTCTGCCGAGCATGAAGACGGCGAAATTGTTTTCGTGATTCGTGCCGCATTTTAAACTCCGTTTCAAACTGGCGGAGAATTTTTTTTATGCTGTAAAATCCCGACGCAAAAAATTTACCTTGCCCGTATCGAATATTATGTTAAAATCTAAGTAAATAACGTCGCGCTTTAAAAATAGTCAGAGGTGAGGAAAATGGACTCCGAACAGAAAAACCTCATGAAAGAATTTATCGTCGGTATTCTTATCGTCGTGGTAATATTAATCATCGGTACGTTTTGGATGGGCACGAGTGTAAGTGACGATAACTCCGAGGCCGTCCGCACGGTCAGCCTGCTGTATCTCGACGAACTTGCCGGAAGACGTGAACAGGTCGTTGCCGGCAAATTGAGCGATTATATCAACGACATGGATATTGCCATGGGACTCATGACCAAGGACGACCTGAGCAGCGTGGAGAAAATGCAAGCTTACCAGTCGCGAATGAAACAGCTTTACGGGCTGGAAAAATTTGCCTTCGTCGACACGGACGGTTTGATTTACACTTCGCGCGGCACCCGCAACGACATCGGCATATATCATTTTGATTACAAAAACCTCACTGAAACGGAAATTTCTATCAAAAATCTTGAAGGCAACAATAAAAAAATTGTTATCGCCATGCCCGCAGATAATCTGCCCTTTATCGGAAAAACTCTCGTGGCGTGTTTCGTGGAAATTGATATTAATCGCATGTTGGAGGCAATTTCCTTGCAGACGACGGCGAGCAATACGACTTTTTGTAATCTCTACACCAAAGACGGCGCGGCGTTGACAAATATGGTTCTCGGCGGTCGTTCGGCGGAAAGAAATTTATTTTCTGCAATGGGGCGCGCTGAGTATGAAAAAGGTTATTCACTCGATAAAATGAAACGCGATTTTCAAAGCGGGCTGAAAGGATTCGTGGCTTTTAACTACAACGGAATTCAGGAGACCATGTATTATGTTCCCGTTCAAGGTACGGACTGGATTTTAACTTATCTGATTCGCGAAAGCGTCATCAGCGAGCAAATCGGCTCAATCACCGACGGAATTATTAAAAGAAGTTTGGCGCACTCGGCGGCGACTGCTTTGGTTTTGGTCGCAATGTTTGTTCTCGTGATTACTCAACTTCGCAAGACTGCAAAAGCCCGACTTGAAAAAGAAACTGCCGACGCCGAAAACCGCGTTAAACAACAGGAATTGGAAGAGCAGCTGGCACTGCAGGAAGAACTTTTGGCGCAAGAGCAGGAAAAAGCTCAGCAGGATAATATGATACGCGCCTTGTCCAGCGATTATCGCAGTGTTTATTACGTCAACATTGCCGACGATTCGGGCATTTGCTACAGAGGCGACAAGGAATTGGAAAATGCGCTTGTCGAAGGCGAAGGCTTTAAATTCAGCAGAAAATTTACCGAGTATGCAAATCTTTACGTAACGGCTGATTATCGGGCGGACTTTTTGAACTTCATTAAGCATGATTCGATTCGCGACGGATTGGAAAATAATTCGATCTTAACCTATCGTTATCTGGCGAACAGAAACGGCAAGGAATGTTACGAGATGATTCGCATTGCCAGTGTCGGAATTGCTGACGACGGAACCAAAATTTCCAATCACGTTATCGGCGTCGGCATTACGAATATTGATTCGGAAATGCGCGATTCTATGGCGAAAAGTCAAGCGTTAAGCGACGCGCTAAAAACTGCGGAAGAGGCTAACAAAGCCAAGACTGTTTTCCTGTCCGCAATGAGTCATGAGATTCGCACGCCCATGAACGCGATTATCGGACTGGACAGCTTGGCACTTCACGAGCCGGGCATTTCGGACACGACAAGAAATTATTTGGAGAAAATCGGAACGTCCGCGCAACATTTGCTGAGTTTGATTAACGATATTCTTGACATGTCGCGAATTGAATCGGGGCGCATGGTCGTCCGCAACGAAGAATTTTCCTTCCCGAAACTGATTGAGCAAATTAATACAATTTTCAGCGGGCAATGCAAAGAAAAAAATCTTGAATACAACTGCCACATAAGCGGGCACCTTGACGAATATTATATCGGAGACATGACTAAGTTGCGGCAGGTGCTGATAAATATTTTGGGCAACGCGGTCAAGTTCACGCCCGAAGGCGGCAAAGTCGATTTGAGCGTTGAGAAAACTGCCGACTTCGATAAAAAATCCGCAATCCGTTTCAAGATAAAAGATACGGGCATCGGCATGAGCAAAGATTATCTGCCGAAAATTTTCGACGCGTTCAGCCAAGAAGATGCCGGCAATACGAACAAATACGGCAGCTCCGGTTTGGGCATGGCGATTACAAAAAATATCGTCGAGATGATGAACGGCAAAATCGAAGTCGACAGTGAAAAGGGAGTCGGCACAACTTTTACCGTGACTGTTACCTTGATGAATTCGGATAAAAGTGATTCCGCGAGCGACGATATTGAAATTAAGCCGCACGAGATGAATGTTTTGATTATAGACGATGACCCGATAGCTTGCGACCATGCCAAGTTAGTTTTGGAAAAAGCAGGCATAGCTGCCGAAACGGTCATGTCGGGCAAAGAGGCTCTGGAAAAAGTCAAACTGCGTCACGCCCGCCGCGAGCCGTACAATTTAATTATAGTTGATTGGCAAATGCCCGAAATGAACGGCGTCGAAGTCACTCGTAAAATCCGCGAGATTATCGGCAACGAAACCGCGATTATAATTTTGACGGCTTACAACTGGGACGATGTGATTGATGAGGCAATCGCCGCCGGAGTCGACAGTTTCATTGCCAAACCGCTTTTCACCGGTTCTTTGTTCGAGGAATTTAAAAACGCGCTCCGCAGAAAAAATCTCACCATAACCGAGACTAAGAAGAAAGCCGACCTCACAGGCAAAAGAATTTTGTTGGCAGAAGATATGCCGGTCAACGCCGAAATAATGATGATGGTTTTGCAAATGCGCGAAATGGAAGCCGAACTTGCCGAGAACGGAAAAATTGCGCTGGAAATGTTCGAGAACTCTCCCGAAAATTATTACGCCGCGATTTTAATGGATATGCGAATGCCGGAAATGGACGGCTTGGAGGCGACGCAACGAATCCGTGCTTTGAATCGCCCCGACGCAAAATCGATACCGATTATCGCGCTGACCGCCAATGCCTTTGATGAAGATGTTCAGCGTTCATTGCAGGCGGGATTGAATGCTCACTTAAGCAAGCCCGTCGAGCCTGATGTTTTATTTGAGACTCTGGAAAATATGATTAAAGATTGACGATAAAAAATTTCGGCAACAAAAAACTCCCGCTTTTCCAGCGGGAATTTTCTTTGCAAAAAAAATTAAGACCTGTTTGACGCGGGCAAGCACGGAAATTATATTGCCGAACTCGTCACCGGCAAGAATCATGGGTATTCCAATGCTCGTGAGCAGAATTGCGGCGGCATTTTTAATCATCTTGTGCCGCAGATATTTAATATTGGCGGGCAAATCGTAATCGCCTTCCCAACCGCAATTCCGGCTGTGATTATCGTTGCCGCCCGTTAGCCTCGTTGTGTTTGTTGTTGTAAGCGAACAGGTCGTAAAGCGTGAATCTGTCGTGGCAAGTGATGAAATTGACGGACGCGCAATCACCGCGCCAATATCTGTCGTAAATATCTTCGGAACCGGCGATTCTTCTGGCAAAAGCTTATGCAAGTCCGCTGTCGCCTTTCAAAAATCTGCGCACGTCGTCGCGGTATCTGCCGTTCCATTCAGCCCGGCGACCGTAAGAGGGGAAATGACCGACTTCAAGCCTTCGCGATTAAAAATCATGGGCAAGCGATTCAAGCAACGGCGGATTGCTCATGGGCGAGCCGTTTTGATTGCGTCCGAAAATTGCCGCCAAATTAAATCTGAAGCCGTCAACGCGATAAGTCCCGACCCAATAGCGCAGACAATCGAGAATTAAGTTGCTGACGACAAATTTGATATGCGGCGTCTTCAACGGCACGTCGCCTTCCCGGTCAAAGATATTGGAAAGGATTATCCCAATCCGGCTCAACGCCCCAAACATTTCTGCCGCTGACGAGTTTTGCATACGGGTCAAGCAGACATTTGCTTTTGTCGAAAACATCGCCGTCGACATAAAAGCCGTATTCGAGATTCTCATAGTCGAGGTCGAAAACAATCATGGCGAAGACGCTGCCTATGCGATAACTTTCGGGGAAGGGAATCACGGCAAAAGGTTCCGCCTCGTGGGAATGAATTGTAAAGTTCACGCCACCGGGCACAATAAGACGGGACGAATCGCATAAAAAATCTCCCTTCGGTCGATTTTTAGAAAGTAGAGAGTAGAAAGTAGGGAATGGTAAAACTACTTCCTAATCCCTAACTTTTCGGCTTCGGCGACCGTCGCAACACACTTGATCATTCTTATAAAGCCGGTCATTTCCAAAACGTCAGTAACTTCTTTCGTCGCGGCAGCGTAGACAATTTCAACTTTGCGCATCTTTGCAGTCTTGGCAATCATCAGCAGTGCTCGCAAGCCCGCACTCGAAACGTAAATGCATTTTTCCATTGAAATTATCATCGGCTTTTTGTCAATCAAGCTGATAACTTCATCGCGAACACTGTCAGCATTTGTCGCTTTCAATTCGCCGACAAGTGCAATGATTTTTAAATCGTCGTCGCGTTCAATCGTTACAGTCATAAAATCACCTCAAGTCTTATAAATACTCATGGACGGATAAACATCGCCGTCAACAATCGCGTCGATAATTCGGCAAAGGCGGCGTTAAATTCTTCGGCATTGCGAACCTGTCAACATCAATACCCGGGAGTTTTGCGTCCGCGAACGAGATAAGAAATCCCCGTAACAAATGATGCCTTTTACCAACTTTTTATCCGCAAAACATTTTTTCAAGAACTCGCAAGCCGGAGGAAGTTTTTTAATATCGTCGGTGTATCAATCACCGCCTGTCAAACAAGTTTTTTGTACGCCAGCAAATGATTTCTGCCATCGTCGCAATGATATTCCAACTTGTCCATAATCGTCGTGTAGAGAAAAATCCCCAAGCCGCCAATAGGTCGCTCGTCCAGTTCCGCTTCTATGTCAACTTCCGGAGCTTTCTCAAGCGGATTGTAAAGCGCACCTTCGTCGACGAATTCAAAGCGCAAAGTCTGTTCGTCCTCCAAAAAATCGCAGGAGACGTAAACTTTTTCGGAGCCGGAATAGTTGATAATGTTCGCCAAAATTTCTTCCGCGCAAACCTTGAGGCGATTTATCCACTTTTCGTCCGTAAAATATTTTTCGACCTCGTCGCCTATCTCCGTCAACATCTGCGATAAAATTTCACGCTTGGCAGGGAATTCTTTACTTTGAAGCATAAAAATCACTCCGTGAAAGTATCTTGCACCGTCAAGAATTTATCAATGCCCGTCATCTTGAAGACGTCCAAAACTGTTTCCGACGCGCCAATTAAACAGACTTACACCTTGCCGCCGAGTTTCTGTTTCGCGAAGACGACCGAACGAATTCCCGCGCTTGCAATGTATTCGAGTTTGTCGGCGTAGAACACCAATTTTTTAACTTTATCCTTCTGCGCAATCAGCGTTTTCAATTCTTCCATGAGCGCGGGCGCAATCGAGGCGTCAATATGCCCGTGGAGTTTAACTTTGCTGACTTCGCCGACTTCCATTACATAATTTGCCATTAAAATTTCTCCTTTTAGCTAGTGAAGTAGGGAATAAGGGAAGTAGAGAAGTAGCTATTTCCCTACTTCTCTATTTCCCTACTTCCCTTAAACAGGAACGATTTTTACTTTAACTTTCGGGCGGTGTTCGATTTTTTCCGCGTCGAAATAATTTCACGGCTTGTTGTCAATCTCCACCGACACGCCATAGAGTGCGAACCTTTAAGGCGTTCGTTGCCCGTGAGGAACGGAATAAACTGCGCCGTCGTCGTGGTCGAGGAAGTAAGTTTTCTGTCGTACCGAGCAAAACGATAGCAACTTTCGCCCGCTCTTAACTTGCGTTTCATTATATCATACAACTGTCGCGCCGTCTAATCGCCGCAATTTTCTCTGGACGTATTTAGATTCTCATCAAGTTCCAAGCGATTTTTAAATTGTGACCGACGACACCGCGATTTTGTTGCCAACCCCAAGTCGTGTCGTGGCTCCAATCGTCATAAAATTTTTCCTGCACGACAATACAATCCGCCGTATATTCGAGAAAATCTTTGTACTTGTCGTTCATTGTCGCAAGGTACAAATTAATCAAATAAGCGGGCGCGAGGTCGCCGTTAAGCCTGTAAGTTTGCGTCGTCCGGCAAGCGCGTAAATTTCTATGTCATCATCAAATTCTGACGTAAAAAGTTTATGTTCCTTGTCGCTCTGCCGTCGATTCTGTGATACGTCGGGATAATATTTGACCTTCGCGGAAAAGTTTTTTGATTTGTCCGGTGCAATCGCGATACGGCTCGTCCAAATTCCTCAAAAGCCGCGCATAAACAATGTCGGACAATTTAATTTTGATCTCTCCGCCGTTAAAGTCGCGGATTTTTGTCGCAATGTAAAAATTTATACACAAAACGAACAAAAATCATCGTAATATCATCTGATTGCTCATGATTTTTGTTAATGAAAAAGTAGAAAAATACTTGCCGAAGCAGAGAGGCAACATCAAAATCAACAATCTCCAAATTGTAAATCGGAAGGTTACGCGGCGGACTTACAACGAAAATTCATAAGCTTGCCGCTTCTGAAAGTTTCGCAATGAATTTTTCGTTGTCGAGCGGTTCAGCCAACGACAGGGAGCAAGGTATGCTGTTATTTTTCTTCACGCCGTCCGGCGAGCAAAAACAATTTCTGCTTATGTATAGAGCGCATTCAGGCAAAAAGATGATAGAAACAGCCGCTCGGCTGATAGTTCCCCCAAAGAAAAACTTCAAGGAACAATGGAATTATGACAAAGATCTGTACAAAAGGCGCAATGAAATTGAGAGGTTTTTCCGTCGATTAAAAGCCTTCAGGCGAATTTTTACTTGTTACGACAAGTCGGATATTATTTGGGGCATGATTGTTGATTCTTTAGTGTGAACACACCCTAATATATTGGATTTTGTAAATCGAACAAAAAAAAAAGCCCTCTAACAATCTTGTAGAAGGGTTTTTTCGTTGACGGTGGAAAAGTTCACTCGCGTCAAAGATTGCAACGTCGGTTATCTCGAAATTAAATTCCTTGCCGTCGGCGGGAGTTTCAAAGTAATTAGGAGTTAAAAGACAATCAAACTCCTCACTCCTAACTCAGCCGAAGGCTCATCCGTGCACAAAACTTTTTGCACAAGTTCAGCTGTTACGCTGTCGGCGTCAAGATTTTTTGGCAGTGATTGTGAAGTCGACAGTTTCGGTCTCATCGTCGTCAGATTGGCTTTGATATTCAAAATCTTTTTTGGTATTTGTCGTCGCCCTTGACACTGAAAGAATGAAGCGATTCGGGGTGATTTAAAAAGACTTCGCCGCGCAAACCTTCAATGCCGATTTGCGTAATGCGCTGCCCGTCAATCATCTCGCCGATAATAATCATCGCAATGAATTCGACGCCGTCGGGTTTCCGGCCCTTCGCCGAAAAGTTTCAAGCCGCCCATGACATCGGTATTGATTTGGCTTTTGTTGCAGGGAATTTTTCTTTGTCACCGGAAAAACATCGCGCAATGAATTGCATTTCTTTTGTCCGTTAAGATTTAGGAATTTATTTCATCACCGACCCCGACGGCTACAAACATTATCTTCGCGAATGGGGCTTAAAAGAAAATGAACGGGTTTATGCGTCGATGATTTTCGGTTATTCCAAATCCAATGACGGAAAACCCGCTCGAACTCCGTTGCCACGCAAAGGTAACGAGGTTACTTTTATCAATTAGGAAAAAATACGCTATGAAAAAAACTTTTGATAAAATTTCCGTCAAAGCAATGAAGGTTTTAAAACAAATTGCCCGAAAATTTACGAGTATCCGAAGGCAATTAAAGGAACCGGAAGAAGTTCAAGTTCATTCCCGAATGTTCGGCAACATTATGGAAAAATATTTCAATGGCGGCGACCCGCTCTATCGAATTGATTCGCGGCAATATATCGTCGAATTTAACAGAGCAGTCGAAAAAGGTACTTTTCAACAAAAAAATTGCCCCGAACCGCCCAAAATTAAACTTATGCTTTAAGACGGCAAAGAATATCCTCCGCTTGGCAATATCATCGCTATTGATAGGGTCATGACCGATAATTTCAATTCGCTGACGATTAGGTGCTCCAAATACTTGCGAATAATGAGCGCGAAACTCGACGAGGCAAGCACGATTCTGAAAGAATTTTTAGTACAAGATTGAATTTGCTGAGCTTTATGAGAGGTCTTATTCAAAAGGTAAGCGAGTGCTTGAGTATCAACGGATAACATTTCTTCGGGCGTGGTGTAGTTGGCTAAAAGTTCAACGGACGACTTGCCAAGGGTATCGCTCCCATACCAAATTCGGCAGGCGCATCAAGTTTGCGAACTGCTCCCACGAGTTTTACAAAACCTGCTTGAGAGTTGGCAAAGCGAATTCTTTTGACGACGATATTTGCTCCGGTTTTTGTTACTCAAAACCTGTTTAGCGATAAGAAGACCGGCGCAACAAGCGGCTCAAAATTGAAAATCCGCAAAACAGAGTCTTCACTTATGTGGACGGCACTACAAGGAATATCCGCCGGATTCTATCAAAATCCTTGTCGGATTCTAATATTTGCTTTTATATAACAGGAGGTTTTAATATGGGATTCTTTGACAGACTGAAAGCGGGCTTGACAAAGACTCGCGAAAAATTTATTGACAAGATTGACGAAATTCTCCACGGCTCCACGAAAATTGATGACGACCTTTTGGATGAGCTGGAGGAAACTTTGATAACGAGTGATGTTGGCATGGCGACAACGGAAAAATTAATAACGGGATTGCGCAAGGGAGTTCGCAGAGCAGAAATAAATTCGCCCGCCGATGTGAAAAATTTTTTATCGAATCAAATACGCGAGATTTTGACGGAAGAAGAGGGCGCATTTGATTACGTCGAACCGCCGCGAGTGATTTTGATGATAGGCGTGAACGGCGCGGGCAAAACGACGACAATCGGCAAGCTCGGCGCATATTACAAGTCACAAGGAAAAAAAGTCATGATGGCGGCGGCAGATACTTTTCGTGCGGGAGCGATTGACCAGTTGGAAATTTGGGCACAACGAACGGGCGCGGCTTTTATCAAACACTCCGCAGGCTCTAACCCGTCAAGCGTGGCACTCGACGCCGCAAGAAATGCCGTCGCGCAAAAAATGGACGTGTTGTTGGTCGACACGGCAGGACGCTTGCAAAATAAATATAACTTGATGGAAGAGCTGAAAAAAATTAATCGTATCCTCGGCAAAGGAATCAAAGGTGCGCCGCATGAAGTTTTATTGGTGCTCGACGCCACGACCGGACAAAATGCCTTGCGTCAAGCGGAATTATTTTCACAGACGGCGGGCATAACCGGTATCGTCTTAACCAAACTCGACGGCACTGCCAAGGGCGGAATGATTATCGGCATAAAGGAGCAACTTAATATTCCCGTTAAGTGGGTTGGTGTGGGCGAACGGCTTGACGATTTGCGTCCGTTCAATGCAAAAGAATTTGCCGACGCACTCTTTGGTCTCTAAAGTCCATGACGGTCTCTGATTTTGCAACATATTAATCATTAAATTGGAGGAAATTAAATGAAACGAGTTTACAATTTTAATCCGGGTCCCGCGACCTTGCCTCTTGAAGTTTTGCAAGAGGCTCAAGCCGAATTCCTTAACTTTGACAATTCGGGCATGTCCATTGTCGAGATTAGTCACCGCTCCAAACCTTACGAAAAAGTTCACAATCAAGCCAAGGCAGATATTTTGGAAGTCATGGGGCTTGGCGACGATTACGACGTTTTATTCATTCAAGGCGGCGCGTCGTTGCAATTCGCCATGATTCCGCTGAACTTCGCCACGAAAAATAATCGGGGTTCTTACGTCTTGAGCGGAACTTTTTCTTCCAACGCTTACAAGGAGGCAAATATTTTGGGAGTCGGAGAAATTGCCGCCTCGACTAAGGAAGAAAATTTCCGTCGCGTTCCCCGTCAAGACGAACTCAAAATCAATCCGAATGCCGCTTATCTGCACATTTGCAATAACAATACGATTTACGGCACCGAATTTCATTACATTCCCGATACCGGCACAGTTCCGCTCTTCGCCGATATGTCCAGCGATTTGCTCAGCCGCCCCGTCGATTTTAAAAAGTTCTCGCTGATTTATGCGGGCGTTCAAAAAAATCTCGGTCCCGCAGGTGTTGTTATCGTCGTCGCCAGAAAAAGTTTCATTGAAAAAAGTTTGGACACTCTGCCGACCATGCTCCGCTACGATACTTTTTACAAAAAGAATTCACTTTACAACACGCCGCCCGCGTTCAGCATTTACATCGTCGGCAAAGTTGCAAAGTGGATTAAAAATTGCGGCGGACTTGAGGAAATGGCTCGTCGCAATTCAATCAAGGCAAA
The DNA here is from genome assembly GCA_017446845.1 of Selenomonadaceae bacterium. Lineage (GTDB taxonomy): Bacteria > Bacillota > Negativicutes > Selenomonadales > Selenomonadaceae > Quinella. Next base: position 18,760 of record JAFSOQ010000036.1, on the reverse strand, counting down.
ACTTCTTTATGACGCAATCGACAATTCCGATGGTTTTTATCGCGGGCACGCCGATAAAGATTCGCGCTCGTTCATGAATGTCACTTTCCGTCTGCCCAATGAAGACTTGGAGAAAAAATTTGTCGCCGAAGCTCTCGAAAAAAATTTGAGCGGCGTCAAAGGTCACCGCTCGGTTGGCGGTATGCGTGCATCAATTTATAATGCCATGCCGATTGAAGGCGCGGAAGTTCTCGCAAAATTTATGATGACTTTTAAAAAAGCTAACGGCTGAGTAAAAGTTCGGTACGATTAATTTTTGCTGACGAAATATCTGCGGGGAAGTCAAAACGCTCGCGCAAAAGTTGCAAAACTTCGCTCGGCTTTAAACTTCCCTCCGCCGTGATTTTTATTCCAAACTTTATCAATAACTCGTCGCCCGACAAAAAAATTTCTGCGGGTTCGGCGAGATATTTTTTTGCCTCAAGCTCCCGACGTTTTTTCGGTGTGATTCGTTCAAAAATTATTTCCGTCGCCTCGTTGAATTTTTTAACCGACAACTGCGCGGCAGATAAATTTTTTTCGTCGAACGGCAAGCGAACTTCATAGCGCGACATTTCCGCTATCGACATTACCGGCTTGACTTTTCCGCGCAATCTTTTTACTCGGATCATTTCCGCGCCTTTGGGCAGTTGCTCATTCAAGCGGCGCAAAACTTCCGAATCGTCAATCGGCGCAGTCAATTCAAAGTCCACGTATTCGCAATCGCTCGTTACTCCCACTGCCAAGGCATTCGCGAACGAAACTTTCAAATGCGGATTAAAGCCCGCGCTCCACGCCGCAGGTAATTTGCTCCTAAGCAACGCCCGCATGAAAACATTCATATAATCCAAGTGGCTCAGCACGGAAATTTCTGCGCCCTTGCGAATCCGAGCACGATATTTAGGAGTTAGGAGTTGGGATTTAGGAGTTAGGAGTTGGGATTTAGGAGTTAGGGGTTGACGGGCGGTGATTTTATCTTTGTCTTTGATGAAGTCGATGACTTGAACGCCCAAATTCATGCAGACGCCGCAACCTGTGCAATTCGTCCGCCGACAATCTTGCGTAGTCTCGCCCGCTTGAGATTTTTCCCACTCCGACATTAAATAACTTTTGTCGACGCCCGGCGAGGTGTGAGCCCATGGTAACGGCTCCCATAAATTTCGCGTCCGTTCAGCGTAATATTTGAAATCCAATCCGCAAGTCTCGAAGGCCGCCGACCAAACTTCAGGTTTAAAAAATTCACTCCAGCCGTCAAATTTTGCTCCCGACTTCCACGCAATTTCAATCACGGCGGAAAGTCTTCTGTCGCCGCGCGCCAATGCTCCTTCCAACACCGACAGCCGCGCATTGTGATAATTGTACGTTATCGCTTTGTTCGTGATTAAACTTTTCAGTAATTGTTGCCGCCGCTCGAATTCTTCCAAACTTATTTGACCGAACCATTGAAACGGCGTCCACGGCTTAGGCACGAAACAACTCACGCTTAACGTAACTTTGATTCCGCGTTTCAAGTTCGCGACCTTCCGCGCCAAATCTGCTATTCCGGCTATGTCCTCGTCAGTTTCCGTCGGCAAACCCATCATAAAATACAATTTCACCGACCGCCAACCTTTGGCAAATGCCGCCGAACACGCCTCAAGCAAATTTTCTTCCGTCACGTTTTTGTTTATCACGTCGCGCAAGCGTTGCGTTCCTGCCTCAGGCGCAAATGTCAAGCCGCTTTTCCGAATCGTCTGCACTCGTTCCGCCAAGTCTATCGAAAAACTGTCTGCACGTAAACTCGGCAGGGATATGCTGACTTTTTCATTACGGAATTCTTCTTGCAAATCGTCTGTCAAGTGAACCAAGCACGAGTAATCCGCACTGCTCAACGACGTTAAAGATATTTCGTCCCAGCCGCTCGAATCAATCAATCGCCGCGCTATTTTCCTTAACGTTTCTGCTTTGCGCTCCCGAACAGGTCGATACGTCATGCCCGCCTGACAAAATCGGCAACCGCGACTGCAACCCCGAAATAATTCCAACATCGCCCTATCGTGAACTATTTCCATGAACGGCACAACCGGCTTTTCTACCGTCGGCGTCTCGTCGAAATTTCTTACCACTCGCTTTAAAATTTTGGACGGCGCATTTTCCAAAGTTTTTAGTCCCAAAAATTTTTCGCCCGAATATTGCGGCTCGTAAAAGCTCGGCACGTATATTCCTTTGATTTTCAATAACCGCCGTAAAAATTCTTTGCGCCCGCCAAGCTTGCCCGAATTCTTCCACAAAATAAATTCGTCAATCACTTCGCCGAGAACTTCTTCGCCCTCGCCGATTATGAAGAAATCAAAAAAATCCGCCACAGGTTCCACGTTGTATACTCCCGCGCCGCCGCCCATTACGAACGGTTCTTCTTCCGCGCGGTCAATCGCTCGCAATGATATGCCCGCCAATGATAACATGTTCAGCACGTTGGTATAAATCATCTCGTACTGCAACGAAAATCCTACCAAATCAAATTCGCGTATCGGGCGTTTCGATTCCAATGCAAATAACGGCGTCGCAAATTTTTCCGCGTCAACCCACGGAGCATAAACTCGCTCGCACAAAGTATCCGCACGCCGATTTAATATCGAATACAATATCGCCAAGCCCAAATTGCTCATGCCGACTTCATAAACATCGGGCAAGCCCAAAACTACTCGGCAAGACGTTGAGTCAAAATTTTTTACTACGCTGTTGAATTCGCCGCCCGTATATCGCGCAGGCTTTTCTATCAATGTGGAATTATTTTTCATTCTCGTCACCTAAAAAATAAATTTCTGCTTGTGCATGTGGATATTCAGCAGGATTGCTACCGATAAAATGTTCGTCGTCAGCGAGCTGATTCCGTAACTCATCAGTGGCAACGGAATGCCCGTAACCGGCATGATTCCCGTCGTCATTCCCACATTAACCAGCACATGGAACGCCAACATGCTCGTTATCCCGACCGCCAACAATCTTCCGAACACGTCGCCCGCTTCTTTGGCTATGATTATCCCGCGCCAAAAAACTATCAAATACAACAGCAATAATATCACTGCGCCGACAAAGCCCAATTCCTCGCCGACCACCGCAAATATAAAGTCCGTGTGATTTTCGGGCAAGAAGTTCAGCTGACTTTGCGTGCCCTCGAATAATCCTTTGCCGAATAACATTCCCGAACCGATTGCAATTTTCGATTGGATTATGTGATAGCCGCTGCCCAACGGGTCAACATTCGGGTCAATGAATACCATGATTCGCATTTTCTGATAATCCTTCAGGAACTGCCACATCAGCGGAAATGACATTATCCCCACTGCCACTGTCCCGATAAAATATCGCCAAGGCATTCCGCACGCTATCACCATGCCGAAAAATATCGCCATGAATACAAGCGACGTGCCCAAGTCCGGTTGCTTTAAAACTAAGATGAACGGAACTCCGACGTATAACGCTATCGGCAAAATGTCTTGCAGAGAATTTAATTTGCCCATGCGCTCTTCCAAAATCGACGCCAAACAGATTATCATCAGCAATTTGGAAAACTCCGACGGTTGCAGGCTTATCGGTCCGATTTGTATCCAGCGTTGCGCTCCCAATGCCGCGTGCCCGAACAGCATGACCGCCAATAACATTATCAGATTGAACACGTATATTTTGTTCCCGTGCTGACTTAGCCCCCGATAATCAAAATTTATGAACAGTATCGCTAAAATGCCGTTAATCAGCGCGAACATTCCTTGACGTTGCACGTACCAAAATCGTTCCTCGCCCGGCGTGTTTATGTGCGTCGCACTTGATATTATTACCAAGCCGTATATCACTATCGCCGCCGTGCTCAATATCAATAGAAAATCGACGCGGCGCAAGATTCTTTTGCTGTCCGCAGATAATATTGCCATGAAAAATCTCCCTTCGGTCGATTTTTAGGAACTGGTTCCCCGTTCCTTGTTCCTACCCACTTTTCTGCCGTCGATTAAAATTTCCTGCACAATTTTTAAAAACTTGTCACTACTCGCAAAGAAAAACTACAGAAATTAATTATCTCGTTGTGAGGTTTGAATAACTAAAATTGTAGCATCTCTTTATATTTCCAAATTAGGTCTTCAAAAAGAAATGGCGACAAGCTTTCGAGCCTGCCGCCGTTTTTTATTGGTTAAAATTATTTATCAATCTTGAGGTCTCGGCTTTCTGATAAAACCGAGAATCACACAGCCTACTACTGAACCGATAGCAATAGCCGCCAAATATCCCAAGGGGTTACCTATAGTCGGGACGACAAAAATTCCGCCGTGGGGAGCCATAAGAGTGCAGTCGAACATCATGACAAGAGCACCTGTTATACCTGAGCCGACGACGCAAGCGGGGATAACGTGAAGCGGGTCGCCCGCCGCAAAAGGTATCGCGCCTTCTGTGATGAACGACAAGCCCATTATGATATTTGTCGCAGTTGTTTTTTGCTCACTCTTGGTGAATTTGCCTTTGAAGAAAATCGTAGCAAGAGCAATGGCAATCGGGGGAACCATGCCGCCCGCCATAGCCGCCGCAATGACGTAATAGTTGCCGTCAGCCAAGAGCCCGACGCCGGTGACGTAAGCCGCCTTGTTCAAAGGACCGCCCATATCAACAGCCATCATGCCGCCGATAACCGCACCCATGACGAGTTTGGCGTTGGGATCCATGTTGGCAAGAGTATCTTTGAGAGCTTCGTTGATACCGGAGACAGGCGGACCAATTACGAAGTTACAAATTAAACCGATAAGCAAAACGCCGAGCAGAGGATAGAACAAAATCGGCTTGGTGCCTTCCAGAGAGGGCGGCAAGACATTCAAAGCTTTTTTGAGCCAGTTGACGATAAAGCCTGCCAAGAAACCTGCAAGCAACGCGCCCAAGAAACCTGAACCGTTGGAGGCACTGAGTGCACCGCCGACAAAGCCCGCCGCCAAACCGGGCCGGTCAGCAATAGACATGGAGATAAAACCGGCAAGAACAGGCAACATAAATCCGAAGGACGCGCCGCCAATGCCCATGAACGTCGCGGCAGCAGGAGTAATTGAGCCGAATTTTCCGCGCTCTTCGGCGGGCAAGCTGTTCAAGTCAACCGACGCGCCGTCAATGAGGAATGAAATTGCAATTAAGATACCGCCGCCGATAACGAATGGCAACATATGCGAGACGCCGTTCATCAGGTGCTTGTAGATTTGGCGACCGATACTTTCATTCTCGCCGCCGCCACCGCCTGAATCGCCTGCAGATTCGCCCGCTTTGGCGTGATAAATCGGAGCCGAACCGCTTAACGCCTTATCAATGAGTTCATCAGCTTTGTTGATACCGTCGGCAACTTTGGTAATGACAACGTGCTTGCCGTCGAAACGAGCCATTGCGACGTTTTTATCCGCCGCGACGATAATGCCGTCCGCCTTGGCAATTTCATCTGCCGTCAAAACATTTTTCGCACCGCCGGAGCCGTTCGTCTCAACCTTAATCGAGATGCCGCGTTTCTTGGCGTGCTGTTCCAAACTTTCCGCCGCCATGAAGGTATGAGCAATACCGGTCGGGCAAGCGGTGACTGCCAAAATCTGAATGTGATCGGCGGCAGGCGCGGGAGCGGCATTTGCACTGTCGGCGGGAGCCTGGAATTTGCCGTCTTCCTTGTCGTCGATAATCTTGAGGAACTCTTCCTTCGTGGTTGCTTTAATCAAAGCTTCCTTGAAGTCGGGGTCCATAACCATTGTGGCGAGTTTCGACAAAATCATTAAATGTTCATCATTGCCGCCGTCGGGAGCCGCAATCGCGAAGAATAATCTTGCGGGATTGCCGTCCATTGAATCGAAGTCAATGCCTTCGGGAATGGTCATTGCGGCGAGACCCGGAGCCTTAACACCCGCAGATTTTGCGTGCGGTGTGGCAATGCCGTCGCCGAGACCGGTTGTGCCGGACGCCTCACGAGCTTGCACATCTTTTAAATACTGTGCTTTGTTCTTGAGGTTGCCGCCTTTTTCCATCAAGTCAACCAGATGCGATATTGCGTCGGGTTTGTCCTTGACTTTGGCACCGAGATCAATGCTCGCATTTTTGAGCAAATCGGTAACTCTCATAATACCTTCTCCTTACTACAAAATAAAGGGATAAATAATTTCTGCCGCCGCCCGAAGACGACGGGTTATATCAATCGGACTGAGCCGACTGTTGACTTATAAATTTTTATCTTTTGGTAACCACAATATCTGAACCTTGCTCGAAAAATATTAATTGGCGTGCTCCGGACAAATCGCAATAATATCCGAGAGAAATTCCGTTCTCAAGGGTTATGCCTATATCCCAATACTGAATGTCCGTATCATACAATATCGTGTGCGAACTTCCGCTTGAAAGACCCGCGCCGTGAAGACAATCGCCGCCGCCAATGTGAACGCGACTGAAATAACTGCTCGTCTCGTTTATTATGGTAAGTCGTTGCATGTTTCTTGCGTCTGCCGAAGTTTGCATTAACGTGACAAGAAACGCCGCCAAAACGAAAATTTTTAAAAGTTGTCGCGTCATATCAGCAACTCCTTATAATCATGAGAAAATACTTTTAATCTTTTTGAAGAGTTTTTCGCCGAGAGTTTCGTCATCCTCTGTTGCTTGGAAGACTTGAGCTTGACCCGCCTCGATACGTTTAAAAAGTTGTTCGGGCTTACGGATACCGGTATTGACCGCCGTTTGAATCATCATCTTGCCGTTGAAACGAGCGAGCGGAACTCTTTTGCTTGCCGCGACGATAACATAATCGGCATTTTTAATTTCCTCGTCGCTGAGCGCGTGATAGACGCCCGCCGCGCCGTGAACTTCAACGCGAATAGTCAAGCCCATTTTTTCTGCGCACTGCTTAAGAGATTCGCGAGCCATGAACGATGAAGAAATACCCGTCGGGCAAGCCGTGACCGCGATAATTTTCGTGTTGGCTGAAACGTCGGGTTCGGGCGTTTCACTCTTGGAGCGTTCAGCCTCTTTGCGGTCGATGATTTGTATGACTTCGGCGGGCGACGTTGCCTTGATAAGATTTTCTTTGAACTCGTCATCCATGAGCAAAACCGCAAGGCGTCCCATGTTAGTCATTGCGGCATCGTCAGCTTTTTCGGGAGCCGCAAACAACATCAACAGCCGCGCAGGTTTTTTGTCGAGTGAATTGAATTCGACGCCTTCGGGCACCGTGATTATCGAGATTGCCGGACGTTTAACGGCATTATTTTGCGCGTGCGGAGTTGCCAGCCCGTTAGCCAGTCCCGTCGAGCCTTGAGCCTCGCGCCTTAAAACGTCGCGTTTGACGATTGCTTTATCTTTGATTGAACCTGCCGTCATGAGCAAATCGACCAGCATGTCAATCGCTTCGTTTTTGTCTGTCGGGTGCACGTTGAGTGCTATTGATTTTTTGGAAATGAAGTTTGTAATTTTCATTGGAAACACCGCCCTTTTATCAGTTAGGAGTTAGGAGTTAGGATTTAGGAGTTAGAAGTTTTTTCATTCCACATTCCTAATTCCTAATTCCTAATTAAATTAACGGGTAGTTATCAAATAGTTTTCAAAAGAGCCTCGACTTCGGGGCGCGTAGCAAGATTTTCGGAGAAAGCCGACGCCGAGCCGGTGCAAAGACCCATTTTGAAAGCGCGTTCGTAATCGTCGTTACTTTCTTCGTAGCCCGCGACGAAACCGGCAACCATTGAATCACCTGCGCCGACCGAGTTGACGAGCTTGCCTTTGGGAGCCGGGGATTTAAAGAACGTCTCGCCGCCTTCGGGAACGAAAATCGCTCCGTCGCCCGCCATGGAAATCAAAACGTTGCGTGCGCCTTTCTCCTGGAGTTTTTTGGCGTAAGTTACAATTTCTTCGTCAGTCTTGAGTTTTACGCCGAACATGTCGCCGAGTTCGTGATTGTTGGGTTTGATGAGCCAGGGATTGAATTTCAAGATTTTGAGGAGGAGACCTTTTTCCGCGTCGACGACGAAACGAATGCCCTTGCCTTGAATGCGGCTGAGAGTTTGTTCGTACATATCATCGGGCAACGTGTTGGGGATTGAGCCGGAGAGAATCAGCGTATCACCTTCGCCGAGCTTTTCGAGTTTTTGGAAGAGTTCTTCGCGTTTTGCCTCGCTGATTTTGGGACCTTGACCGTTAATTTCGGTTTCGACGTCTGCTTTGATTTTTACGTTGATGCGAGAGAAACCGTCATCGAGTTTAACGAAGTCGTCAGCAGCGTTGAATTCGCGGAGCTGGCGGACAATTTCATCGCCCGTGAAACCCGCAAGGAAACCGGTTGCCGTTGATTTGTGTCCGAGATTGCCCAGCACGATTGAAACGTTGACGCCCTTGCCGCCGCCGAGCACCTGCTCATAAGTCACGCGATTAATCGCGCCCGTCGTGAGCTTGTCAAGCCGAATGATGTAATCAATCGCGGGATTAAAAGTTACTGTGTAAATCATTTACAGTTTCCCCCTTATAAAATTGATTGAAAATATTTTTTACGATTATACAACAGGAGCAACCACTTTTCAAGGTAACTTCATGACTTTGAAAAATTTTTTGGGAATCGTTGAAAAAACTTTTTTACCTGCGGTAGAATGTTAAAAAGTTTTTTCGGAGGAGGAGAACATTTTGGCAAAGCGAAAGGTAAGGAATAAGGGACAAGGAACAAGGGACAAGATAAAAATTTCGGCGTGCTACATGGTCAAGAATGCCGCAGAAGATTTGCGCCGCTCGCTGGAGAGTATTAAAAATTTCGTCGACGAAATTATCGTTGTCGATACCGGCTCGACGGACGGAACAGTTGCCATTGCAGAAAAATTCGGCGCGAAAATTTTTCACGAACCGTGGCAAGATGATTTCTCTGCGCCGCGAAATATTGCAATTCGTGAGGCGGCGGGCGATTGGATTGTTTTTCTCGACGCCGACGAATATTTTATAAACGACACCGCCAAAAATTTTCAAACCGTCATAAAAATGGCTGAGCGGGCAAAACAGCAGGGCATTTCCGTTAATTTGGTCAACGTCGACAAAGATAACGAAAACAAAATTATCAACTCAATTTATTTGCTCAGGATTTTTGAACACGCTCCCGATATTCGTTACGTCGGAAAAATTCACGAGGAAATTTATCGCGGCGATAAACCTTTGGAACGCGCCTCGGCTCCCGCGAATCTCTTGACAATTTATCATACGGGTTATTCGACGTCAATCAGTCGTTCTAAGGCGGAACGAAACTTAAAACTTTTGCTTGAGGAGTTCAACACTTCCGACAAGCCCGAAAGAATTTATTCTTATCTTGCCGACGCTTATTATGCTTTGGAGGATTGGGCGAACGTCGAAAAATTTGCGCGCCTTGACATTGCTGCGAGAAAAAATCCGTCGAATCGTCCCATGCGACTTTTGATTGAGTGTTTGGAAAAAAATCCGTCGCGCTTTGAGGAATGCTTTGAAATTGTCAAGCTGGCAGTCGAACGTTATCCGAAAGTCCCCGAATTTTCCGCGAAGCTCGCCGATTGTTTTGCGCAGAAAAATGATTTTCGGAGTGCCGTCGCGGAGATGAAACTTGCAATTAAAAAATCCGAAAACTACGGCGAACAATTTGAGTCGACAAATTTTGACGCGGAAAAAATTAAAATTGCGCAGTCGCTGATTGATGATTGGCAAAAAAAAATTTTGCTCACGCCCGAAGAAAAATGCTTAAAAATTTCCGAGCTGACCAAAGAACTGATTTATTTTGTGGAAGTCACTCGCGACAAAGAAAAAGTTTTGCAGACGGCCGAAAAAATTCTTGACCTTCAACCCGACAATCCCGAACTGATTGAAAAAATTGCATCAGCTTATTCCGATTACGGCATGTCGGACGAGGTGGAAGCGGTCGTCAATTATCTGGAGAAAAATTTTCCGCCGTCGCCTTATCGATTGCTTTTGCGTGCCCGACTTTATCTTATGCAAGAAAATTTTCTTGACTGCATAAAAATTGCCGAACATGCCCTTGAAATGAACGACGTCGATTTACTTACGAAAATGTTGATTCAAAATACTTTGGGGCGCGCTTATCGATATATCGGCGACGCAAAACGTTCTGCCGATTATTACGAGCACAATGCCAAGCTTGACCTTGCCGAGTTAAAAAATTCTCCAAAGCTTGCGCAGGCAGAAATGATTCGGCGCGAGGACTACAGCAATTATCTTTTCCACTTGCACAATCTCAACGTCAGCCGTGAAAAAATTTTCGAGGAAATTTGCGGCTTCCAAAAACTTCTTGAAAATATTCCGCATATCAAACACAATCGCAAAAAGCATGCTCGTCATAAAAAAATTCGCGTCGGCTACATTTCGCCCGACATCAGATTTCACGTCGTAATTTTTTTCAGCCGTCATTTTTTCCAAAGCTACGACAAGACGCGCTTTGAAGTTCTTGTTTACGCAAACAACGCCGAGGATCACATTACCGCGCAAATAAAAAATTGCGTCGACGGCTTCCGCAACATTTTAAATAAAACTCACCAAGATGTTGCCGCGCAGATTGTGCAAGACGAAATTGATATTCTGATTGACTTGGCGGGACACACGTCGGATAATTCGTTGCCCGTCATGGCGTACAAGCCCGCGCCGATTCAAATTTCGGGTATCGGCTGGTTTAACTCGACGGGACTCGATACGATTGATTATTTTTTGGCGGACAAGTTCACAGACCCCGAAGGCTTGAACGAAAAATTTTTTACGGAAAAAGTCTTGCGACTCCAACACAGTCATTTTTGCTACTCTTGGCACGACTTCCCGTTTATGATGACTCCCGCGCCTTGCACCAAAAATAATTACGTGACTTTTGCCAGCTTTAACAGTTTCACGAAGGTTACCGACGAAATGCTTAAAGTTTGGAGTAAAATTTTATCCGCTGTACCGAAATCGCGACTTTACCTCAAAGGCATTGCGTTTAACAAAAACGGCGGGCTTGCGCTTGCCAAAAAAAGAATTCAAGCGGCGGGCATTGAACTTGACCGCGTTGACTTTGAAACTCTTGAAAATGATTACGTGCAAAAATACGAGCGAGCTGACATTGCGCTGGACACTTTTCCTTATCCCGGCGGCGGCACCACTTGCGACGCGTTGTATATGGGCGTGCCCGTGATAACTTTGGTCGGCGAGCGGCATAATTCGCGTTTCGGCTATTCTTTGCTTATGAACATGGGGCTTGAGGAGTTGTGCGCCTTCAGCGAGGAAGAATATGTTCAGAAGGCGATTGACCTTGCAAACGATTGGAACAGAATTCGCGAATATCATCAGACAATTCGGCGGAAGATGGAAGAATCACCCGTCATGAACGACACGATTTATATGGGCGAGTTGGAGGCGGCTTACGAAAAAATTTTCGACGCGTGGATTAATGATAAACCGTTGCCCGATTTTCCGCAGGAGTCGGAACTTGTTACGGAAGAACTTGCCGATAAATATTTCAAACGGGCGTTGGATTATTTGTCTTTGGAAAATAAAATCGGCGACAGTGACTTTCCGAGCAAATTCGATTTTAAACGCACGCTTTATTATGCCGAACTTGCCGCGCAATGTGAATCAAAAATCGACGCAAAACTTTTCGTGACGATAGCCGACCGCCGCAATTTGACTAACGATAATCTCGGCGCGTATGAAATGATGCGCAAGGCTATGGAATATATTTATTCGCCTGCAGGTGCGGAGAAAAATTATCCCGATTACTTTATCGCGGAGTGTCACAGGAAAATGGCAAAATACGCGCACGATAATCGTCGACATGTTGAGGCGATAGAAAATGACGAGCGGGCATTTCAACTTACTGCGGATAAAACTCGGCGGCTTGAATTTTTCGACGCGATACTTTTGGGTTTGCACTTCCTGAACCTTTCCAACGAGGAGATGGCGGCGTTCCATTTTGATTATCAAAAATTTTTCGCGGACGTTAAGCCGTTCACGACGTATCATAAGCCGCACGACAAAATAAAAGTCGGCTACATTTCCGGAGACTTTCGCGAGCATGCGGCGTTCGCAGTTGTTTGGGGCTTTATCGACTGTCACGACAAAAGCAAATTTGAAATCACTTGCTACAGCAAAAACAAAAAGAACGATGAATACACGGAACTTTTTAGAAAAGCCGTCGACAGGTTTATTGACGTTAAAGATTTATCTGACGAGGAACTTGCGAAAAAAATTCACGACGATGAGATTGACATTGCCTTTGACTTGGCGGGGCACACGGGTTATAACGGCTTGCCCGCGCTGGCATATCGTCCCGCGCCCGTGCAAATTTGCGGTATCGGCTACATGTCGACGACGGGTTTAAAAGAGATTGATTATTTCATTACAGATGAAGTTTTGGACCCGCCCGGCGAACACGATAAATATTTTTCCGAAAAACTTTTGTACATGCCCGCACAATTTTGCTACGCCCGCCGCGCAGATGTTTTGACACCCGACGGCGCACCCTGCATTAAAAACGGTTACGTGACCTTCGGAACGATTTGCCGCTACTCGAAAATTACCGATGACATGCTTGCCGTTTGGACTGAGATTTTAAATCGCGTGCCCGACGCAAAACTTTTAATGCGTGCTCAAGAATTTATCAGCAACCGCGCAGTCGACGAACTTTATACCGTCATGAAAAATTTCGGCTGCGATACGGACAGAGTTATTTTCCGACCCGCTCTGCCTTTTAAAGAATATTTCGACGCGATAAGCAAGGTTGACATTATGCTCGACGGCTATCCTTACGTCGGCGGTGCCACAAACCTTGACGCGCTTTATATGGGCGTGCCCGTCATTAATCTTTACGGCGAACGGCACAGCACGCGTTTCGGCAAAAGTATTCTTGAAAGTGTCGGCTTGGGCGAGCTGTCGGTTAATTCGATTGAGGCTTACATAAATACCGCCGTGGCCCTTGCAAATGATTTTGAAACGCTCGACGTGCTCCATAAAAATTTGCGCGCCATGTTTTTGAATTCCGACAAACTCGACCCGATTAAATTTTGCCGACTGCTTGAGAAAAAATTTGAGGAATACCTTATCGAAACGACAGCGGGTAATTCTCGTGCGAAATGAATCGTCCGGCGGTATCGGACTCATTATCAGTTAAGCAAAGAGATGTGGTCAGAATCTCCGGAAAAACATCAAGTGGCAGGTGATTTAACTAATCCGCAATATCTTTTGGAGTATATCACGTCCTTGGAGAGGGACGCTAATAACTACTACTATCAATTATACGAGGCGTAATCATGATTAAAAAATTTTTATCGGCAATCGTCTTGTCCCTTGTCCTTTGTCTCTTGTCCCTTATCACGGGTTGCGGCGGCGAAAAAAATTCTCCGCCCGTCAAAGTGGAGCAACAAAAAATTTTTGCCGAGATAACTGACGACGCCGGCAGAAAAATTATTTTGCCCGGCAAGCCCACAAGAATTGTCGTGACCAGCGCAGGTTTCCTTGAGCCGTTGCACGCAGTCGGCGGAGTGATTGTCGGGCGTCCCGATTCAAAAAATAAAATGCCCGATTGGGCTAAAGACCTGTCGAGCGTCGGCGCAGTTTATCAAATTGACGTGGAGCGACTTTTGGCTTGCGCACCCGATTTGGTCGTCGTCAACAAAGGCATGAACGAAAAACTTTTCCCCGTGCTTGAGGAAAATAAAATTCCCGCGCTTGTCGTCGAAATGAAAACTTATGACGATGTGAAACGCGGGCTGAAAACTTTTTCTGCGATTAGCGGTGACACTGAAGCGGGCGAAAAAATTATCAACGACATGGACGCCGAAATTAAAAATATCGTCGACAAAGTTCCGAAAAAAAATTTGCGCGTGGCAATTCTCCACTCGACCGCGCAGGGCTTGAGCGTTCAGCTTGACGGCAGCATTGCAGGTTCAATCGTCAAGATGTTCGGCTGGGAAAATGTCGCGTCGGATATGACGCCGCTCGAAAAAAATCCCGACGCCGCCCCCTACAGCATGGAGACCCTCGCCGAACAAAATCCCGAAATAATTTTCGTGACGAGTATGGGCGACGCCGAAGAAATTAAATCGAATATGACAAAGGCAATCGCGGAAAATGAAGCTTGGCAGGCTATCGGCGCAGTAAAAAATAATCGTCTCTACTTTCTGCCGCAAGATTTATTTCTGCTGAGTCCGGGGCTGCATTATCCCGAAGCCGTTAAGACTATGGCTGAACTTATTTATCCCGAAAAATTCTGAGGAAGAAGAAAGACTGAACTGTTGCTAAGAAATTCCCCGGAGCATAAAAAAAAAATCCGCATTCGTACGAACGCGGTAAAGAAGTTAAAAACATCGCAACGCTACGGCGCGTCAACGAGATGCAACGTCACGTTGCTTTTTTATCTCAAGTTTTGTGACGAGGTTAAACTTTTTCCAAACTTGATAATAGCCGTCGCATAAGCCGCTGCACAGACTGCCGCCAAAATGTAACTGAACGTCCAGCTGAGTCCGAAACCAATCGGCGCGTGTAAAATGTAAGTCGAAACAATGTACATGTAAAAAGTTCCGGGAACAAGTGCCATTATGTACGGCATGTTATTTTTCATCATGTAAACGGCAATCATTGCGAAGGCAAAGACCGCAATAGTCTCGTTCGCCCAAGAGAAATATCTCCACAGCAGAGCAAAGCCGCTCGCGTCGGTTTTGGCAATGTAAAGGACGCCTGCAACGATTGAGAAAATTATCAGCGCGAGAATCAGCACGTTAGATTTTTTCTTGTTGTCAATGTGGAGTGCGTCGGCAAGCATTAAACGCAACGAGCGCAATGCAGTATCACCTGAAGTAATCGCAAGAACTATGACGCCGAGTACTGCAACCATGCCGCCTATATCACCGAGCATATTCTTGGCAATAACGCCGACGACGGCAGCAGGAATTTTTACGAGGTCAGAGTTCGCGACCATTGCCAAATCGAGTGCGCCCATTGCCGCGCTCGCCCAGCTCATCGCGATAAAACCTTCAGCAATCATCGTGTTATAGTAAATCAATCGACCGTGCGTTTCATTTTCGACGGAGCGCGCAATAATCGTAGCTTGCGTGGAGTGGAAACCCGAAGTTATTCCGCAGGCAACAGTTATAAAAAATATCGGGATAAAGTGTTCACCGAAAGGATGAACATCGAAAAGACCCGTATCCCAAATTTCAAGCAGAGGATAATCTCTGATAAACAGTCCGAAGAAAATTCCGACGGCACTCATCAACAGGATAAAGCCGAAAATCGGATAAACGCGCCCGATAATTTTATCAATCGGCAAAAGCGTGGCAAGAAGGTAGTAAAATAAAATCACGCCGTAAACCGTGACGACCTCTGCACTCAACGTGAAGACATCGCCGCCGAGAATTTGCGCGACGAACAAATCGCCGGGCGTGTAGATAAAGACTACGCCGACCAACAACATCAAAAAGCAGACGAAGACATTGTAAATTTTATAAACGCCGCCGCCGAGAAATCTTCTGACGAGCGCGGGCATTTGTTCGCCGTTGTTGCGAATGGAAATCATGCCGCTCATATAATCATGGAACGCGCCGCCGATAACGCAGCCGATTGGAATTGTGATAAAGGCAATCGGTCCGAATAAAATACCTTGAATGGGTCCGAGCACGGGACCTGTTCCCGCAATGTTCAAAAGTTCAATCAGACAATTTTTCCATTTGTTCATCGGCACATAGTCCACGCCGTCTTTAAGTTTAACTGCGGCGGTTTTCGCAGAGGGATTCGGTTTCATTATGCGTTCGCAAATTGAACCGTAAATCGCCGCTCCGACGAACAGAATCACCAAACCGATTATAAACGTAATCAAAAGTTTTCACTTCCCTTAACGATATTTTACTCATTAAAGAACAAACAGGAGGTCTGTAGAATGACCGTTAAAAATTTTGTCGAGAAATATTTTTTGCACGACAGCGGCATTGAGGAACTTAAATTCGACGCCGCCAATAAAATTCTTGCGCTGAAAATTGAAGCTTGTAATTGATCGGTAATCGACGGCAAAAAGGGCGAGACGATTAACGGCGTGATTCGCGCGACGTTCAAGGACGTTTCGCGCTTTGAATACGACGATTGCGCCGCCGACAGAATTTTTGCCGCTAAACTCGACAACGAAATTTGGGACGACGACATTGACGAAGACGATACTTTGATTCTCGGTATCTGTGATTACTTGCCGCCGGAAGATACTTTTTATCAGCTGAAAATCTGCGCGGCTGACGTCGAAGTCGAAGAACTTGCCGAGCTTGATCGTTACATCTTTGATTATTAATTTATTCGCGGTTGACGTCCTCAATCGAAGTTTCAATTTCTTCCATCTTGTAAGCCTCGATAACGTCGCCTTCTCTGAAGTCGCGATAATCGACAATGGAAATGCCGCATTCGTAGCCTTGCGCAACTTCCTTAACTTCGTCTTTAAATCTGCGAAGTGAATCAATTTCGCCGTCGAAAATTTCAATGTTGTCGCGCAGGATACGAATCTTGCTGTTATTGAAAATTTTTCCTTCCAAGACGTAAGAACCTGCGACCAAAGCTTTGGAGAACTTCATAACTTTACGAATCTCGACGCGCCCTTGAATGACTTCTTTAAACTTCGGAGCAAGCAAACCGCTCATTGCGTCTTCAACGTCGTGAATTGCGTCGTAGATAACGCGATAAGTGCGAATGTCGATATTTTCGGTTGCGGCGGATTTTCTGGCGTTATTGTCGGGGCGAACGTTGAAACCGATAATCAGCGCGTTGGACGAGGAGGCAAGCATAACATCGTTTTCGGTGACCGCACCGACGCCCGAATGAACAATATTAACGCGAACCTCATCATTTTTATTCAAAGACAGCAACGAGCTTGACAGAGCCTCAACCGAGCCTTGAACGTCCGCTTTGACGACGATATTTAAATCTTTCAGCGAGCCGGCTTGAATCTGGTTGAACAGGTCGTCGAGCGAAACTTTCTTGGATTTAATCAAATCATTGCGTTGACGTTCGATTCTGTGTTCGGCGATTGACTTGGCAAGTTTTTCGTCGAGCGCGGCAAGAATATCGCCCGCCGCCGGAACATCGTTTAAGCCTAAAACTTCGACGGGAACACTCGGACCGGCTTTTTTGAGATTGTCGCCGCGTTCATTCATCATCGCGCGAACTTTTCCGTAAGTGGTGCCCGCGACGATTGAATCACCGATTCGGAGCGTGCCGCTTTGAACCAAAACAGTTGCGACGGGGCCGCGTCCTCTGTCGAGTTGCGCCTCAATGATTACGCCGCGTGCTTCGCGATTCGGATTGGCTTTGAATTCTTGAACGTCGGCTTCAAACAAAATTTCTTCCAGCAAATCGTTAATGGCAATATTTTTCTTGGCGGAGACTTCAACCATAGTTGTATTGCCGCCGAAGTCACGACTAACCAAACCGTGCTCAAGGAGTTCTTGCTTGACGCGCATGGGATTCGCGCCCGGCTTGTCGATTTTATTTATGGCGACGATAATCGGGACGTTAGCCGCCTTTGCATGATTAATAGCCTCAATCGTCTGCGGCATGACACCATCATCAGCGGCGACGACCAAAATGGCAATGTCGGTTACTTGTGCGCCGCGAGCACGCATGGCGGTAAAAGCCTCGTGTCCGGGCGTGTCAAGGAAGACAATTTTTCTGTCGTTGCAAATGACTTGATATGCGCCGATGTGCTGAGTTATGCCGCCTGCCTCTGTCGCAGTGACGGAAGATTTTCTGATAACGTCGAGCAGTGAAGTTTTGCCGTGGTCAACGTGCCCCATGACCGTGACGACGGGCGGACGAATTTTCAACGTGGAAGGATCATCTTTAATTTCGGGAATAAGCGTCGGGTCGACTTCGGGCGGAAGTTCCTCGGCAGTAACTCCGAATTCGGCGGCGACGAGCGCGGCGGTATCAAAATCGATAACTTGGTTAATCGTCGCGACGACACCCATCATCAAAAGTTTTTTAATGACTTCAACCGCCGTGCAACTCATCTTGCTTGCCAAGTCTTTAACCGCAATGCTCTCGCCAACTTTGATATGGGTCGGGCGAGCGATTTCGGCTTTATGAACGGGCTGAGGTGCGGGACGATTTTTTTTGCGCGCAGAACGCGGCGGACGATTTTTATTATCTTGAGCTTGAGCCGCCGCTTGATTTTTGGCAGCCTCTTTGGCATTGGCGGGACCTTGACGGTTGCGATTACGTTGTTTTCTGCCGCCGTCGTCGCGCTGACGATTTTTGGATTGACGGTCGCCGCGTTCCCCGCGAGTATCTTGTTTTTCCTGCGAACGGATTTCGGATTTATCTTGCCGCTCCTGCTTGCCGCGATTGTCACGCCCGCGCGTTTCCTGTTTATCCTGCCGCTCCGGACGTTCCGCGCGAGTTTCTTGACGTTCGGGACGATTGTCGCGTTTTTGTTCGGGCTTGCCCTGTTTTTGTTGAGGTTGCTGTTTTTGTTCGGGCTTGCCCTGTTTTTGTTGAGGTTGCGGTTTTTGTTCGGGCTTAGTCTGTTTCTGCTGAGGTTGGGGCTTCTGTTCGGGCTTAGCTTGTTTTTGTTGAGGTTGCTGTTTTTGTTCGGGCTTAGCCTGTTTTTGTTGAGGTTGCTGTTTTTGTTCGGGCTTAGCTTGTTTTTGTTGAAGTTGCTGCTTCTGTTCGGGCTTAGCTTGTTTTTGTTGAGGTTGCTGTTTTTGTTCGGGCTTAGCCTGTTTTTGTTGAGGTTGCTGTTTTTGTTCGGGCTTAGCTT
>JAFSOQ010000035.1 GCA_017446845.1 Selenomonadaceae bacterium | reverse complement strand
GAGCCGCGTCAACCGAGAAATGCTCCGTGTTCGGCGAAGCCAATTCCGCAAAGAAAATGTTCTGTGCGCCCATAACCGTTTGACCGTCGATGACTGCAGTACCGCCAAGACCTGTCTGCCAGAAAGGCAGGTAGAAGATATGATGCAAGCCAAACGGAATCAATGCACGTTCGCAGCAACCGAAGAAGAATGTGCCGAAGTAGCCCGCAGCTTGGACTATGCCGCCGAGAGCGAAAATGCCTGTTTGAATGAACGGCCATACAAAGTACATGACAACGCCCACGATAATGCCGAAAATCATACAGACAATCGGGACAAAACGTGTGCCGCCGAAGAATGAAAACGCGGGCGGGAGTTGCATTTTGTAATAACGATTACAAAGTTCAGCCGCAACCAAACCCGTAACGATACCTGCGAAAACACCCATCTGCAAAGTTGTAATGCCGAGGACTGTGGTTATCGCGCCTTCTTTAACGCTGGGGTCAATCGAGCCGTCAGCATGGATTGAGCCGTCGAGACCAAGGAAGACGTGAATTGTTGTAAGCATAACCAGATAAAAAATTGCTGCACCAAGGACGGCGAT
Source organism: Selenomonadaceae bacterium (assembly GCA_017446845.1). Lineage (GTDB taxonomy): Bacteria > Bacillota > Negativicutes > Selenomonadales > Selenomonadaceae > Quinella. The sequence goes on along the minus strand of JAFSOQ010000035.1, from coordinate 4,592 downwards.
ACCTTTTTCTTTTTTCGCCATGCCCAAGGCAACTGCCAGCGCGAATATCAACGGCAAGTTGCCGAAGATTGCTCCGCCGACGTTTGAAAGAATAAGCATGAAACTGAACAGCGCACTGCCGGGGTGAAGAGCACTCTCCAAGCCGTAAGCCGCGATTGTCGTCGGGTTAGAAAAAGATGCACCGATACCTAACAAAACGCCCGCGAACGGCAACACGGCAATCGGCAGGAACAATGACTTACCGATTTGTTGCGCTACGGCAAATGCCGAACCGCCTCCGTCACTCATGTTGTAACCTCCTTAGATAATTAAAAAAAATTTCTCCGAGTGAAAAAATATCCTCCTTCCCAACTTTATTTTTCTATATTTGGAGTCAAGACAATCTTGCTCCTCCTGCAAAAGGAGGATGCCCTTTGAGTGAGCTTCCTCCTTTTTGCAAGATATTTTTAGAAGTATACAAGAAACTTAAGCGTTTGTCTACAGATTGTTCAAAATATTTTGCATGATGAAATGCAAAATAAGGAATGATTCGTCTGGCAATGCGCAGCACTTTAACCGGATAGAAGAGACTATAAGCTAATCACTAAAAAGGCGTGACCGCTGTTCTGTCGCTTTTAAAGCGACTCGCGCCATTTGTTGCAAGACCTCAAGCACAGATTGACTATAAATAAGGCGCATTGACTTTTCATTTACGCCTTTGAAGACTACGTAAGCAACGGTCGTTGAATTAGGAATTCCTTAACGGGAGTATCAAAAATCATATTCCGTCTAATTTCAAGGCGGCTTCATTTTTTTTACAGGCTTGAAAAATTTTTGAGTGGCGATTATACTTGCGCGGGAGGTTTTGCATTTGAAAACGAAAAAATTATTTCGCGGCTTTTGGATGCTGTTCAAAGATTATTGGTCTTCGGAAGAAAAATGGAAAGCGCGAGGATTATTGACAGTAGTCATTGCGTTGAGTTTCGCAATGGTTTATTTGCTCGTTAAACTCAACGAATGGTACAACGTTTTTTATAACGCTTTGCAAAATTATGAGGCGGAAAATTTTTGGCCGCTAATCGGACAATTCAGCGCGATTGCGTTCGTCTACATAATCATTGCGGTTTACGCGGTCTACTTGCGGCAAATGTTGCAAATAAAATGGCGCACGTGGATGACCAAAAATTATTTGAATTCGTGGATGAGCGGACAAACTTATTATCGCTTGCAAGATTCTACGGACAACCCCGACCAGCGTATCTCGGAAGATATCGGGCAATTCGTCAACTTGACACTTACTTTGCTAATCGGATTTTTGCGGCAGCTTACGACTTTGGCGGCGTTCGGCGTGGTTTTGTGGGAATTGTCGGGCGCATTTACTTTTGAACTCGGCGGCATGGAAATTGTCATTTCGGGCTATATGTTTTGGTTTTCGTTCGTGTATTCGGGCTTGGGAACTTTTTTCGCGCACAAGGTCGGGCGAAAATTAATCGACTTAAATTTTGACCAGCAAAAGTACGAGGCAGATTTCCGTTTCAGTATGATGCGTGTCAGAGAAAATTCCGAGAGCATAGCATTTTATCGCGGCGAACCTGCCGAGCTTGAAGGATTCAACTTAAAATTCTCCAACGTCATAAAAAATTATTGGCAGCTCATGAAAAAGACCAAGCATTTAAATTTTTACGTGAACGGATACGAGCAACTTGCAGTAATCGTTCCGTTACTTATGGCAGCTCCGCGATATTTTTCTAAAGAAATTCAACTCGGCGGGCTAATGCAAATTTCGTCGGCATTCGGGCGCGTGCAGGACGCGTTGAGTTTCTTTGTCGATTCTTATGACACGTTAGCGAATTTGGCGGCGGTTATCAATCGACTTGCGGGCTTTACCGAACACATGGAAGACGCAAAAAAAACCGGGAGCAAAGTCACGACTGCGACCGCTCCCGAATTAAAAATTTCCGCGCTGAATGTTTCACTGCCGACGGGGCGCGAACTTTTGAAAAAACTTTCGCTTCAACTTCAAAATGCAAAGTCATTGCTCGTGACGGGTTCATCAGGTTGCGGCAAGTCGACGTTGCTAAGAACTTTGGCGGGCATTTGGAATTACGCATCGGGAGAAATTTCTTTGCCGTCAAATTCCCGCGTGATGTTCCTGCCGCAAAAACCTTATCTGCCGTTGGGAACACTTCGACGAGCTTTAATCTATCCCGCCGCCGAAAAAGATTCTCCGCCCGACGACAAACTTAGAAAAATTTTGCAGCTGGTCGAATTGCCCGCGCTTGCCGATAAACTCGACGCGGCAGACGATTGGAGCAGAATCCTTTCACTCGGCGAACAACAACGCTTGGCTTTCGCGAGAGTTTTACTTTCTGCGCCCGATTATGTTTTCTTGGACGAGGCAACCAGCGCACTCGACGAGCCGCGAGAATTGGAAATGTATGAACTCCTGCGCAGGGAATTGCCCAAAGTAACCGTAGTCAGTGTCGGACATCGCTCGACGTTATTTAAAATGCACGACGTGGAATTGAATTTGGACGGCACGGGAAATTACACTTTAAAAAATATCGGAGGCTTTTAACATGTGGAAAAAAATTATCTTGACAATCGTAGCGGTGCTCTTCGCGGGCGGCGCACTCATGATGTACGGCACTTACAAAGCTGTTGACGACACGTTGAAACAAAAAGAGCCGCAACTTCGCCAGTATGTGCAAATGGACGAAACCGCGCAGAATAAATACATCTTGGACAACGTAACCGAATTGTTGGCGGGTATAGACTTGAACAAGGACGGCAAGCCCGAAGATAAGGAGCAGATGGAACTTTTCAAAAAAGCCAACACCAATAATCCCGAAATTCAACAGGCACTCGCCGACGTCGGACGCTCGTTCATGGCGGCAACAGTTTTGCTTTCCGAATCGATTACCAAAGACATGAGCGCGGACGTTAAAGCAAAGTACGAAAAAGAGTCGGGCGAATTTGAAACGCGCCTCGACAAGTATACGAAACTGCTTGAAGCAGTGGGCATAAAAATTGAGAAAGATTAAAATCAATCTTCGGTTCCAAATATCAACGTGTCAAAAAAATCCGGATAAGAAATTTTGACGCAATCGGCGTCGTCAATCGTAACACCTTCGGCAGCCGCTCCGAAAATCGCCAACGACATTGCCATCCGATGATCGGCGCGGGTTTTGCATTCGGCGAAAAATTTTTTCTTCCCGCCGCGAATAATCAAACTGTCGCCCGTCGCGCTGAATGTGTCGGGCGATATTTTATTAAACTCCTCGACAATCGCCGCAAGTCGGTCGGTTTCTTTGACGCGCAATTCTCCGACATCATGAATAATCGTGGTGCCTTCCGCAAAAGCGGCAGCTACTGCCAACGCGGGAATTTCATCAATCAAGCGCGGAATAATTTCGCCGCCGAATTCTATGCCGCGCAATTTCGACGAGAAAATTTTTAAATCGGCAGCGCGTTCACCGCCCGAAGTACGCTCGTTAAAAATTTCAATCTTCGCGCCCATTGACTTAAGCACGTCCAAAATTCCGGTGCGCGTTTCGTTTACGCCGACATTTATAATCGTCACGTCCGAGCCGTCAAGAATCGTCGCCAAAACAATCCAATAAGCCGCCGAAGAAATATCGCCTGGCACGGAAATTTTTTCGGGCGCGATGAGTTTTTCTGTCGGGAAAATTTTTATCGCGTTGCCGACTTTCTCAAGCTTTGCTCCGAACGCCTCCAACATTTTTTCCGAGTGGTCACGAGACGGCGCAGGCTCAATGACGGTCGTGGGAGTTTCGGCATAAAGTCCCGCCAAAAGCAAAGCCGATTTGACTTGTGCACTGGCGACGGGCATTTCATAAGTTATTCCGCGCAATTTTTTTTCGGCGGGCAGAATTGTTATCGGCAAATTTTTATTGTCGTTGCGCCCGAAAATTGACGCCCCGGCTTTTTTTAGCGGCGTGATAACTCTTGCCATTGGTCGGCGTCGCAATGAATCATCACCTGTGAAGGTTGTTAAAAATTTTTGCGAGGCGAGCAAACCCATTAATAATCGGAGCGTCGTGCCGGAGTTGCCTGCGTCCAAAACATTTTCAGGCTCGTGCAGTCCGCAACCCGTGATTAATAAATTTTTTCCTGCCTGTTCGATTTTTGCGCCGAGTGCTCTCATGCAAGCGACGGTTGACATGCAATCCGCGCCCGCCAAAAAATTTGAAACTTCAACCGTTGAAGCTCCCAAGCTCGACAAAATTATACTGCGGTGCGAAATTGATTTATCGCCCGGAATTTCAATGCCTCGGCGCAATCCTTGAGTCAGCGGTAAAATTTTTTTCATGATTAAACCTCCCGTTCTATCAGTTAGGAGTGTGGAGTGAGGAGTTAGGAGTTAGGAGTTAAAAACGCCTCAAGCAACTACAAACTCCTAATTCCTAACTCCTAACTGAAAAACGCCCCTGCGAGGTGCCCTTTTCTTTGCTACTTTCTTTTGGGTACTTGAATAGTCAAGCTAAGTGCAACATAGTGGAAAAGTATACTTCTGCCGGTGTTCTATAACCCAAACATTTTCTCGGTCGCCGATTCAGTTGCTCGACTACCCTTTGTAACTCCTCTTCGCT
>JAFSOQ010000034.1 GCA_017446845.1 Selenomonadaceae bacterium | reverse complement strand
TGTTGCACTTACATTGTACATTCAAGCATGCAAAAGAAAAGTTTTTCAATAATCAAAAGAAATTGATCAGCCCAATCAGCGCAACGAGCCGCGCAATCAACGGTTGGTTCTGCGTAGTCCACACTTTGACAAAGAGGGGACGCCCTACGCCCTTAAAATTCCCAACCGATTCATGATAAATTGCTGTTCCGCTTCCATCTCCTGCCGCTTGTCGTCGTCAGTGTGGTCGTAGCCCAGCAAATGTAAAAGCCCGTGCACCTCCAAGAAAATAACTTCGCGCTTGAATGAGTGTCCGTATTCTTCCGCCTGAATTTTTGCACGCTCCAGAGAAATTATCACGTCGCCCAAAATTTCAAAGTCTGCGCCGAAAATTTCCGGCTCGTTACTCTCACGGAACGCAAAGGATAAAACGTCCGTCGCTTTGTCGATTCCGCGAAATTTTTTATTCAGCTTGCTTATGTTTTCATCATCGGTCAAAGTTATGCTCAGCTCGCTGTTCTCGACGCCGTAAATCTTCCCGACAACATCTGCCGCACGCAATATTTCTTCAAACAAATCGTCTTCGACCGTCAATGTTTCCGGCTCAAAAGTAATCGTCGTATTCATTTCATCACCTCATATCTTTCGTAAGCGTCGACTATCCTCGAAACAACTTCATGACGTACCACGTCCGCCGAAGTCAGTTCCGCTATGCCCACGCCTTTTATTCCTTTTAAAATCTCAACCGCCTCGGTCAGTCCCGATGTCATTCCGCGCGGCAAATCTATTTGACTTAAATCGCCCGTTATCACCATGCGCGAGCCGAAGCCCAAGCGCGTCAAAAACATTTTCATCTGCTTGGACGTCGTGTTTTGTGCCTCGTCCAATATTATAAATGCGTCGCTCAATGTCCGCCCGCGCATGTACGCTAACGGGGCTATTTCTATCACGCCGCGATTAAAAAATTTTTGATAGAGGTCGAAGCCCCAAATTTCTTTCAACGCATCGTAAAGCGGTCGAAGATAAGGGTCAACTTTTTCCTGCATGTCGCCCGGCAAAAAGCCCAAGCGTTCACCTGCCTCTACTGCCGGTCGTGTCAAAATTATTTTCCGCACTTCCTTGACGCGCAGATAATACGCCGCTTGCGCCACCGCCAAAAATGTTTTGCCAGTGCCCGCCGCTCCGACTGCAAACGTTATCACATGCCGACGCATCACATCAAGATAATTTTGTTGTCCCGCGCTCTTTGCTCGTATGTGTACGCCGTTCGCCGTTACTATTATCGGCTCTCCGAAAATTTCTTGATTCGCCAATGACTTTCCTCCCTTCTGTCTATCGGGATAAAAGGGACTATTCTTCTCTTTGAAATTTTATTTTGTTTTACGGCAACTGTCCAGAGCCTTGTAAAATAATTTGTTGCAAGCACTTGAAATCAGAAGCCGTCAGTTAGGATTTAGGAGTTAGCAGTTAGGAGTTAGGAGTTAAAAACGCTTCGAGCAACTCCTAATTCCTAATTGAAAAGAGGCACCCCTTAACCTAACTCAATAGCTGAACAGGTAGGTCGAGAGTATTGCTGCTTCTTTCTCCCCTAAGAACCGTACGTGAAAGTTTCCTTCATACGGCTCAAGCACTTATTAGCCCTGTTAAGGCTTTAAATTGCAATTTTTGTGTACGAGTATTTCTTGATTATCGGAGTTATGACTGATTTTGTGTTCTGATTCGATAGTTAAATGCCGTTTTGTTGCTTGTAAAGAAGACTTAATTTATTTCTGCCGTTAAGGTCGCGTGCCATTCGTTATTACGGTCGAAGTAAAATCTTTAAAATTTATTTTTTCTGTCAACCTTAAAGCTTTTGCAATTTCTTTAGCGTGCTTGGAGGCAGAAACGTAATTTTGTTCGCCGCTTTATGTCGTGCTGTCGTCGGAATCGGTTTCAACTGTGGTTGTCGTTGTATAGTTTCTTTCGTCGAGCCAATGAAAAAGGCTTGTGGGACAAAAGAGCATTTAGTAAAAATAATACGAAAGAAAGCCGAACGTAATCCTAATCCCTCTTATGCTTTAATCAATCAGTAAAGACCGCTTATGCAAGTGAGCAAATTGGTTTTGACGGGGGAAAAGGCAGAAAACGCCATATAGCTACTGATACTCTCGGCTGCATGCTGCCCTCAAAGTTCATAAAGCCAATTTTGTGGCGACAGAGGTTATCGCGGTTCTTTTGTCTCCAACGTAAAATCAATTTTAGGATTAATTCTCGCCGACTTTTTAAAGATTACGAGATACTTACTTCTTGTGCCGAGTCCATGATTAAACTTTATTACCTACATTTTTTACTTAATCGCTTGTGAAAACACCTTCTTAAGTTGACCGGTTAAAAAGATTCCATAACCAAAATAAATTTGCCGCTGAAGGTGCTTAAAGCTTCTCGACTATGCTCCCCCTGAGAAATCTCTCGTTAAAGAATTTTCTTCTTTCTTGAAAAGATAAGCTTACCGGTCAACTTATTCTTGCAATCCACCCCGGAGGATTTTTTTAGATTTTGCTTGACTCTTTACAGTCAGTCTCACTGAATTGTCGGAGGGTTTTTTCATTGACGGTAGAAAATTTTTTGCTAAAATTAGTAACAGACAATGTTCGTTCAGGGAGATGATTCTATTGGAAAATTTCAGCGTGGCGATAAGTTTTAAAGGAAGTCTGGGTTGGGTTGAATATGACGAGGCGACAAAAAAAGTTCTCGTGACTTTGGGCGACGACGAAGGCAAAATACTTGCCGAAAAATTTTTGACGACGCCGCACGAAATTAAAATTCCGCACGAAACTCTTTTGGACTTCACGACGGAAAACATTGACCCGAATTTGAGCGCGGAAAATTTGAAAATTGTTTTGACACGACTTTGGGAGGCAACCGGCGTACATGTCGATTGGAGCCGTCCCGTCGAATACGTTAAACTTCATCGGCATTATTGAGGAGGAATTTATCATGGCGACTTACAACAGCTGTCCGAAATGCGGGCGCAAAGATTTTGGCGAAATTTTGGAGTGCGGTCGTTGCGGCTTAATTTTTTGCCAAAAATGCAAAGGCAAGCGTTCTCTGCCCGACGGTACAGAATATTACTGCTGCCCGCGTTGCGCTGCGGAGATTGATGAGGACGAAGACACCGTACGCGTTATCGCAAAAGAAAAACGCTAGGAGGGCTTTACATGGCGAATAAAATTTATGCGTTTCTCGGTCCGCACACTTCCGGCAAATCCACGATGGTTTCTCAGCTTATCTCCATGGGCGTTCACTATATCCCGACCGTTACGACTCGCGTTTTCGACGACCGCTACGCTTACAAGCGCAAAATTTATCAGACCGTCAAAAGCGACAAATACAATCAGGAAAAATTTATCGTCAACAACAACTATCAGGCGCATTCATACGGCTTGAGAAAATCCGAAGTGCTCGATGCCTATCAAAAGCACAAAATCAGTATCGCAATTATGCATGACGTTGCGGGGATTAAACAGCTGCAGAAATTTATCAATCAAGACCTCGTGACGATTTTCCTTATGATTGATGATGAAGTTTTTGTCGACAGGATGCTCCGCGCAGGTTGCTCGAATGACGAGATAAGATATTACGTGGAGACGGCTGACGAGACAGGCGAATTTGAACATTGGCGCGACGTGGATTTTGTCGTTAAGAATACTTCGACGGCTCGTATTGCGCTCGAACAAATTTTGGCGATAATGGGTCTTGTCACGCTCGTACCGCAATCCGACTTTGACAATCTTGTTAAATGAATTTTGTCGCAGTTGAAGGATAAAAATTTTCTGCGGCGAAATTTTGCACTGACAAGGCTTAAATAAATTGGAGGCTGATTTAATGGCTAAAGATAAAGTACGGAGAAAAGCGGAAACTTTGGGCGACGCCAAGGGTATTTTGCTTGAAAGCGGTACAAACGAATTTGAGATAGTGGAATTCAGCATAGGCGGCGTGAATTACGGAATAAACGTCGCCAAAGTTCGCGAGGTCATTCAGCGCACCCCGGTCACTGCAATGCCGCAAGCTCACCCTTACATTGACGGACTTTTCACTTTGCGCGGCAAGGCGATTCCGCTGGTAAATCTTCCGCGTTGCTTGAACGTAACAAACGGCGACGAGGCAAAAAATATTATCGTCACGGAAATCAACAACTATGACATAGGATTTTTGGTGGAAAATGTTTCGCGCATTCACCGTATCTCGTGGAAGGATATGGAACCTTCGCCGGAAGTCGGAGACCAAAGCCGCGTCGTCGGCATAGTCAAAATGCCCAATCGAATTGTCTTGCTGCTCGACTTTGAAACGATTATCGCGGAGATTAATCCCGAAATTAATGCCAAGCTCACAACTGTTGCAGATGCCGCAGCGGACGTTCGGGCGATTCGTGCCGATGCTCATGTCGTCGTTGCGGAAGATTCGCCCATGCTGCGTGATTTGCTCGTTTCGACTTTGCATGATTCGGGTTATCGTTTCGTTCGCGACTTCGGCAACGGACAAGACGCTTGGGAATATTTGCAAGGACTTGCTTCCAAAGGCGGCGATATTTCCGAGCATATCAGCATAGTTGTTTCCGATGTCGAAATGCCCAAAATGGACGGTCACAGATTCTTAAAACTCGTCCGCAACAACGACAGGCTCCGCAATGTTCCGTTCGTCCTGTTCTCGTCGCTTATCAGTGAAGAAATGCGCTTGAAGGGCGAGGAACTCGGCGCAAGTGCCCAAATTTCCAAGCCCGAAATCGGTCAGCTTATCGACCTGCTTGATAAATTTATTTTCGGCAAGAAGCCTGTCAACGTTTGAGAATTTTTCAGCCCGCGCAAGTAAGGCGGGCTTTTTATTTTGTTTGAGGTGAGTTTATGAATTTTCTACGTGAGTTATGGGAAGCGGTGATTTATTTTTTATTTCCGCCGCGTTGTCCGAATTGTCGCGAAATAGTTGACGAGCGTTATCAACTTTGCCCGACTTGCGAGAAAAAAATTTTGCACTTAGATATTTATGACAGACCGCCCGAACCTTTGAATAAAGTTTTACGCGTGACAAAATATCGTGGCGGCTCGCAAAAACTTCTTCATAAGCTCAAGTTTGATAATAATTTAGGTGTGGTGCCTGCGCTGAAAAAAATTCTCGACGACGTTTCCAATCGCGAGGAAATTTTAAAATTGCTTGGTGATGTTGATTTTGCAGTTCCCGTGCCGCTCCATCAAGAACGATTAAATGAGCGCGGTTTTAATCAGACGGAAAAAATTTTCGAGGAGTTTTTGGCTAAAAAAAATCTTCAGCTGAAAAATTTACTTATGAGAACGCAAGCGACGCCAAAACTTTTCAATCTCGGCAAGACGGAGCGTGAGAAAATTTTAAGCGGAGTATTTGCGGCGGCAGAAAAAATTAATCTGAACGGGAAAAAAATTTTAATCGTCGACGATATTTTTACGACGGGAACGACCTGTAAGGAATGCGCCAAAGTTTTAAAAGCTCTCGGCGCAGAGAAAATTTTTGTACTTGCTTTTTCTTCAGACTTCGGTGAAAATTTTTCGGACAAGAAAAATTAATTTTTGATTAAAAATGTGTATCCCCCTTATGGACAAGCGCGAAAAATTCGATTAAAATAGTGAAAAGATTTTCAGTATTATTTCACGTAGGGGGAATGCCTTATGAAAAACAAAATTACAGTAAACAAACTCAACGAGAAGCTCCACTTCTATTTAATCTCAAACGGAAAGCGGTACTACTTATTTACTCAAGATTTTTCGAAGGGCGTCTATCAATTCTTCAAGAGCGGGCGTTCGGAATCGGAACTGCACAAATACAATCTCTGGCGAAAAAATCCGCGTTTGGACAAGACGATTGAAAAGCTGCCGATGTATATGCGCTACGTTTTAAAAGAAGATAATGCCGCTTAAGGAGTAAAATCACTTGAAAAATATTTTGTTTATATCAGAGTTTAAATACCGAAAAAAAGTTTGTCGCTTGCGATGTACGCAGATTCGACAGACGTGAAACGAATTAAAAAATCAGCTCCCGTCGATAATCGGCAGGAGCTTTTAATTTGTTTTCAGAAAATTAATACGGCTGAGGAGTCATGGGAGTGACGACGCCGAATTTATATCCCCAGTCGCGCAGGAAGTGAATCAATTCGGGCAAAGCTTTAACGGTCTCAACTTTGTCGTTGTTGGAGTGCATGAGGATAATAACGGAGCGCGGCGGATTGTCGCCCAAATATTTCAAGACGTTATTAATCTGCGTGGAGGCGTTTGGCTTGGCGGGCGTGGCGTCTTCGGTCAAGGCGTTCCAATCGTGTTCGACGTAGCCGCAACTGTCAATCATGCTCCAATAATCGCCGTTAAGCATGCCGACACCGCCGGGCGCACGAATTATAAACGGACGGACGCCGATAACATTTTTAATGGCGTTGTCGGTTTGAATAATCTGTTCCATGAAAGACCACGGACTCGCATAAAGTTGGTCGTAGCGATGATTGTAGCTGTGATTGCCGATTGCGTGTCCTTCGTTGAAAATGCGTTTCAAAACTTCGGGATAAGCCTCGACCATGTTGCCGCACACGTAAAAAGTTGCTTTGACTTTTTCGGCTTTGAGAATGTCCAAAATCTGCGGCGTAATTTTATCGTCGGGACCGTCGTCAAAAGTCAGATAAACAACGGACTCCTCCTCGTAAGGCTCAAGATAGGGCAGAGCATAAGGCAAGCCTTGTTCCTGCCGTTCCCACAAAATATATTTGTCATAAACAGGTTTGGTCGGGTCGTTCAGCTGAAGGTTTGATAAATCATCATTTGCCAAAATATAATCTTTATCGGGCTGAGCTTGAGGCGCAGGCTCGGAAGGTTGCGGCTCGTCCGAAGGTTTTTCGGTTTCTTGAGGTGCAGCGACTTCGGTCGGAATTTGATTTACATCGCCCGATTTTTGTTCTTGACCGCAACCGATTACACACATCGTCAGCAAAACTGTTATTAAGCAAAAAAACTTTTTCATGAAATACCCCTTACTAAAAAATTTCTCCTAATATAACGCAACTTGAAGTCAGAATCAAGAAAAATTTTTTGACGCAAATAAAAGGGTTGAAGGCAAAAACAGTGAAATAACCTTCGCGAGGTGATTTCATGGTTGATAAAAATTTGTTCATGTATGATTTGGCAGTCGTAGCAATTTTTAAGGACGAAGGAAAATATCTCAAGGAATGGCTCGATTATCATTTGCTGGCGGGCGTCGAACATTTTTATCTTTACAACAACGACAGCTCCGATGATTATGCTCAAGTGCTCGCGCCTTACGTCGAAAAAAATTTGGTCACGCTCACTGATTTTCCCGGCAAATTGATGCAATACACCGCCTATCATGACGCGATAGAAAAATATCGTTTCGATTGTCGATATATGGCGTTCATCGATATTGACGAATTTATTTTCCCGAAAAGCAATCGCGCCGTCGCTGAAGTTGTCGACGAAATTTTATCCGATATTCCGAATGTGGCGGGCTTGGCAATTAATTGGCAAATATTTGGCTCGAACGGTCAAGATAAGGCAGATTATTCAAAAGGAGTGTTGGAAAGATTTACACGCCGCGCTTTTGAAAATGCTCCTTTTTTTGATGGCAACGGAAACAGATCGGGAGATGCTCACGTTAAAATTATCGTCAACCCTCGCTTTATGCGATACATGGACAGCCCGCATAAAGCAGTTTACTTTGACGGAAAATTTGTTGTCAATTCAAATGGAGAATGTTTGCTCACTTTTTATAACGACCCTGCCCTTTATGACAAAATTGTTGTCAATCACTATGTCATAAAAAGTCGTGAAGAATTCTTACTTAAGCAAAAAAAGGGACGCGCCGACAGTTACGATGACGTGAATTCAGCTTACTTTTCTGCGAATGACAGGAACGAAGTTTTTGACGACGGCATTTTAAAATATCGTGCCGCCCGTGCAGAAAATTTTTCTTTCGAGAGCGACGACGCCCGAATTAATCGCGTGATAAATTCTATGGTCCGAACGCTTACGAAAAGTTCAATTAATGATTCTCTTGTCGATAAGCTGGAAACTTTTTTAACGTGTCGTGCTTTAGCGGAAAAATTTCAAATAAAAATCGGCGAACACTCGGCGGAAGAACTTGCGCTTGCTTGGATTTATCGAACGCTCGTTAAAGCCAATTCTTTGACATATGCAGAAATTCAGCAATTCCTTAAAGCTTTACCTGAAATTTTGACAAGACCGTTTCCTATATGCAAAGAAATTAAAACTTTGATGCAGGAACATATCATTCCGAAACTTTGTAAAGTATTAAAAGATACAGCTGATTGGTCAGCGCATTTCGATTTGGTTTACGTTCAAAAACTTTTGCTTTTGATAAAATGATATTTAAACGGAGATGATACGATGATTGACAAGAAAAACGTTCTGCACAATTCGCAGAACATCTACTACCGCTCGACGGTCGGCGCGGCGGAGGCAGGCTCGGCTGTTCGGCTTGGTATCACGATTAAAACCGACGCTGTTATCAAGCAAGTTCTCCTGCACACGTGGGAAGAGGGCGCGGGCGAAAAATGGTCGAACCTCAACACACGCGACGCTGATAAGTCGACAGAGAAATTTTATTCGATTGTCACCAAAATGCCCGACAAAGGCGGCTTGCTCTGGTATTATTTTATAATCGTCACGGGCGGCAGGACTTACTACTACGGCAACAATCACGAAATGCTCGGCGGCGTCGGCGAACTTTACGACCATCAACCGCCCGCCTTCCAAATCACCGTCTATCAAAAGGGCGCGAAGACTCCCGATTGGTTCAAACATGCCGTCATGTATCAAATTTTCCCCGACAGATTTTATCGCGACGGCAACGAAATTATTCCCAAGGAAGGCGCAGTTTATCACGCCAGCTGGAGCGATGATCCCGTTTACTTCAAAGACCCCGACCGCGATGAAATTGCCGCTTACGACTTTTTCGGCGGTAATCTGCGCGGCATTGAAAAGAAATTGGACTACCTCAAGGAACTCGGAATCACCGCGATTTATTTTAATCCCGTCTTCGAGTCGGAAAGCAATCATCACTACGACACGGGCGACTATCATAAAATTGACCCGATACTCGGCACCAACGAAGAATTCAAACATTTAATCGACACGGCGCGAAATAAAGGCATCAGAATCATAATCGACGGCGTGTTCAGTCACACCGGCTCCGACAGCATTTATTTTAATCGCAAAGGCAGATATAATTCCGTCGGCGCGTTCCAATCCAAAAATTCTCCCTATTACGATTGGTACGATTTCAGAAATTATCCGACCGATTATGACAGCTGGTGGAATTTCCCGACGCTCCCGAACGTCCGCGAGACGACTCCGAGCTACATGGATTTTATTATCCGCGATAAGGACAGCGTTTTAAAACATTGGATGCGCGAGGGCATAAGCGGTTGGCGGCTTGATGTTATCGACGAATTGCCCGCCGAGTTCAGCAGATTATTTTTTGCCGAGCTGAAAAAAATTAATCCCGAAGCCGTCATGATTGGCGAGGTTTGGGAAGACGCCTCGAATAAAATTGCTTACGGCGTCCAGCGACAATATCTTTGCGGCTACGAAATGGATTCGGCGATGAATTATCCGTTGCGCGCGCATATCTTTGATTTTATCCTTGGGCAGATTGACGGCGAACTTTATATGCGGCGCATGGAAAGTCTCCGCGAAAATTATCCCAAAGAAAATTTCTATGCGATGATGAATTTAATCGCCAGTCATGATATTATGCGTCCCGTCACGATTTT
>JAFSOQ010000005.1 GCA_017446845.1 Selenomonadaceae bacterium | reverse complement strand
GCAAGTTCGCGCGAGATTGTAGATTTACTTCTGCCGAGCAACTTGGCGATTCGGCAAAGACTCAAGCTTTGTGTCAGATAAATAAGTATCTTTTCCCTTTCTGTTATGCTAAGATGTTTGTAACTCATTGTCTCTCCTGCCTTATAGCTTGAGTTATAAACATTTTAGCAGGAAACTATGAGTTTTTCTATCTGTTGCACTTACATTTTACATTCATGTGCCCAAAGAAAGTATGCAAAGAAAGGGCACCTCGCAGGGGCGTTGCCGTCTAATAGTTTCAACGTTAAGACAACCCGTGCCGCACGTGCCCGCAAAGAAACATTCCTGTTTCTGTTGCGGGCGGCCGTCATCCGTGACGGCCTCAAATACGTCGTCAATAACTTTACCTGTCATAGAATTTTCTCCTTGTCGATTAAAGGTTATTGCGCTTATTTCGCGAATCAACATGATAATCCTTTAAACAGAGTAAAAACTTGCAAAGGTGGTGCGGAAATGACGGGTAGCAGAGAAGTTATCACCGGCGGAGATTTTAAGCGCATGATCTCCGGAGCATACAGCGAATTTCTTTTGGAGTACGAGACGATAAACGCGCTGGACGGTGCGGGAACATTGGCAGGCACGCATATTTTGCGGACGATGGGTGCAGCAGTCATGCCCTTGGCCGACGCAAAAGATGATTCAATCGGCGGACTTTCTCGACGCGTATCGACTGCCGCGGTTTTCGGAGCGCGCGGAAATGCCGGTGTCGTCCTTGCGCAAATGTTTCGCGGAATAAGTGCGGGACTCGCAGGAAAATACGATGCGACAGGTTCCGAATTCGGCAAAGCTTTTCAATACGGAATTTTATACGCGCAACGAGTTATTCCCGAAGAGCCGGAACGTCCGTTTATTTTGGTGGCAAAAGCCGTGGCAAAGGGTGCTTATCACGCGGTGCGCGACGGCATGCCGATTGTCGAAATTTTGCTTAAAGCGATTCAATCGGGCGAAAATGCTGTTAAAGAACTCGGACTCGGCGACGCGGGCGCGAATATCATGCTGAGCTTTTTGAAAGGCTGCTTAAAAGGTTTGGACGGAAATTTTGTATCGCCCGCCGTGAGTTTGTCTTTGGGACTCGGCACGCATAAAAATATGCCTGACCCGCGAAATGATTTGGTGCGCCCGTATTGCATTCGATTGCGCGTAAAAAATTCCAAAGCGAACTTGCCCGAACTTGAACGGCAAATGCGAGACTTCAGCAGCTTTTCAATAGTCGAGCGTGCACGCGGCGGCTTGGATATTCATTTGCACACAGATCACGTCGGCAAGACTTTGGAACAGGCAATCGGTTGGGGACCGCTCTCGGAAGTCAAAATCACGAACATGAGCGAGGCACATGCTTTGCCCTTTCACGAAGCATTGATGAGCGTCGCCGCACTTGCCGTCGCGAAAGATTCGACTGAGGCGCAAAAACTTCAAGACGCGGGCGCGTCGATTTTGGTATCGGGTTCGGAGGAGTCGTCTCCGTCGTTGGCAGAAATAATCGGCGCGGCTCATTCGGATTTGGCGTCGAGTTATGTTTTGGTCTCGTCGAGTCCCGATTATCGATTGGTATTCAGACAGGCAAAAAGACTTTTGGGCGGACGCGTCGAGTTGGTTTTGGCTGACACGTTCGAGAATACATTGACCGCGCTGAAAAAATTTTCACCGAGTTTATCGGCGGCGGAAAACGCCAAAATCATGTCACAATTTTAATAGGAACTAGGAAGTAGGAAATAGTAGGGATTAGAAACCAGTTCCTGGTTCCTAAACAAGGAGATGATTCAATGCTGGAAGACAGAAAAGTAGAGCTTACGGCTCTGCGCGACAAATTGAACGAAATGGGGAATTCACTTTGACATTGCTCGCAAGGAAGAAAAAATTGCCGAGCTGGAATACAAAATGGGTGAGCCGACTTTTTGGGACAATCCCGACGCCGCGCAGAAGATAACGCAGGAATTAAACGACGTTAAATCGGGCATCGAGACTTACAAAAATCTCGTGGCGAAATTCGACGACGCACAGATTTTATTGGAGCTTGCGCTTGAGGAAGAAGACTTATCGCAGGAATCTGACATCGCGGCGGAAATTGCGTCGATTGAAAAGGGCTTGGAAAATTTACGGCTTGAGATAATGTTAAGCGAACCTTACGACGCGAACAACGCGATTTTGACACTGCACGCGGGCGCGGGCGGCACCGAGGCTCAAGACTGGACGCAAATGCTTTTGAGAATGTACACGCGTTGGGCTGAACGTCACGGCTTTGAAATCGATATGGTTGACTTGTTGCCGGGCGACGAGGCGGGCGTTAAATCTGCCACGGTTTTCGTCAAAGGGCACAACGCTTACGGCTACTTGAAGTCGGAAAAAGGAATTCATCGCTTGGTTAGAATTTCTCCGTTCGATTCAAATGCGCGGCGTCATACGTCGTTCAGCGCGTGCGACATCATGCCCGAAATTGATGACGCGGTAGAAGTTGATATAAATATGGCGGACGTTCGCGTTGACACTTATCGGGCGAGCGGTGCGGGCGGTCAGCACATCAACAAAACTTCTTCCGCCGTCCGCATGACGCATATTCCGACGGGAATTGTCGTTCAATGTCAAAATGAACGTTCGCAAATTCAAAATCGCGAGCGTTGCTTGAAAATGCTCCGCGCAAAACTTTTCGAGTTGGAGCTTGAGAAAAAAGAACAGGAAATCGCCGGGCTTGAAGGCGACTTGAAAAAAATTGAGTGGGGCAGTCAAATTCGTTCCTACGTTTTTCAGCCCTACAAGCTGGTTAAGGACTTGCGCACGGGCGAAGAGACCGGAAATGTTCAAGCAGTCATGGACGGCGAGATTGACCCGTTTATCCGCGCGTTTCTTGCCGCTAAGGCTAACGTCAGGTTATAGGTTATAGCTTATAGCTTATAGCTTATAGGAAAAAACCTAAATCCTAAATCCTAAATCCTAAAACCGGAGTGTTTGCCATGAAAAAATTTTTAGCAGTAATGGTCGTCCTGCTGATAGCCGCCGTCGCGTTTATTCAATTCGCCGTGCCGAAAGCTTTGACGAACTACATTAAAGAAAAAGTCACAACTGCGACCAAAGCGCAGGATGTTAATTTATCTTTGGACGCCCTGCCGAGTGCAAAAATCGCGTTGGGCTATGTCGATAAAATTCATTGCACGGCTGACGACGCGACAATCGGCGAACTCAATCTCAAGCAGGCTGTTCTGGACGGCACGACGATTCATATCAACATTATGGAATTGCTTATGCCGACCGACGGAATCAGCCGCGAAGAACATACAAATCGTTGCTTGAAATCGGCGGGAAGTCTCGAACTGAGCGGCGTTATCACCGAAGATCAATTAAGAGATTTTCTCGCGCAAAAAGTTGAATTAAAAGGTTTGCAAGTCTCGATGACTCCCGAAGGAATCACGGCGCAAGCCAAAGTTAAAATTCTCGGACGTGAAGCAGACGTTCAAATCGGCGGACAAATTATCGCTCGCGACGGCGACCTTTATTTCCAAATGAATCATATCAACATTGAGAACGCTGTCCTGCGCCGCGTCAATCTTGATAAATTTTTGCACGACTTCAATCTGACCGAGCAAGTTAAAATGCCGTTCGGTTTGCAGTTCAGAGAAGTTGAAATGCGTCCGGGCGAGGCTTTCGTTAAGGCGACAAGGAACTGAGCAGTGAAAAAATTTTTTTACAACAGAACACTTTTAATAATAATCGGCGTCGGATTTTTTGCCGCGCTGATTATCGCCGGTCAACGCTACTTCGTCGAATCGGAGAACAAGCAGATTGACTTGGCGATTGATTATCAAAACGTTGTCGACCTTGCCGAACGCGAGGGCTTGGAACTCGACGACGTTTTAAAGCAGGTAAAAGAGACAGGGATAACTTCCCTTGCCGTTTATGATTCGACCCTTGAACGGCTCGGACGTGCGGGAAAAATTTTTTCGTTGGCGGGCAGCGACATTCTGGCGAATTATCAGAGCGGCACCTTGACCAACGAACTTTGGCGGCAGACGATTGAATTTGATTTAATCGCGCCGAACAGAGTTTACATTATCGGCGGCGACCTCAACAGCTACTATGACACCAAAGAGGCACTTTTCCAACGTTTGGGCGAAGAGCGCGTTAAAATTTTTGCCGTCGGCGGAATTGAAGTTTTGGAAGTCAAAGCGCAATTCGGCGACTTGATGAAAATGCCGCTCGGTTTGCCGCGTGACGAGATGAATAAAACTCGCGCCGCAGGATTTAATATTCTTGCCCGCCCGATGAATTTCAGGAAGTGCACGGCGGAAAACGTTAAATTTTTCTTCGACAGGATTGAATACTATCCGATTTCCGAAATTGTTTTCGACGGTCCCGAAGTTTTGGGCGCGTCAAATTTTCTCGACTTGACCGCCAACAACTTCACGCAACGCAAATTGACTTTCGGCGTGATTGAACATTTTACGCAGCTGAAATTTTATCCTCAGTTGGGAATGGAATATCTGGCTGAAAAAATCGGCAAAGACCACGTCGCCCGCCTCTATGCCATTCCGAAAGATGAGCAACCCAAGCTTGAAATGGCAACGGCGGTCAATCGTTGGTCGACGACGGACAGGGAACGCAATATCAGAATTAATCTTCTGCGCATTTACGAAAAGCCCGAACCCGAAATGACTTTGCTCGAAACAAATCTGAAATATTTCCGCGAAGTTCATGCCGTCCTTGAACGCGACGGCTTTACTTTCGGCAAGGCGGGAACTTTCGACAATTATTATCCGAATGTGATTTTGCGCGTCCTCGTGATAATCGGAGTAGTGGCGGCGGGCGTTTTGTATTTGTCATTAATTTCGCGTCGCCTGAATCGCAACAGAAAATTTCAGTTGCAGCTGTTTGCAATATTGGCTATAATTGCGGCGATTCCGATTTTAATGGGCGCGGGCGGCAAGATCAGAATTTTGGCGGCGTTCTTGAGCGCGAACTTATTCCCCGCGCTGGCGATAATCTGGCAACTTGATTTGCTCCGCGTGATTCAATACAAAATCCGAATACAAAATCGGGCAATGCGTATCAAAAATAATTTGTCGACGTTGCAAGTGGTTTGGATATCGACATTCGCGCTTTTGGTCACGGGCGCATTGTCAATGACGGGCGCGGCGTATTTGTCGGGCGCGTTGTCGGACGTGTCATATTTCTTGGAGTTTGAAATTTTTCGCGGCATAAAATTAACTTTTGTCCTGCCGCTGGTTTTGGTAGCCGTCGCGTTCTTGCAACGGTTTAACATCGTCGACGAAATCAGACACAGCGTCCCCGCGACTCAACAAATAAAAGAACTCCTCGACAAATCTGTCAGCGTCAAAGCTTTGCTCGTGCTGATGATTTTGGCGGGAGCGTTTGTAGTTTTGATTGCAAGGAGCGGACACACGTCGGGCATGCCCGTTTCGGGATTGGAAATAAAAATTCGTGCCATGCTTGAGCAAATTTTCTATGCTCGTCCGCGCTCGAAAGAAATTTTCTTCGGACACCCCGCATTTGTCTTGGCATTCGCAGCCTTCCTTAAAAAATTCCCGAAGATGATTTGTTTCGCGCTGGTTATGGCGGCGACAATCGGTCAAAGTTCAATGGTCGAAACTTTTGCTCACATGCGCACCCCGATTTTTATGTCGTTCATGCGCGGCATTGACGGTTTAATCCCCGGCGCGATTATCGGCGCAATTCTCGTTGTCTTCCTGCAAATTTTTTCTCGTCAACTTAAAAAGGAGTGATTTTATGATTCATGTTTGTTTCTGCTTTTGCGATAAAAACGGTCGTTATGCAAAGTTCGCGGGAACATCTATGCTCTCTCTCTTTGAAAACACCAAATCGGCAGTCACGGTTCATGTCCTTCACGACAACACTTTGACTGATGAAAATCGTGACAAATTTTCTTACCTTGCCGGTCGCTACAATCAGCTCGTAAATTTTTACAATGTTTATGAGTATTGCCCGAACAAAATCGCGGGAATTAAAAGATTGTTTCCCGAAGTGGAAAAATCGGCAGTTACAATAGGTGCATTTTACAAATTGTTAATTCCGAAAATTCTTTCGGGGAAAATCAAAAAAGCTGTTTTCATCGACCCGGACACAATAGTTAATCTTGATATAAATGAACTTTGGCAAATAGAACTTGCCGATAAAGTTTTGGGCGTCGTCCCGGAAATCGCAAACGGTGCCAATGCTGCCAAATCTTTCCTTTTGTGCAGTGAAGGCGTTGTAAAAGCCGAAGATTATTTTAACGGCGGCGTCATGCTGATGAATCTGGGTGCTTTGCGTGGCGAAGAAGAAAAAATAATGCAGGGTATCGAATTCCGAGGAAAAAATCCCAAGCAAAAATTTTTGGAGCAAACCGTTTTGAATTATTGTTTTTCCACTCAAATTTTAAAGTTGCCTGCAAAATACAATCGTTTCGTCAGACAAGAAAGAGTAACTGAAAAGCCAACTGTGGGAGAAAAAATTTATCATTACGTAGGCGGCTCCTCAAGACTCGGTCTCGACACAACGGATCCTTTTAATCGTTTGTGGATGGATTATTTTATTAAATCACCGTTTTTTGATGAAGAGGTAATCGGGCGGTTTTATACACGTATCCAAAAAATTCGCAATGACGTAAAAGAAACTTCGCTGAATCTCTCTTCGCTCATGCCCGGCAAAACGCGTGTCTTTTTTATTGACCCCAAAAAAGAAGCTTCAATGAAAAAAATCTTTTCGATACGTGATAACGAAAAAATTATTCTCGCGGAAAACGAAGCCTCCATCCAAAAATTAATCGACGAAATGAAAGCGTCCAATGGCAAGTCCGTTGTCTTTATTCTTACGGAAAAATTTTTGAAGAAAAAATTTCCGTTTGACCGCCTTAATAATGAAGGCTTTACAGAGGACAAAGATTTTGTAAAAGCTTGGACATTCTTATCCGAATCACAGGGCACGCCGTTCGATTCGTATTCTATCATTCAGGCACTGTAAAGGAGTGATTTTATGATTCATGTTTGTTTTTGTTTTACCGACAAGACCGGTCGTTATTCAAAATTTGTCGGCATGTCCATGCTCTCGATTTTTGAAAATATAGCTGCTCCGCCCCCGTCAGTCACGATTCATATTCTGCATGATAAAACCTTGACAGATGACAACCGCGATAAGTTTTCTTACGTTGCGAGACATTACGGGCAAATTGTAAATTTTTACAATGTCGAAGAACTTTGCGCGGAAGATTTCGCGAATATGACAAAAGATAATCCGAAGTTGTTGACAGATACTCGCTTTACCATAGGTATGATGTTCCGCATCTTTATCCCGCAAATTTTGTCTGCGGATATTGAGAAAGCTATTTATCTTGACGCGGATATTATCGTCAACATGGATTTGAACGAGCTTTATCAAATTGATCTCGGCGATAAATGCTTGGCAGTTGTCCCTTCAAATTCCATCGCGATGAAAAAGCATACGCACATTACGCGCCATCTTTGTGTAGCGGGGCTTGTTGAACCCGACGATTATTTTAACAGCGGCGTCCTTCTTATGAATTTAAAACTTTTGAGAAACGAACATCGGACAATGATGGACGGAATTAATTTCATAGGCGCAGATCCCAGATATACGCATTTCGACCAAGACGTTTTGAATTATTGTTTTACCAAAAGAATTTTGAAATTGCCCATTCGCTTCAATAATTCGGTTTCATTTGCAAGAGCCAAAAAAGAAAAAACCATAGGGCAAAAAATTTATCATTATCTCGGAAGTAATCATCGAAGTTTTGGTTTGAACATGAGCGACCCTTTCAACCGTCTGTGGATTAGCTTCTTTATCAAGACGCCCTGGTTTAATGCAGACTCAATCGGTCGGCTTTATTCGAGTTTTCAAGAACTTCGCAGAGGCTTGTTGAATTCCGCTTTAAAAGTTTCTGCGGCTACGCCCGGGAAAAAACGTGCTTTTTTCATTGACCCTCAAAAAGAAGATTTAATGAAAAAAATTTTTTCCATACAAAACGATGAAGAAATTATTCTCGCGGAAAATGAAGACTCCCTTAAAAAATTAATTGACGCTATGAAAACTTCCAAAGACACATGCACTTTTATCTTGACGGAACTTTTCTTGAAGAAAAAATTCCCGGTGGAACTCCTTCAGAAAGAAGGTTTCACGGAAGGCAAAGATTTTATTAGGGGTTGGGAACTTTTGTCGGAAGAGAAAGGCGTTCCGTTTAATTCTTATCCGCTCGTTCAGTCTTTGTAAAATATCGTTGGAAAAGGAGTAATTTTATGATTCATATTTGCTTCAGTAATTATGACGATACGGGTTCTCTTTCAAAATTCACGGGCACTGCCATGCTCTCGCTCTTTGAAAATACAAATTCAGAAGTCACCGTTCACATTTTCCACGACGACACCTTGAACGTCGACAATCGCAATAAATTTTCTTACCTCGCCGGTCGTTACGGTCAGCACGTGAAATTTTACAACGTTGAAAAACTTTTCGCGAAAAAACTTAAGGAAATTGACAACATCTTTTCAAACGTCAGTAAAACTCGTTTCAACAAGGCAATATTTTATAAGTTTTTTATTCCGCGAGCATTTCCGTCATACATGGAAAAAGCAATTTATCTTGAATCGAACATAATCGTCAACATGGATATCAGCGAGCTTTGGCACGTTGAACTCGGCGATAAAATTCTTGCCGCAGTTTCCTCGCTTGAAATCGGTTCCGATATTCACACGCAAGATAAAATTGTTGCTGACGGTTTTGTTAAACAAGAAGATTACTTCAGTTCGGGCGTTCTTTTGATGAATTTGAAACTCCTGCGCGACGCGGAAGAAAAAATACAAGACGGAATGAAATTCGCTAATGAGCAAAATTATTTCAATGTTCCTGACCAAACGATTTTGAATTATTGCTTTTCGACTCAAACGTTACAATTACCGTCGCAGTTTAATCAGTTCGTGAAATTTGCTCGACGAAAAAGAGAATTCGTAACGGAGAAAATTTATTGCTATACAGCTTATGCTCTCCAACTCAACATGAATGATTCGTTTAATCAGCTGTGGCTGGAATATTTCGTAAAGACTCCTTGGTTTAACGCTTCAACTGTCGGAGTACTTTACGAAAGCTTCCGACAAATTTATAACAGATTAAAAAAGTCAATGGCAAATCTCTCGACAATAATGCACGATAAATCCCGCGCTTTCTGTACGACCCCTGCATATCTTGATGATGTCAAAAAAGTTTTCAATGTTCGCGACGACGAAGAAGTAATTACCCTTGAAAACCAAAAGCCTTTAAAGGACTTGCTCGACTCCATGAAAGAATCTCAGGGCAAAAAAGTTTTCTTCATCGTGGCGCAAAACTTCCCCTTCAACGTACTAACGCAAGCCGGTTTTATCTACGGCAAAGATTTTGTAAACGGATTGGAATTTTTCTCGGAGGAGCAAGGGATATTGATGAATTCATATCCGCTCCTCAGAGCAATGTAAAAAAAATTTTCCCTACCGGAAAAATTTCGGCGGGGATTTTTTGTTTATTTTGTAAAGGAGAAGATTCTTATGACATATACAGATGAAAACGATTTAGAAATTGCCCGGGATAACACTGACATTAACGACGAAGATGACGACTACATTTGTAATTATTTTGGTGTCATAATATGCGGCGGACCGGGAACGGATATAATTAGCAACGATTACGAGCCGTCCCTCACGATTGAGGCAGGCGACGGTGAAGATATGATTTCAAATTATTGCGGCGAACTAACTACAATATACAACCATAACGATTATGATAAAATTTGCAACAGCTACGTCGGCACTGCTCCCGAAATCTACGGCAACAAAAATAAAGTCGGAATTATCCGCGACATGTACACATACGGCAATCGACCGGGACAAACAAATTTGCGACGAAATAATTTTAAAAATCTGCGCGGACGCGGACGTCGATAAAAACAAAAAATAAAATTTGCGCAGAAATTTTTCTGAAATTTTTGGCAGGAAAAAGCGGCGGCGCGTAGAAATGCTTTGGTAATGAAGCGTTGCTTCGGAAGTATTGGAGGCATTGTATTTCGTTCAGGGGGGATTATTCTATGAGAAAGACAGAGTGCTTGGCAATGATATTGGCCGGCGGGCAGGGCAGCCGCCTCAAGGCCTTGACGAAAACCGTTGCGAAGCCGGCAGTACCGTTCGGCGG
>JAFSOQ010000033.1 GCA_017446845.1 Selenomonadaceae bacterium | reverse complement strand
TCCTAATTCCTAATTCCTAATTCCTAATTATTTTAAACGCTTAATCCTGCCGCTTTAATCAGAATAAAAATTGCAAGTCCGACGACCGAGCCGACGATTGAGCCGTTGAGCCGAATCCAGATAAAATCTTGTTCCGCCTTGTCGTAAACCAAATTATTCAGCTGTTCTTCGGTCAAGCGGTCGAGTGCGGATTTCGCGACGACGCCGACCAACGGTTGAGCATGAAGGGCTGCCCGCGCCGTCAATTCGTCCAAAAATTTTTCAAACGCAACTTTGGCGGTATTATCTTCGCGCAAGAGATTTAAAAATCTGCTGTACTCGTCGTTGAAAAGTTTCATTATCAAGCCGCCGAGATTTCTTGAATCGGGCGCGCGCAGTTGATTTTCCAAGTGAATCAGCGCGAGTTCGATTGCCTCTTCGAGCGGCAAGGCTGTCGCGGCGTCCATTTGAATTCGTTCGACCAAATCTTTAAATTCGGGCGTGTCACTCAACTCCGAAATTTTTAAGCGGCATTCGTTTAGCGTGCGTCGATGAATTTGCGTATCAAGTGCGAGTTCGTCCAAAAGTTTGAGCAGCTGAACTTGCATAATCCGCGCCGCCTCTTCAAAGTTCACCAAGTCCAACATTTGCGCAAGCCCCGCCATTAAAATCGAAAAGCCGCCCATGTTTTTGGTTTTCTCGTTGGCATATTCTTCCAAAATCGATTGGAGCTTGTCGCAAGTTTCGGGCTTGGCGGCGGTGCGGCGCATGGCTTTGACTATGTTGATAAAAATTTCGCGGTCTTTGTCGTTGCGCTTGAAGTGCGAGCCGAAATCCTCAATCAAACCTTGCGCGGGAATATCGCGGAGAATTCGGCGCAACTCGTTGGCAATCGCCTTCGAGCGAGTTTCCTTGTTCTGCGCAGCGACGTATTTTTTCACGACTTTGAAAAGTTCTTCCGTAATCATCTTGCGAGTTTCGTCGCGAGCAAGATAATCGACAATGCGCGGCATGAGTTTGAAATCGCCGAGCTTTTTAAAAATTGTGCGTCGCGAGAAAAATTCTTGCTGAACCATGACGACCGACGCTTTGACGAAATCTTTTCTGCGCCGAGGAAGTATCGCCGTATGAAATGAAAATCCGAGCGGCTTTTTAAAAAGTGCGGTCACCGCGAACCAGTCCGCTATTCCGCCGACAAGTGCCGCCTCCGACACGAATAAAAATCCTTCCGCCAAGACGCTGCCCGGAAATGTGATTTTGAATCCGACCGCCATTAGGAAAAATAACGCGGCGCAAAGTAAAGTCGTGTCCGCCGTGTTCCATCTGTTCAAAATATCAACTCCCTTGCGCGACGTGTTCGATAATCTGCGAGACGATAAACAGGAACATTCCGACCAGCCCGCCGCAAATCGAACCGTTGATACGAATCATCTGCAAATCGTCGGCAACGTGACCTTCCACAAATTCCGTCAACTCGTCGTCGCTGAACTTGTCGAGCCGTTCGCGAATCATCTGCGGAATTTGCCCGCGATATTCTTCCAACAAATTTTCGATAAAATCTTTTATGAGCTTGTCGAAATTTTTCTGGAGCTTGTCGTCTTTAATGAACTCGTCAATTTTTGCGTCGACGATATAATCGACCGCCTCTTTCCAAATGACGGGCTTGCGTTCGACTTCGACGATTAGCGTTGATTTGGGATTGGCGGCTTGTTGTCGACGGAGTTTTTCCAAAACTTTCGGGTCGGTCTCGCCTTTAACATTCACGTCGAGCCACGTCTTGATAAAGTTCGCCGTATCAAATTTTTGCAGGAAAAGTTTCAGTAAGTCGTTGAGAAATTTTTTGGTATTGAGATTGCCCGCCGCCGACTTCACAAAGCCGCCGAACATTTTAATCATTTCGTCAGCCGCGATTGCAGTTTCGCTGTCGACTAGTGCGCCCGTCGTGTTCAAAACTTTTTCGGCGTCGCTGATTTTTTTCTCGACGGTTTCATTTAAGATTTTCAAAATTTTTTCGTCGGTCAAGTCCATTGAGCTGAGCACGAGAGCACGTCCCGCTGAGTCGCCTTCGTAAGCCGTGCGCAGTTCGGTAATTTTTTTAAGAATTTCTTCCTGCATATGCGGGCTGCGCAAAATTTTATGTCCCGTGTCAAAAAGCGTAATTAAAATTTTTCGGCTGTGCTTATCGTTCGTGACGACTTTAATCACGGCGTCGAAAAGTTTTTCCGCGTCGAGATTTTTAATTTCGTTTTCCAAAATCGGCGCGATGTCCTTTGAAATTTTTTGCGTATCGAGTCCGTTAAAAAGTTCGCCCAAAATTTCGCGGACAAGAGTTTTGGTTTTCGCCCGACCTTTATTTTGTTCAAAGTAGTCGATTAACAGTTGCGCGGTATTTTCGTCGTGAACGGTCTCCATGATATTTTTTGTGTTGAGCAAATCGGTGCCGACGAATTCGACGATTGCATCCATGATTCGTCCGCGATTGCGCCGCAAAATTTCCGTATGAAAACCTATTCCGAGCGGCTTGCGGAAAAGTGCCGTCACGCCGAACCAGTCAGCCATTCCGCCGATTGTCGCCGCCAAAAATCCGTGATTCAGCAACCCGAGGATAAAGCCGCCCGTCGCGCCCGTCAATATAAATTTCAGCGGCGATATTTCCGGCAATGTCGATACCGCGCACAATGCACTTGCCGCCAAGGTCGCCGTCGCCTTTGTTTTATTTTCCAAAAAAATTTTCACCTCCGATAGCGTTTGAATTATTTTATCATGAATTCGCCGCATTGTCTTCAAATTTTTTTCAGTCGGCCTCGTCTCATTGCAAACGAAAAATCCCACCGAATCTATCGATGGGATTTTTTATTTCCCTTTAGACACCGTGAACGGTAATAGGGGCTGCGCAATTATGAAAATCTTTGGCAAAAACAGTGAAAACGTCAATATCGTTTCAAAACCGCAAGCGGGTAGGGATTCTGAGGGCTGCGCAATACCAAAAAGGCACGCGCCGAACAGCACGCACAAACGATGAAGTTTCAAAACCGCAAGCGGTAAGGAGGGCTGCGCAATCCGTAAGATAGAAACCGCAACGGAGATCGACACTGTAACCACATAGTTTCAAAACCGCAAGCGGTAAGGAGGGCTGCGCAATCAACTCGTCGACGATTATCAATGGGGTTGGGGCTACGACAGTTTCAAAACCGCAAGCGGTAAGGAGGGCTGCGCAATAGTCAATATGGTGGGGGGCAATCCGCGTCACGTGTTCTATTGTTTCAAAACCGCAAGCGGTAAGGAGGGCTGCGCAATAGCTCAACGGATGTGCGATGGTTGGCAGCGTATGTTCGACGAGTTTCAAAACCGCAAGCGGTAAGGAGGGCTGCGCAATCTACACCGCAGTCAGCGATATTACAATTACGGTTTATGCAAAGTTTCAAAACCGCAAGCGGTAAGGAGGGCTGCGCAATTACGGTTGAAGTTCCCGACCACAGATTCGAAGAGAGAAAAGGTTTCAAAACCGCAAGCGGTAAGGAGGGCTGCGCAATCACGCTTGGAAAAAGCCGAGCAAGCCTTCACCGACGCTCAAAAGTTTCAAAACCGCAAGCGGTAAGGAGGGCTGCGCAATATGGATCTAGACATGAGACGGCTCAGTTGACAGATGAGCAAAGTTTCAAAACCGCAAGCGGTAAGGAGGGCTGCGCAATCATTTCCCTAGGAGGGGATTATCGTGACGATTAAAGCCGCGTTTCAAAACCGCAAGCGGTAAGGAGGGCTGCGCAATATTGGACTTCGATTCGAGCGAAGAGAGAGGTCGCAAAATCAAGTTTCAAAACCGCAAGCGGTAAGGAGGGCTGCGCAATAGTAGACATAAAAGGTCTGTGCCATACGCGGTGAAAATCGCTCTTTTGGAAAGAGATTTAAAAACTACAATTTTCGACCGCGCTCTCGAAAAGTGGTTGTCATGTGAGTTTCATAAAAGTCAAACGTTTGTTGATT
>JAFSOQ010000032.1 GCA_017446845.1 Selenomonadaceae bacterium | reverse complement strand
GAAATTATGGACTTAAGCTTCGCAGTTCAATTTTTCAGCGCGGCTCATATCCTCCACAACTACAGCAAGCTTGACAAAAAAGTTTACCTCATGCCCGAAGAAATTAACACGAAGATTGCGGAGATTAAGCTGGACTCAATCGGCGTGAAAATCGACACGCTCACCGACGCTCAACGCGAATATCTTGGCTTATGAAAACATCAATCGACGGTCGGCTATTTGAGTGGGACGACGCCAAAAACAAAATCAACAAGATTAAACACGGTATCAATTTCAAGACGGCGGCGCGAGTTTTTAGCGACCCGTATCTCTTTATTGAAGAGGATTCCAGCCATTCTATTGATGAGGATCGTTGGAAAGCTATTGGCATGGTTGACGATATTTTGCTGGTCATCTACACTGAACGAGGTGAAAGTACTCGTTTAATTTCGGCACGAAAAGCCGGAGACGAAGATAGGAGGAAATATTATGGCGACCGTATTTTATTTTTTACCGAATCCCCCGCCGCCTTTGACGGAGGAGGAGAAGGCTGAACTTGCCGCTTTGAAAGACCGCCCGATTGTTTACGACGAAGAATGCCCGCCCACGACTAAGGAAGAAGCTGACGAAGCTATTTACCTTATGCGCAAGTACAAGACGCGTCGTATCACAAAAGAAATTTTGATGGCGGAATTCCCCGAACGTTTTCAAAAGCATAAATCGGAAGCGGCAGGATAAAAATTTTTCGCAGGTGTCTTCGGACGCCTTTTTTTTTATTGCCGCGCAGGAAATTTCTTTAAAACGCAGAAAAAATCTTTGCGAGGAGGGATTTATATGGGAAAAATCATTCGACGAACGCTGACGGCTCTGCTAATCGTGATTTTCGCATTAAATGCGGCTATCGTCGGCGCAAAAATCCAAATGTACACGGCGACCGGCGAAGATTACGCTAACGAAGTCGAATCGCAGGATATTGCTAAGCTCCGCGCACGCGATAAGGCTATCAAAAAGGCGACAAAACAGGCGGGCGTTTACTTGAAAAGCTATTCACGCTCTGTCAACAGCGAATTAACCGATGATGAAGTCACTGCGATAACGTCAAATGCTTGGCAACTCGTCGGCGAGCCTAAATACTCAAGTAAAATAGTAAAAGGCTCCGATGAAACGTCGATTATCATTTGGACGGCGACTGTTGAGGTTAATGTCGACGATTCCGAGATTCAAAGCTGGATTAAACGCGATGATAAGGAAAAATCGACGATAATCACTCAAACACGCGAGGCGCAGAAGGCTTCCGAAGAAAACGACCGCAAAATTGAAGACCTACGCGAAAAATATAATCGTGCCACGTCTCAAGCCGAAAAAGACAGCCTTCGCAAGCAAATGACAGACGCCGACCGCGATTTTTTAGCGAATCAGAAATTTGAAGAAGGAAACAAACTTTGTTACGAAAAAAATTATGAAGGAGCAATAAGACTTTATGATGAGGTTCTTAAATTTGGAGAATATGCTAATGCGTACTACAATAAAGGTTATGCTTATGCTAATTTAGGACAATATAATTTAGCGATTAAAGATTATGATAAATCAATAAAACTAAATCCGAGGTATTTAAATTCATACATTAATCGTGGAGTAGCTTATTTACATTTAAGGAAATACGAGACAGCAATTAAAAATTTTAATAAAGTAATTAAACTAAATCCAAATTTTTCTGAGTATTATTACATTCGAGGACTAGCTTTTTATTCTTTTGGTGAACATGAAATTAAACAAAATAATCTTATAATAAAAGAACATATTAGTAAAATCTTTGAAAATGCTATAAATGATTTTAATAAAGCGATTGATCTTAATCCGAGCTATGCAGAAGCGTACTTCAATCGTGGTAACTCTTATCGAAGATTAAATCAATACAATCAAGCTATTAAAGATTATAATAAAGCAATTGAACTCAATCAAAATTATTTATTGGCATATTTAGGTCGTGGACTTGTTTATGCAATGTCGGAAAACTTTGATAAAGCCTTTGAAAATTTTAATAAAGCAATCGAACTTAATCCAAATTTTGCTGAATCTTATATATTTCGCGGACTTTGTTATCAAAAACTCGGTGAGACTGAAAAAGCTCAAGCAGACTTCGTAAAAGCTAAAAAATTAGGCTTTAAAATGTAATGGTCCGCAAAAAATAAGCTTAATATCTTATCAAGCATTTTGAAAAGTTTTTTATGAACGACTTTATTTTTTTAAGTGATTATGATATAATTTTTATAAAAATTTAGGAGGTTATTTTCATGAGTAAAACTTTTCATCACGTTATCGCCACTTTTCTTATAGTCGTCAGTCTTTTCCTAGCAAACGGTGTCGCTTATGCTGACTTTATCGAAGATCTTAAGAAAGACATTCAGAAATACACCGAGCAAATTAATCAAAACCCTAATAACGCAAATGTTTATGATAATCGTGGCGAGGCTTATCAACTATTAAGCAACCACGAGCTGGCAGTTGCCGATTTCAGCAAGGCTATCGAACTCAATCCGAATTACGAATTTTATTATGCACATCGCGCTTGGTCTTACTATTGTTTGAAGAAATACGAGCTGGCGATTAAAGATTACACAAAAGCTATTCAACTTGACCCTAAATTTGCAAGTGCGTACGATAATCGCGGTTATGTTTATTTCAAAATCGGACAAAATGAGCGGGCTATTCAAGACTATACAAAATCCATTGAACTTAATCATCCAGATCTTGCTCGTGTGTATAACAATCGCGGTGAAGTTTATAGCAATTTGAAGCAATATGAACGTGCAATTCAAGATTATTCCAAGGCAATTGAGCTTGAGCCGAATGACGAAGACTATTATAAAAACCGCGGTGATTCTTATTTTAATGTGCAGAAATACGAGCGGGCTATTCAAGATTATACCAAAGCAATCGAACTTAATTCTAAAGACGAAGACTTTTATAAAAATCGTGGACTCGCTTATCTTGGATTAAATAAGTATGAACAAGCGATTCAAGATTTTAACAAAGCTATCGAACTTGACTCGTATGAAGAAGAATATTATAAAAATCGAGGAATAGTTTATTTGGCATTAAATAAATACGAGCAGGCAATTAAAGAATTCAACAAGGCAATCGAACTTAATCCAGATTATTCAGATGGCTATTTCGGTCGCGCTCTTGCCTATATAGGTTTAGAAAATGTAAACTCAGAAAATGTAAAAAAAGCTTTGGATGACCTTAATAAAGCGATTGAACTTGCTCCGAACGATGGCATGAAGTATCAAGTTCGCGGAGAATTTTATAAAGCAATCGGAGAGACGGCAAAAGCGCAAGCCGACTTCGCGAAGGCTAAAGAACTCGGTTACGACGGCTGAAACGTAAAAATCCGGTATTTCGGATAAAAATCCTGTATGCTGGATTTTTCAGCCTATCTCAAGCCCTCAGCAGGGGCTTTTTTTGTTGTTTCGCGTAATGCCGCCATTTAGCCTTTTGAAAAATCCGATATTCTGGATTTTCCGTTTTGAGCCTCAAAATCGCCCTCAAAACCATTTTCAAGCAAATTTTCGTTGCAAAATCGTTTTTCGGCGCGTATGATATTCAAAAACAGAAATGAGGAATGAATGTGGATAAAAATTTCGTAATCAGCGGCGTGAAGATGTTCAAGCCCGACGGTACTGTTGAGGCGGCGAATATTCACGTCAGCGGCGATAAAATTTCGGAGATAACTCAAGGCGAAGTCACCGGCGCGAATGTGATTGACGGCAGAAATAAATTTGCGACACCGGGATTGGTCAACGCTCACACGCACGCTTCAATGACTTTGCTTAGAAGTTATTCCGACGACAAGGCGTTGATGGATTGGCTCCAAAAAGATATTTGGCCGATTGAAGACAAAATGACGCGCAAAGATATTTATTGGGGAGCGGCATTGGCGGCAGTTGAAATGATTCGCGGCGGGACGACTGCTTTTGCTGACATGTACGGCCCCGACATGAGCGAAGTTGCCAAAGTCGTCGACGAATCGGGCTTGCGTGGCAGTTTAAGTCAAGGGCTTATAAGTTTCGCCAACGGTGATAAAAAACTTGCCTCAAACGTCGAACTGTATAAAAATTTTCATGGCGCGGCGGACGGTCGAATTACCGTAATGTTCGGGCCTCACGCGATTTACACTTGCCCGCCCGATTACCTTAAAAAGGTCGTGAATGAGGCGTCCAAACTCGGCGCGGAAATTCATATGCACATGAACGAAACTCAAACCGAAATTAACGATTGCTTGAAAAATTACGGCAAGCGTCCGTTTGAAGTCGTCAACGAAACGGGGCTGTTTGACCTTGGAACTTTGGCGGCTCATTGCGTCCACTTAAGCGATAACGAAATTGAAATCATCAAGCAGAAAAAAATTCGCGTGGCGCATAATCCAGGCTCCAACATGAAACTTGCAAGCGGCATTTGTCCCGCGAC
Source organism: Selenomonadaceae bacterium (assembly GCA_017446845.1). GTDB lineage: Bacteria > Bacillota > Negativicutes > Selenomonadales > Selenomonadaceae > Quinella. Next base: position 2,378 of record JAFSOQ010000032.1, on the reverse strand, counting down.
GAAACTTTTGGCTCAAGGCGTGACGGTTGCACTCGGCACTGACGGCGCGTCAAGCAATAACAATCTCGACATGGTGGAAGAAATCAGATTGGCGGCATTGTTGGCGAAAGTCGACACGCTGGATCCGAAAGTTATTCCGGCAGCTCAAGCAATTCAAATGGCAACGGAATTTGGCGCGAAGGCTCTCGGCTTGCAAAAAGTCGGACGGCTTGAGGAAGGTTGCAAGGCGGATATCGTGCTTTGGGATATGGGCGGCGTTGAGTGGCAGCCGAATTATAATCCCGCGTCACTTTTGGTATATTCGGCGAACTCTGCGGCGGCGGATACAGTCATCGTCGACGGAAAAATTTTAATGGAAAATCGCGAGCTGAAAACTTTGGACGAGGAAAAAATTTTTGCGGAGTTCACGGCCTGCGCAAATCGTCTCACGAAAAATTAAGCTTGTATTTTAAAAATCAGTCGTTTATAATGCGCCCTGAAAGGAGATGTTGTAAATGGTAGGTTATACGCTTCGCCAGGAGCGCGAGCGACAGAATTTATCCATCAATGACATTGAGCAGGGCACGAGTATTCGAGCACTTTACATAGAGGCAATCGAGAACGGTGAATACGATAAACTGCCGGGCACGATTTACACCAAGGGCTTCATCAAAAATTACGCGAAGTTTTTAAACATGGACGCCGACGCGCTTGCCAAGGAGTTCATGGCTGATATAGCTGAACTTTCAGCGGACGCGGCAACTGCAAATGCTTCGGCGGAAAATGACGCGGCTCAACCTCCCGAAAATAAGCCGGAAGTTAAACCCGTTAAGCAAGATAAAAAACCTTTGGGCTATTCAATTCAAGACAAAAATCGAAGTTCATCGGGCTTGCTGATTGTGGCGGCAGTCGTCATAATCGCGGCAATCGCGGGCGGTTTATGGTCTTGGCTGTCAAGTTCAGAAGGCGGCGAAGTTGCCAAAGTCGATCCTCCTCAACAACAAACTCAACAGGCTCCGCAACCCACTGCACCCGAACCTGTTCCGCAAGAAAATCCTACACCGGTTGCAAACGCCAATCCCGCTCCACAAACTCCCGCCGATAAAGTTGCAGTGCAGGCGCGTTTCAATGATCGTTGCTGGGCACTTGTCACGGTCGACGGCAATGTTGTTCAAGAGGGCGTCATTGAGGGCGGGCAGACTCTTTCTTGGGAAGGCAAAGAAAATATTACTTTCCGCCTGGGCAATGCGGGCGCGGTTGAATTTTTCCAAGACGGCAAAAGTCTCGGCGTTCAAGGCGGCGTGGGCGATGTCGTCGACAAAACTTTTACTCGCAAATAAAAAATTCCTCGTCACTCACGAAGAGCGGCGGGGCTTTTTGTAGGGAGAAGAATTTATGAAATTTGCTTCGTGGAATGTCAACGGCTTGCGTGCTCGTCTCAAAAAAGATTTTATGCCGGCGTTCAAAAAACTCGACGCGGATATTTTTGCCGTGCAGGAAATTAAAATGCAGGCGGGCGAGGCTATCCTTGAGCTTAACGGCTACCGGCAATTTTGGAATTACGGCGAACGCAAAGGTTATTCGGGGACGGCGATTTTCTCACGCGTCGAACCAAAAGATTTCACGTGCGGAATCGGCGTTGATGAATTTGACCGCGAAGGCCGCGTTATCACTCTCGACCTCGGAGAAATTTTTTTCGTCAACGTCTACGTTCCCAACTCCCACAATCTTGAATGGCTTGAACGTCGAATGAACTGGGAAAATATTTTTCGCGAATATCTCAAGACTTTGGACGCTCAAAAGCCCGTTATCGTTTGCGGTGATTTTAATGTTGCGCATGAACCGATAGATTTAAAAAATCCCGCGTCGAATCATCATAACGCGGGTTTCAGTGACGAGGAGCGCGGCAAGTTCACCGAACTTTTGAACGCCGGCTTCGTCGATATTTTTCGTCGCCGCAATCCCACGCTCACCGGTGCTTACACGTGGTGGAGCTATCTTCGCAAGGCGCGTCTCACGAATGCCGGTTGGCGTATCGATTATTTTTTGATTTCGGAACGGCTGACTGATAACGTTGTCGACGCCGCGATTGAGAGCGACATTTTCGGCAGCGACCACTGTCCGATAACTTTATTAATGCGCAATGCGTAATTAAAAACAACTCCTAACTCCTAACTCCTAACTGTTCAAGCTCCTCCGGCGTGACTGTCGTTGAGGAAATTTTTTTTATTTGTTCGTCTTTGGTAAGAGAAATTTTTTCTTCGGGCGCAGAAGATTTTTGCTCCTCGAAAAAATCAATCGGCTCGGCAAAAATTTTCTTGAAGGCCTCCTCCGCCGTCTCGACTGCAAAAATTTTCAAGCACAAATGCCCTTTCGGAATATCTTTGGAATTTTCTTTC